>NZ_DASVUM010000044.1:0-27832 GCF_036387035.1 Pseudomonas sp. | reverse complement strand
GCGCCACAACGAAGCGGGTCGTTAGCTCAGTTGGTAGAGCAGTTGGCTTTTAACCAATTGGTCGTAGGTTCGAATCCCACACGACCCACCATTTCGAAAATCTGGAAGGCCCATGAGAATGCGGATTTCCAGATTTTTTTTTCCTGCGATTTGGCTCGGCATCGCGCAGTCGGTCCTAGTCCTCTATTCAGCGTTCCCCTCCCTAAAGACAGGCGGCGCTTCCGGTGCGAGCCTTGGTAAAGCCTCTCACGCCTTCCCGAACACCACGTCCAAAGACATCGAATCGGTATGCCGCATAGGGTTATTGCTTTGGCCCAGGTTGTCGTCATTAGGATGCTGGTAGGTCATGCCAGTGCCCAGCTCATTGGTCAGGAACTCGCCCCCTTGTTTCATCTTCTCCGTGGAGCCGTCATACCATCCGGAGATGGTCTTGTTTCCGGCGGAGTCCAGTGAAGTGATGCTGTCAGGGGCTTTGTCCGCGATACTTCGCTTGTCACCAATTTCAAAACCTTTGCCGTCGGTGGCGTGAATCGCAGCGTTGCGGCCATCAATGTCGCTGGTGTTGATGAAGCCGTTATAAAACTCAAGTCGGCTCGCATCAGGTTTGTAGTTGCCGTCCGCGTCGGCCTGTTTGAGGAGGCCCGTCGTGTCTGCCTCGTACTTCATCGTTCCTTTTTGACCGGGCTCCAATGACAACTCACCGACCAGCTTTTCATTTTTATCAAACTGGCCAATCTTGATCGCATGGTCTTGAGAGTTGGTGATATTCAGCGAGTAAGGCCCGCTACCTGAGGTACGCGCGTCGCCCACGGCACTGGTCTTGTCAACGGATTCAGGCGCGGCTGCGGACTCGGGTGTAGCCAGGGAAGGGGAGGCGGCTTGAGGTACAGCTGTTGATGGCTGCGCTACATTCGGAACTGCACCTGGCGGGGACGCCGCGTTAGAAGCCGTCGGCTGAGAAGGCTGAGAGACTTGCCCGGACGTGCCTTGAGGCGAACTGCCGCTACCCTGGGACGATCCGCTCGCATCGTTGCGGTTTTGCTGCATGAATTGTGTCAGCGCCTGCATTATCTGCTCAACCAGATTACGCACCAGTGCCGCAAGATCTTGGTCGGTGGGATTAGTCGCGCGCCCACCGGGGCTCACCCGGCTGTCACTGCTGGGTGGCGATTGCCCGCCAAAGTTCACCGACTGCGACCCGGCACCGGGCGGTACACCGAAATCGATTCCTCCTCCCCCCTGCCGCTGATCAGCGATACGCCCTTGTGGCGAGCCCAAAGCACTGTTGTCCAAGCCAAAGCCCTGATCGACAGGACCCGTCACCTTCATCGACATACGTCACCCGCGATGGATTTTATCCTTCTGTGTGGCATCTCATCGGCTTTGGTTCCTTCGTCCATCTTTTGGAGGCGATGCGGGTTCCGCCTGTGGGTCTTGCAAGCAGCGATGCAGCCACTGACTTTCAAAGGGCACGACGTTCAGCATGTCTTAGCCATCCAACAATCACCGCCCATCTCCTACGCTTCAGTCGAATCGCCCACCGCCGATACAGGAAAAAGCTTCGCGTATGTACGCATGCGCCCTGCGACCCTTTCTAGTGAGCCAAGTGATGAACCCATTCAGCCTCTTCGATCGTTCCCGCGCCAACCGCCAGGACGCGATCAGTATCAACTGCACCGCAGGCGAACTGGAGCGTGCCCTGGCGGGCGTGCGTTCGGTTCCTGTTCTGGTGACGGGGTTCGTTTCTCCGCATTTGGACATCGACCAGATCGCTGCGCGCATCAAGCAGCGGTTTCCAGACAGTGCGCTCAGCCTGTGCACCACATCAGGCGAGCTGTGCAACAGTGCCAGCGGTTTGTACTGCGCGACCGGCGACCGCTGGGACCGCATCGTGCTGCAGCTGTTCGAGCAAAGCGTGATTGCGTCAGCCGAAGTGGTGATGGTGCCGCTGGAATGCGAAGACATCCGCAGCGGCGGCAAGCGCATGGAAATGCGTGAGCGCATTGAAAAACTGGTCAGCAACATCAAGCGTGTACAGGTCAGCACCACCATTGACCACCGCGACACCTTGGCCTATGTGGTGTTTGACGGGCTGTCCGCCTCCGAATCGTTTTTCATGGAAGCCCTCTACGAGTCGGGGCGTTTTCCCTGTCTCTTTGTAGGGGGCTCGGCAGGCGGCAAGTCGGATTTCAAGCAGACGCTGATCCACGACGGCAAGCGCAGCTATCAGAACCATGCGCAAATCGTCTTTATCAAGACCGCCGCCGACATACGTTTCGGCGTGTTCAAAAGTCAGAACTTCAAGCCCGCCGGGCTTACATTCAGCGTGCTTACGGCGTCTGTCGAAGACCGGACCATCGATCAGGTGATCGACAGCCAGGGCAACATCATGAGCATGGTGCAGGCCCTGTGTAACGCGTTCGATTGCGACGCCCAGGCGCTGGAAAAAAACCTGGCGGATTATTCGTTTGCGATTCGAGTGGGCAGCGAATTGTTCGTCCGCTCCATTGCGCGCATCGATTACGCACAGCAAATCATCCAGCTGTTCTGTGACGTGGCACCCGGCGAGGAGCTGGTGATGGTCAAGCGCACGCCGCTGCGCGAAGCCACCCGCGTAGATTACGAGCAGTTCCTGCGCGGTAAGGGCGGGCAGCCCGTCGCGGCGATTCTCAACGACTGCATCTTGCGCCGGGCCAACAACGGCAAGGATCTGGGCAGCATGACCGGATTGTTCGGTGACGTGCCCCTGGTGGGCTTCTCGACTTTCGGCGAGATTCTCGGCTTGAACCTCAACCAGACCCTCACCGCGATCTTTTTCTTCCGCGTGGCGAAAGGCGCTTCGTTCAGCGATGAGTACGTCGATCGCTTTATTGCCCACTACGGGGAATTCAAAGCGTTTTTCCTGCGCCGCCAGCTCAAAAAGATGGTGGGCTTGAATCACGTCATCGTGAAGCAGATCGAGGCGTTCAAGCTCAACGATTTTAACAATGCGCTGGACACCCGCGGGCTGGATACCAAAGTCCTTCCTGTCTTCGAAGGCCTTGCAGCGCTAGGTCGGGTCCTTGCCCAGGCCGGGCAGCAGCAGGAAGAGATGTCCACGCAGATCAAGCACTATTCCGGCGAGCTGCACCTGTCGATGGATGATCTGGCGGGCACGATTGATCAGCAGAACACGGTGTCGGCAAACGCCGGCAGTACCGTTGAGGCGCTGGCCAGTCAGGCGGACGAAGCGGTGGTCGGCGCGCGTGCGTTGGCAGGGTCGAGTTTGCGCATCCAGTCCATCGTGCAGGTGATCCAGCAGATCGCTGGCCAGACCAATCTGCTGGCGCTCAACGCGGCGATTGAGGCCGCACGGGCAGGGGACCTCGGCAGAGGATTTGCAGTCGTCGCCGATGAAGTCCGCAAGCTGGCGGAAATCACCCGCAAGAACGCGGCGGAAATCGGTGTCGATATTGACCTGCTGTCCAGCGAGATCCAGCGAGTGGCGCAGCAGATCGAAGACCAGTCCACCGGCGTGAGCGCGCTGCGCGAAATGCTCGGCACCCTTGAAAACTCGAACCAGGCCACTGAAGGCACCGCGCGGCGTACTAAAGCGATCGCCGATACCTTGACCGGCTTGACCCACGCCAGGCCTTGACCCACGATGCCTGTTTGTCGGCTACCGATGAACGTGGACCACGAGTGAGTTATGGCAAAAAGACCGTCTATAGAGCAGCGGCGCGAGTTCGGCAATTTCCTCTCCAGCCGACGCGCGCGGCTCGACCCCAAGGATTTTGGCCTGCCGGAAGGGCCGCGGCGCACGCCGGGATTGCGTCGCGAAGAAGTGGCTGCGCTCGCCGGCGTCAGCGTCAGTTGGTACACCTGGCTTGAGCAGGGGCGTGACATCCAGCCCTCGCCCGACGCGCTGCAACGAATCGCCAAAGTCCTCAAACTTGACCGTGTGGAGTCCGCGCATCTGTATGCGCTTTCCGCGCTTGAGGTGCCTGTCGCTGCGACCGGGGGTGGGGTGACTGCGGGCCTGGAAATGCTGGTGCGCGCGATCAATCCCATTCCGGCGTATGTGCGCAACGCCCGGCTGGACATTCTTGCGTGGAACGACGCCATCGCCGAGCTGTTCGTGGACTACGGTTCGTTGCAGCCCCATGAGCGCAACACGCTTCGTTTGTTGTTTCTGTATATCCCGTACCGAACCATCATTCTGGATTGGGAGCAGATGGCGCGGGGCATGATCAGTGCGTTTCGGGCTTCACGCGCGCTGGCGCAGGACAAGGCGCCGTTCGACAGCCTGATCGAAGAGCTTTCGGGCCTGAGCCCCGAATTCAGAGACTGGTGGCAGGACACCGAGGTCAAAGGTTTCGAAGAAGGGCGCAAACGACTGCTGCACCCCATCAGCGGTCATATCGATTTCACCTACGTCGCGTTGACGCCGGAAGGAAGGCCGGACCTGTCGCTGGTCACCTACATTCCCCGTCACACTGCCTATGACTCACGGTCATAGGATAACAACACGCCTTCCTGGCCTTTTCGGACGTACCTAAAGTAGCGGTCATCGCAGCGCACACGTGCTGCTCCGACCGCCAACGAGGGAATAACGATGTCTGACCTGAGCCCGATCTCTGCCCTAAACGTCGCCACGTCACGCAACCCGGCCACCGGCGAGCTGATCGCCACGTACCCCTTCCAGACCCAAAGCGAAGTCGAGCAGTTGCTGGATGTGAATGCCGCGGCCTTCCGTCTGTGGCGCGCCACGCCGATGCGCGAGCGAGTCTCTGCTTACCGCCGCCTGGCAGCCACGCTGCGTGAGCGGTCGGACTCCTTCGCGGCGCTGATCACCGCTGAAATGGGCAAGACCCTGGCGGCGGCGCGAGGTGAAGTGGAAAAGTGCGCGGCCACCCTGGAATGGATTGCCGACTCGCCGATGAGCCGGTCAAGGTAGACGGCGACGATGACGTCCACGTGTCCTTCTTGCCTATCGGAACCGTGCTGGCCGTGATGCCCTGGAACTTCCCGCTGTGGCAGGTCATCCGCGCGTCCGGGCCGATCATGCTGTCAGGCAACGGATTCATGCTCAAGCACGCCCCTAACGTCATGGGCTCGGCTTACGCACTTCAAGACGCCTACGAGGCAGCCGGTTTTCCGAAAGGCCTGTTCACCAACCTGATTGCCGACAATGAAACCGTGGCCCGCACCATCGAAGACCCGCGCATCGCCGCGGTGACATTGACGGGCAGCATGCGTGCAGGTTCGGCGGTGGCAGCTACGGCGGGCAAGGCACTCAAGAAGAGCCTGCTGGAGTTGGGCGGGTCCGACGCCTTCATCGTGCTGGCCGATGCCAATATCGACCTGGCGGTGAAAGCCGCCGTCGAAGCGCGTTTCCAGAATGCAGGTCAGGTATGCCTGGCGGCCAAGCGCTTTATTCTGGAGGAACCCATCGCCGAGCAATTCACGCGCAAATTCGTTGCCGCGGTTGAGCAGCTGAAAGTCGGTGATCCCCTGAACAGCGCGATTAATGTCGGTCCGATGGCCCGCGCTGATCTGCGTGATGAGCTGGATGGGCAGGTTCAACGCACCCTCGCCGCCGGCGCGACATTGCTGCTGGGCGGGAAGAAAATCGACGGCCCTGGTAATTTCTATGCGCCCACTGTGCTGGCCGATGTGAAGCCAGGCATGGCCGCATTCGACGAAGAAACCTTCGGCCCTGTAGCAGCAATCACTGTTGCCGCCAACGCAGAACAAGCCATCGTGCTGGCAAACACCAGTGATTACGGATTGGGCGGCAGCCTGTGGACTCAGGACATCACGCGTGCACAACGCATTGCACGACGTCTGGAAACCGGCGGGGTGTTCATCAATGGCTTCCCTGCCACCAACGCGCGTATCCCGGTGGGAGGCGTTAAAAAGAGTGGCTACGGCCGCGAACTCTCGCACTTCGGGCTGCGCGAGTTCACCAACGCCCAGGCGGTATGGGCCAAAAACGTCGACTGAGATTCAATGAGCGGTCCGCTGACTGGCCTGAAAGAACCTCTGTAAACGCCCATGCTGCAGAAAGCCGTCGCACTTGCGACGGCTTTTTTATGCCTGGCATTTAATATGGCGGTTCTTGATTCAGTCGATCGGGTGCAGGTCGGCAGGTGCCAGGCCCACCAGCTCGACGGGCGCAGCGCTCACGTGTCCGGTGGCATGAGCCACGATCAGGTTGTCGTCGTTGAAAGTCTTGGCGATGGTCTGTCGATATCGATATCGATATCGATATCGATATCGATATTGATCTTGGGTCTGACAGCGTCGGCGTCCGCTTCATGATCCTTGAGAGATGTATGGTGCGTGTCAGCGTCCGGTTCTGGGGGCAATCAGATAGTTAACGCGTTGTGTACCGGTTGATGACGTATTGCTTCTCTCTGTGCTGAGTTTTGCGGCCACTGCTGTCCCCCGTCAGATTGGGTTTGCTCGCCATGGGAGGGTGAGGCACTGCACAAGCGGTGAACGACCGGCCCGGTAATCAGCATCGTGCAGGTTCCCGGATGCCAGCCTTTGGCGCGGCAGACCCTGAAGCCTGTTCTTTCAACGGTTTGCGTACCTCGGAAACGACAAAGCCCAACATATCGTCGGGCCTGGGGTCGGGTCGAATTCGTTCATTACCAGTTCATGGGGTTTATCTCAGTCGTGGAGCAAAGGCAGGGAAGGAGGGGTGCGAACACCCCTCGCGTCTGGCTGTAATCAAGCCGATTTGCTTTGCAGCGCCTTGATCAGCACGTCTGCCGCCGGGCCTGAAGAGGCAGGGTTCTGGCCGGTGATCAGCAGGCCGTCGGTGAGTACGTACGAACCCCAGTCCGGACCTTTGGAGTAGACGCCGCCTTTTGCCTTCAGCTCGTCTTCCACCAGGAAAGGCACCACGTCAGTCAGGCCAACCGCTTCTTCTTCGCTGTTGGCAAAGCCGGTGACTTGTTTGCCCTGTACCAGCGGCGTGCCGTCTGCGTTCTTCACATGACGCAGCACCCCAGGGGCGTGACATACCACAGCGACGGGCTTGCCGGCTGCGATGAACGATTCAATCAGCTGCACAGAGTGTTTGTCTTCAGCCAGATCCCACAGAGGTCCGTGGCCGCCTGGGTAGAACACGGCGTCGAAGTCCCCTTGGGAGACGCTGTCCAGGCGGACAGTGTTGGCGAGCTGAGCGGTTGCCTTTTCATCATTTTCGAAGCGGCGGGTCAAGTCGGTCTGGAAGTCAGGCTCGTTGCTTTTCGGGTCCAGGGGAGGCTGGCCACCTTTGGGCGAAGCCAGCACGATTTCAGCGTTGATGTCGCTGAACGCGTAGTACGGCGCTGCCAGCTCTTCCAGCCAGAAGCCGGTAGGACGGCCAGTGTTGCCGAGGGTGTCGTGGGAAGTGAGAACCATGAGAACTTTCATCGGTGTATTCCTTGGATGGGCTAAAGTCGGTACACCTTAGCTCTGAGTAGACCAGTCGTCTAGAGTTATTTGTTGATTTTTTCGGCGTGCTGTTTGAGCGGTATACGGGCTCTGGCAACGAATGCATGGACATGTCGCCACGAGACCGGTTGCGAACCGGTCGGTGTCATGGCGCAGAAGGCGAAGGGTTAAGGACAGCGAATGCTGCGAGGTGCAGTTGCAGCGCGCCGATCAGGCAAGGCGCAAGATGACGCGCGTTGTCGCCATGGCTGTTTCGAAAGGGGAGAGGCTTTTCTCGATTTTGACCATCACGCTGGCCCCGACCCAAAGCTGGTAAAGGCTTTGGGCGACGGCGTAAGGCTTGTCGCAGGCGGGCAGCGATCCATCGGCAACCCCGGCCTCGATAGCACTGCCAATCCGGTCGGTAATCCCCGCCGTGCCACGCTTGAGGACGGCGCGCATGGTTTCCGAAAGATCAGCCACTTCTACGCCGAGTTTCACCGCCAGGCACTTACCCTGGCATTCATGAAACGACTGCGTGTCCTGCCAGACCCGCCAGTAGTTCATCAGCCGCTCGCCCATGGGCAGGCCAGGCTCGCCGAGGATGCGGTCAATGTCAGCGAGATATTCTTCGAAGTAGCGTTCGAGCAACGCCTCGCCAAAGGCGTCTTTAGAGCCGAAATAATGATAGAAGGACCCTTTCGGCACGCCGGCAGTGGCCAGAATTTCATTCAGGCCAACGCCGGAATACCCCTTGGCGGCCATGATGCGTTGGCCGACGTCGAGGATTCCTTGACGGACATCAGATGAACCACGTGTGTTGGGAGTATTCATAGGCTCGGAGAATACATCCTAGTAAGTCGGTCTACTAGAAGATTCTGATGAACGATAAGGCGTGCGTTTATGGGCGCGGGTCGGACGACGGCTTTGCCCGAAAGCCGTCGTGTCGCTGCGGTAGTTGGCCATACCGGCTCGCTATACGTGGTCCACCGCTTCAGGCACGCCCTGATCCTCGCCCAGGAACCCGCCGCTCTGGTGATGCCAAAGCCGCGCGTAGGTACCGTTTTTGCCAAGCAGTTCGGCATGAGTGCCTTGTTCAATGATGCGGCCGTTGTCCATCACGATGAGCCGGTCCATGGCCGCGATGGTCGACAGCCGATGGGCGATGGCGATCACGGTTTTGCCTTTCATCATTTCATCGAGGCTTTCCTGAATCGCCACTTCGACTTCCGAATCCAGGGCGCTGGTCGCTTCGTCAAGCAGCAGGATCGGCGCGTTCTTAAGCATTACCCGGGCGATGGCGACACGTTGGCGCTGCCCGCCCGACAGCTTGATGCCGCGTTCACCGACCAGCGTGTCGTAACCGCTATGGCCATGCTTGTCGCTGAGCTGGCTGATGAATCCGTCGGCCTGAGCGTTGGCGGCAGCGGTGCGAATTTCCGCGTCGGTCGCATCGGGTCGGCCGTACGCAATGTTCTCGCGGATGGACCGATGCAACAGAGACGTGTCCTGGGTGACCATGCCGATAGCGCTTCGCAGGCTGTCCTGAGTGACCTGCCTGATGTTCTGACCATCAATGCGAATCTCGCCGCTGTCCACGTCGTAAAAGCGCAGCAGCAAATTGATGAGCGTGGATTTGCCTGCGCCGGAGCGTCCGACCAGGCCGATCTTCTCGCCCGGCCGGATAGCCAGGCTTAAGCCATCCAGCACCTGACGCTCACCGTTGTAGTTGAAGCTGACGTCGTCAAAGGTCACTGCGCCGCCGGTTGTCTGCAGTACGCTGGCGTCTGACGCGTCCTGAACCTTCGGGCCTTGGGTCAGGGTTGCCATGCCGTCCTGCACCGTGCCGATGTTCTCGAAGAGCGAGGTCATCTGCCACATGATCCAGTGGGACATGCCGTTGATTCGCAGCGCCATCGCGGTGATCGCCGCCACCGCGCCGGCGCCGACGTCACCTTGATGCCACAGCCACAGCGCATAGCCGCCCGCAGCCAGAATCAACGCAACCACCAGCGCCTGATTGACGATCTCGAACTGGCTCACCAGACGCATCTGGCGGAAGCCGGTCTGCTTGAAGTCCTCCATCGCGGCGCGGGCGAAATGCGCTTCGCGTTTAGAGTGCGAGAACAGCTTCACCGTGGTGATGTTGGTGTAAGCGTCGGAGATCCGGCCGGTCATCGATGACCGCGCGTTGGCCTGCTCTTGGCCCACCTTGCCCAGGCGGGGCACGAAGTACAGCATGGCCAGGCCGAACAGGACGATCCAGGCAATAAAGGGCAGCATCAGTTTCAAGGCAAAGCCGCCCGCCAGGGCGATGATCGCGAGGAAATAAACGCCAATGCCCGGCGCGATTTCGATGAGGGTGAACAGCACTTCGCGCACCGCCAGCGCCGTCTGCATCACCTTGGTGGTGACCCGGCCGGAAAACTCATCGGAGAAGAACGACAGGCTTTGCCGCAGCATCAAGCGGTGAAAGTCCCAGCGCAGCCGCAGCGGAAGGTTGATCGCCAGCACTTGGTGCTGAACCATCGTACGCATGGCCACCAGCCCGATGCTGATCACCAGCACAATGCCTATGCCCCACAGCGTGCGACTTTCCTGGTCCGCTGTCGCGCCGCCGTCTTTCCAGGTCGACAGCAGATCGACGACTTGTCCGAGGAAGGAAAAAAGCCAGGCTTCATAAATCGACACGCAGGCGCCGAGCACTGCAAGCGCAAGGATGTAGCCACGTGCGCCTCGGGTGCAGGCCCACAGAAAACGCGCCAAACCCACCGGGGGAGGCGGTGCTTCGTCGGGCGGAAAGGGGTCGAGTCGTCGTTCAAATACGCTCAGCATGAGGGGCTCCAAAACTGTCCATTGGCGCAGATTCTGCCATTGAATGGCGTGCTTGAGGGTTTGGCGGCCTTCCAGCAGGTTTCGTTCCCTGCAATGGCGGACGTGTTTTGCGTTGTATCGACCGCCAGGTAACAGCGCCTGCATCAGCGGTCGTGACTGCCGTTAAGTGATCGCTCAACACAGGCCGTGCTACCGTGCCGGCCGTTTTCTAGCCCGCTGACTTTCGGCCGGACGCGCATTCAGGTCCATCGCACATGACACACATCTCCGAACGCCTTCTGGTCCAGGCGCATCTGGACGCTAGACAGTCCAATCCGTTGAGCCCGGACGAGGAAGCGGAATACCGCCGGCTGATCGCGGCCGAGCTCAAGGCGCAGGACGCCGTGCTGGTGGCCCACTATTACTGTGATCCGGTGATTCAGGCGCTGGCGGAAGAGACCGGCGGCTGCGTCTCGGATTCTCTGGAGATGGCGCGTTTCGGCAAAAACCATCCGGCCAACACCGTGTTGGTCGCCGGGGTTCGTTTCATGGGCGAAACCGCGAAAATTCTCACGCCCGAGAAACGCATCCTGATGCCGACGCTCGAGGCAACCTGCTCGCTGGACCTTGGTTGCCCCGTCGACGAGTTCGCCGCTTTCTGCGATCAGCATCCCGACCGCACCGTGGTGGTGTACGCCAACACGTCAGCTGCGGTGAAAGCCCGTGCCGACTGGGTGGTGACGTCCAGCTGCGCGCTGGAGATCGTCGAGAGCCTGATGGACAACGGCGAGAAAATCATCTGGGCGCCCGACAAGCATCTGGGACGTTACATTCAGCGTGAAACCGGTGCCGACATGTTGCTGTGGGACGGCGCCTGCATCGTGCACGAGGAGTTCAAGTCCCGGCAGTTGGAAGACATGAAGGCGTTATACCCGGATGCGGCAATTCTGGTGCACCCGGAGTCACCTGAGTCAGTCATCGATCTGGCCGACGCGGTGGGCTCCACCAGTCAGTTGATCAAGGCGGCGCAAACACTTGCGAACACGACTTTCATCGTCGCCACCGACCGCGGCATCTTCTACAAGATGCAGCAGTTGTGCCCGGACAAGATCTTTATCGAGGCGCCCACGGCTGGCAACGGCGCGGCTTGCCGCAGTTGCGCGCATTGCCCGTGGATGGCGATGAACACGCTGGCGCGCACGCTTCAATGCCTGCGCGAAGGCAGCAACGAAATATTCGTCGACCCGGCTGTGATCCCTCACGCCGTTCGGCCGTTGCAGCGCATGCTCGACTTTACCCAGGCGGCACGCATGAAAAACTCGGGTAATGCCTGATTGACCGCTTCAAGCTTCAAGCTTCAAGCGAAAGGCCGATTTGCTGCGTTCCATCCTGCAGCCTATGGCGTGCCGCTTGTAGCTGACCTCAGTTCATCATGTCCTTCACCGCCCGCTCCTGAGCGATGATTTCCTGCTGGCGCGCGTCAATGCGTGAGGCCAGCTGGAAGTTATTGTTCGCGCGTCGCTTGGCGAACTCGAGCTGTTGAATTGCCTGTTTGAAATCCCCCATCAGGGCGAAGTATTCGGCGCGGGCCTGATGCAGGCCGATGGTGTTGCCCGACAGGCCTCGGGTGTCAGCCACCTGGTTCCAGATATCGGGATCGTCCGGACGGCTCTTCAGCAGGATCTCCAGCGACTTCAACGCCTCCGGCGCCTTGGACTGTTTGAGCAAAACGTCGACTTTCGCCTGATTCAGCGGGTAGTTGTCTGGATACAGGTTCAGCATCCGGTCAACTCGCTGCTGGGCATCGGGCAGGCGGTTGTTGGAGATGTCCAGGTTTACCGCGGCGAGGTTGTAGGCAATGTTGTCCGGGGCTTTGTCGAGCAGGGGCTTCAGCGTTTCGCGGCCTTCGTTCAACTGACCCGCCTTGGTCTGAGCGAGTGCCAGCCCGTAGCGGGCGGCATCGTTTTTCGGGTTTTCGGCCAACTGCGCACGGAAACGCTTGGCGGCCATGCCGGGTGTTTCTTCGTAAATCAGCACGACCCGCGCACGCATCAGTTGATAGGCAGGGCTGTCTTCCTTGCCGCCAGGCTTGGCCTGCTCGGCGCGGTTGCGTGTATCGGCGATCCGGGACTCCGTCACCGGGTGGCTCATCAGGAATTCCGGTGGTTTGGCGTCATAGCGATACTGGCGCGCCAGACGCTCGAACATGGTGGGCATGTTGCGCGGGTCGTAGCCGGCCTTTTCCAGATTGAGAATGCCGATGCGATCAGCTTCCGATTCATTCTGCCTTGAGAAACGTGCCTGTTCCTGAATCGCGGCGGCCTGGGTGCCGGCAATCGCGGCAATCCCCGCATCGCCCGCGCCCGCTGCCGCCATGACGATGCCCGCGAGCATCGCCGCCATCACCGGCACTTGCATTCGCTGCTGCGCCTGCACGCCCCTGGCGAAGTGCCGTTGCGACAAGTGAGCCAGTTCGTGGGCGAGGACCGCGGCGTATTCGCCCTCGGTTTCAGCGTGCAGGAAGAGGCCGCCGTTGACCCCGATGATCCCGCCGGGCGCTGCGAAGGCATTGATCTCCGGCGTGTTGATCAGGATGAATTCGAGACGGCGGTCCTGCACCTGGCTGGTTTCAGCCAGTCGATAAACCGACGACTCGACGAAATCCTTCAGCAGCGGGTCGGACAACTGCGCCACTTCAGAGCGCAACAGCCCAAGCCAGGCGCGGCCAAGGTCGTGTTCTTGCTGTGGAGAGACGATGGAAGAACTCGCGTCGCCAAGGGAGGGCAGGTCATCTTCTGCGAAGCTCGGAGCTGCCAGCAGGCATGCGAGGGACAGCAGCGTGGGGCGCAAAAAATTCATGCACGGAACTCTGGGGCAGAAAGGCGTCACTGTAGCTGGCTCAATGGCTTGCTGACCAGAGTGGGGTATTCTGGAAAACTTGTAAGAATGTTCTTCCGCGCTTTTGCTTTTATAGAAGGGCGGATGTGTCTACCCGGAGAGAAACGATGTCTGACGCTGTAGGACAACCCGCAGCCTGCGATGCAGAGCTCGACGCCAGCGGTCTTAATTGCCCGCTTCCCTTGCTCAAGGCCAAGATGGAGCTCAACCGTCTGGCCAGCGGCGCAGTCCTCAAAGTGACGGCCACCGACGCCGGTTCACAGCGCGACTTCCGCACCTTTGCAAAACTTGCAGGCCATGTGCTGTTACATGAAGAAAGCGCTGACGGCATTTATCAGTATTGGCTGCGTAAAGCCTGAGCGTTTCCGAACCCTCGCACCCATAGGATTTTTGATGTTCAAAGTGCTTCGCGACTGGATGCAGCGCTACTTTTCCGATGAGGAAGCGGTGGTGCTGGCGGTGCTGTTGGTTCTCGGGTTCACCGTTGTTCTCACCCTTGGCGGCATGCTTGCGCCGGTGCTGGCCGGGCTTGTGCTCGCATTTCTGATGCAGGGGCTGGTAAACCTGCTGGAGCGCCTGCGCGTCCCCGAAGGCGGCGCAGTAGGGCTGGTATTCGCCCTGTTCATGGGGGCGTTGGCGGTGTTCTTGCTGGTACTCGTGCCCTTGCTGTGGCGCCAGCTCATCACCTTGTTCAATGAATTGCCCGGCATGCTCGCCAAGTGGCAGTCGTTGCTCTTGTTGCTGCCTGAGCGTTATCCGCATCTGGTGTCTGACGAGCAAGTTCTGCAGGCCATCGAAGTGGCTCGCGGCGAGGTGGGAAAGTTCGGCCAATGGGCGCTGACGTTTTCCCTTTCCAGTCTGCCGCTGTTGGTCAACATGATGATTTACCTGGTGCTGGTGCCGATCCTGGTGTTTTTCTTCCTCAAGGACCGTCGGATGATCAGCCGCTGGGCGAGGGGTTATCTGCCCCGTGAACGTACGTTGATTACCCGTGTGGCCGAGGAAATGAATCGGCAGATCGCTAATTACATCCGCGGCAAGGTCATCGAGATCTTTATCTGTGGCGGCGTGACGTACATCGCATTCGTGACGATGGGCCTGAATTACTCGGCGTTGCTCGCGATGCTGGTGGGGATTTCGGTGGTCGTGCCCTATGTGGGCGCTGTGGTGGTCACCGTGCCAGTGGCCTTTATCGCGCTGTTTCAGTGGGGCTGGAGCGATCAGTTCATCTACTTGATGGCGGTCCACGGCATCATCCAGACGCTGGATGGCAACGTGCTGGTGCCGTTGCTGTTTTCGCAGACCGTCAGCCTGCACCCGGTCGCAATCATCTGCGCGGTGCTGCTGTTCGGTGGGCTGTGGGGTTTCTGGGGGATCTTCTTCGCGATTCCGCTGGCGACCCTGTTCAAGGCCGTGCTTGATGCGTGGCCCCGGAATGAGCCAACGGTGGCGCCGCTGTTATAGAGCGTGTTGGCGGGAGGGATCATCAATCCGATTACCGCCCTTGAAGATGTGGGAGTGGCCGGGTGGCGCTCCCACATTTTCCAACGGCCGCCGACTCAGGCGTTATTCAGCGCCTGAGCTGCTTCAAGCACCGCGGCCACATGCCCCGGCACCTTCACGCCGCGCCATTCCTTGCGCAGCACGCCGTCCTTGTCGATCAGGAAGGTGCTGCGGTCGACACCCAGGTACTCCTTCCCGTACAGCTTTTTCAGCTTGATCACGTCGAACAACTGGCACAGCGATTCATCCTTGTCCGAAATCAGCTCGAATGGGAATGCCTGCTTGGCCTTGAAGTTCTCATGAGATTTCAGGCTGTCCCGCGACACGCCAAATACCACGGTGTTGGCGGCCGCGAAGTCGGCGTGATGATCGCGAAAGCCTTGACCCTGGGTGGTGCAGCCGGGCGTGCTGTCCTTTGGGTAGAAATAAAGGACAACCTGCTGACCTTTCAGCGCCGACAGGCTGACCGCCTGTTCGCTCGTGGCCTGTACCTGAAAGTCCGCCACGGGTTGGTCGAGTTCTACAGCCATTCGCAACTCCTTACATCGGTGCTTGAGGGCGCCATGGTTCGATCAGCGCATCGAGGTTCAGTGCATCGGCGAAGTCCAGGAACTGGTCACGCAGCCAGCTGATCTGGGTGCCGGCCGGCAATGTCACGGTGAACGTCGCGTTGAGCATGGTCCCGCCGGTCTGCGGTGCCTGATAGGTGTCGCAGATCAGGTTTTCGAGCTCAACGTTGTGGTCGATGAAGAACTGGCACAACTCGTTGATGATGTCCGGGCGGTAGGCAGAGCTGACATAAGCAACGTAAGGCAGGGCTTCGGGGCGGTTTTCCAGCGAAGCACTGCGCACCACGTTGACGGTGAAGGCGTGTTTCTTCGCCAGGTTGGGCAGACCGGTTTCCAGGCGCGCCAGCGCGTCCCAACTGCCGGAGATCTGCAGGATCAGCGCGCTGCACTCGCCGTGGCGGGTGAGGCGTGAGCTGACGACCGAGCAACGGCTTTCGTTACTGGCGCGGCACAGCACGTTGGTCAGCTCCATGGGGTTGGCGCCAAGGGCACTGATGACAAGGAATTGTTCGCGAACTGTGGGGATGGATGACATGCAGCATTCCTAAACGATGAGCGGTCGGTACGCAGCAGGCCTGTGCCGGCGGGTTCGACGAACGAAGGATCGCAGCGTCGCCCCGACCGACAGCCGCCAGTCGCGTCCAGGAACCTGTCATGGCGCGCGATAACGAAGCAGGGCGGGGTAAGTGACGACAAAATCGAGCAGTCGAACGAGCCGGGCAGATGACCCGTACCAATCAAAGACCGAAGGGTAGCGAAAACCGGCGCCGAGGGGAATGCTCGCCTTGTGCAAGGATCATGGCGCCAGTACCATTACCGCTCTCTTTTTCCGGCAGGAGCGGTTTGCATGATTGCGGGCAGTATGGTGGCACTGGTCACACCCATGGATGCACAAGGTCGTCTCGACTGGGACAGCCTGAGCAAACTGGTGGACTTTCACCTGCAAGAGGGCACCAACGCCATTGTTGCCGTCGGCACCACCGGTGAGTCCGCGACGCTCGACGTCAACGAGCACATCGAAGTCATCCGCCGCGTGGTCCAGCAGGTCGCCGGCCGCATCCCGGTCATCGCCGGCACCGGGGCAAACTCCACCCGCGAGGCGGTCGAACTGACCACCAATGCGAAGAACGCCGGTGCCGATGCCTGCCTGCTGGTCACCCCGTACTACAACAAGCCGACTCAGGAAGGCTTGTTCCAGCACTTCAAGCACATCGCCGAAGCCGTGGACATCCCGCAGATTCTCTACAACGTGCCGGGCCGTACCGCCTGCGACATGTCGGCCGAGACCGTCATCCGCCTGTCGAAAGTCAAAAACATCATCGCCATCAAGGAAGCTACCGGAGACCTGCAACGCACCAAGGATATCCTTGCCGGCGTGAGCAGCGATTTTCTGGTCTACTCCGGTGACGACGCGACCGCCGTCGAGCTGATGCTGCTGGGTGGCAAAGGCAACATCTCGGTCACGGCCAACGTAGCGCCGCGTGCCATGGCTGACCTGTGCAAGGCCGCGATGGCCGGTGACGCCGAAACAGCCCGCGCCATCCACGAAAAACTGATGCCGCTGAACAAGACCTTGTTCATCGAATCGAACCCTATTCCCGTGAAATGGGCCCTGCATGAGATGGGTTTGATGCCAGACGGTATTCGTCTGCCGCTCACCTGGCTCAGCGAGTCCTGCCACGAGCCGCTGCGTCAGGCCCTGCGCCAGTCCGGTGTATTGGTCTAATGAGGAAGCATTACGCAATGAAGCGACTGGCCGGACTTTCCGCACTAGCCTTGATTATCTCCAGCACCAGCGGTTGCAGCTGGCTTTTTGGCCAGGACGGTTATTTCCGCGATCGCAGCAGCGATTACCTGGAAGCGACCCAGAAGCCGCCGATGCAATTGCCGGAAGGTGTTCAGGAAGTCAAACGCCTGGACCCGTTGCTGCCGATCCCGCGCAACGTCGCCGACGACACCCAGAAGGGTGAGTTCAATGTGCCGCGTCCGCAACCGCTGACCACTGCTCAAGACTCCGGTGACTACACGCTGCAGAAGAGCGGCGACAACCGCTGGATTCTTGCGCAGCGCGCGCCGGCTGAAGTCTGGCCCGTGGCGCACCAGTACTTCGAAGATAACGGGTTCCGCATCGCCGAAGACCGTCCGCAAACCGGTGAATTCAACACCACTTGGCAGCGCATGGACGAATTGTCCGCCTCTGTTGCCAAGCGCATGGGCTCAAGTGGCGATGCCGCCAACACCGAGACTCGCGTTCGCGTCCGCATCGAGCCGGGCGTGCAGCGCAACACCAGCGAAATCTATGTGGTCAGCGTGCAACGTCCGTCGGGCAGCAACGATGACCCTGCTTTCCCGTCGCGCAGCACCAACGTCGGCCTGGATTCCGTGCTGACCGACGACATGCTTGCAAGCCTGACCCGCACAGCGGAGAAGGGCGGTTCAGTCTCCCTGCTGGCGGCGCGTGATTTCGACACCCCAAGCCGGGTCTCCCTCAGCGAAGACGGCAGCGGCAACCCGGTGCTGAACCTGGGCGCGGATCTGGATCGCGCCTGGTCGAGCGTCGGCCGTGCGCTGAATCAGGGCGACTGGCGTGTTGAAGACATCAACCGCAGCCTGGGCCTGTACTACATCAACCTGGCGGAAAAAGCCGACAAGCCCGAGAACAAGCCTGGCTTCTTCGGTCGCATGTTCGGGAGCGAAGAGTCCAAGGAAGAGAAGGAAGCGCGCGCCGAGCGTTATCAGGTTCGTCTGAGCAAGGTGGGTGACAACGTTCAGGTCACGGTTGAGAAGAACATCAATACCGTGGCACCGACCGACATCGCGCGTCGTGTGTTGAGCGTCATTCAGGATAACCTGGGTTAAGTGCGCTTCGCGGTTCTGGGCAGCGGCAGTCGCGGCAATGCCACGCTGGTTGCGAGCAACGACACGTACGTGCTGGTCGATTGCGGTTTCTCGCTCCGAGAAACCGAGCGACGGCTAGACCGGCTGGGCGTCAGCGGTAAACAGCTCAGCGCCATTCTAGTGACCCACGAACATGCCGATCACGTGCATGGCGTGGGTTTGCTGTCTCGGCGTTACGATGTGCCGGTGTACCTCAGCGACGGCACTCTGCGCGGCATGCGCAAGCCGGTTGAAGCCGGCCTTCGGCTGGTGGGCGGGCAAGGTCTGCGGATCGGCAGCCTGGGCATCGACGTGGTGTCGGTGGCGCACGATGCGCTGGAGCCGACGCAGTTCGTGTTCAACGACGGACGCCGGCGCCTCGGCGTGTTGACCGACCTGGGCTCATACTGCCCTATGGTCCTCGACAGCTACCGCGGGCTCGATGCGCTGATGGTCGAGTCCAACCACTGTCGCGATCTGCTGGCCCGCGGTCAGTACCCGTACTTTCTCAAGCAGCGGGTAGGCGGTGACCAAGGCCATTTGAACAATCATCAGGCTGCCAGTCTGGTGAACGAGTTGGGATGGCAGGATCTGCAGCATTTGGTGCTGGCCCATCTCAGCAGCAAGAACAACCTGCCGCATCTGGCCCGGCAATGCTTCGTCGACACACTCGGGTGCGATGAGGACTGGCTACAATTGGCCGATCAGGATTCAGGGCTCGACTGGCGCGAAATCGCCTAGCGTCCCAAACGGGCGACTCGCCCACACTATTCAGCAAGCGGAGCCCATCATGGAAAAACGTGAAGAACTCTACCGCGGCAAAGCCAAGTCGGTTTACAAGACCGACGACGCTGACCGCTTGATCCTTTTGTTCCGCAACGACACCTCGGCGTTCGACGGCAAGCGCATTGAACAGCTCGACCGCAAGGGCATGGTGAACAACAAGTTCAACGCCTTCATCATGCAGAAGCTGGAGGCCGCAGGCGTTCCGACCCAGTTCGACAAACTGCTGGCCGACAACGAAGTGCTGGTCAAGAAGCTCGACATGATTCCGGTTGAATGCGTCGTGCGTAACTACGCCGCCGGCAGCCTGGTCAAGCGCCTTGGTGTGGAAGAGGGCATGAAACTCAACCCTTATACGTTCGAGCTGTTCCTGAAGGACGACGCCAAGGGCGACCCCTTCATCAATGACTCCCACGTCGTGGCATTCGGTTGGGGCACCGCCGAGCAGCTGGTTCGTATGAAAGAGCTGTCGTTGAAGGTCAATGAAGTCCTGAGCAAACTGTTCGACGACGCTGGCCTGCTGTTGGTCGACTTCAAGCTGGAGTTCGGCGTGTTCAGCGACGGCTCGATCGTCCTGGGCGATGAGTTCAGCCCGGACGGCTGCCGCCTGTGGGACAAAGAGACCCGCAAGAAAATGGACAAGGACCGCTTCCGTCAGGGCCTCGGCGACGTCATCGAAGCCTACGAAGAAGTCGCCCAGCGTCTTGGCGTACCGCTCTGATCCGACGCTTCAGCTAAAAAGCGCCGCAAGCATCTGAAAGGACGCGAAAAAATCCTCAAAAAGGGTTCGCGTTCTTCGAACGAACTGTTATGATGCGCGCCGTTGGAGAGATGCCGGAGTGGCCGAACGGGACGGATTCGAAATCCGTTGTACTGGCGACAGTACCTAGGGTTCAAATCCCTATCTCTCCGCCATTATTTGAAAAGCCCCAGAAGTTTTGCTTCTGGGGCTTTTTCGTTTCTGGCGTTTGGAATAGCGGGAGCATGGCGATAGTTATCATCCTCAGGCTGTTTCTGCGTCACTGCTGAGCAGTGTGTGGTTTGACTCGCTCTCGACAAAACCTCGGCCATGGCTTAGTGGCGGATATACCTCGACGCCGGCGCTGACCCCAGGAATGTTTATGTTTTAGGGCGACCTGTGGGAGCCTTCTGATTCGTAGGCTAAAGACAGTCGGGACGCTGGCAGACGAGCAATATCGAAGGTAAGGTTTCACGTCTGACGTTTTGAAAAGCAGGGAGCTTTTATGTCATTTGATGCGTTTATGAAGGTTGATGGGGTTGAAGGTGAGTCGCTGGACGATGGGCACAAGGGGTGGATCGAGTTGCTCTCCTATCACTACGACGCCATGCAGTCTATCAGCCAGTCAGCAAGTTCCAACGGTGGTGCGTCCGCTGGAGGCGTCGCCCTCGGTGATTTTCAGATCAGCAAATACATTGATCGGGCCACTCCAAAGTTATTCGAGCTGTGCTGTAGAGGCTCGCATATTAAAACCGTAACCGTTCGAGTTCATCGCGCAGGGACTGAAAAGTTCAAGTACCTGGATATCGTGCTTGAAGAAGTGCTCATTGCGTTGGTAAGTGGCCAAGGGGCGGAGCAGTCTGGCTTGCCGGTCGAAGTCGTTACCCTGAATTACGGTCGTATCAAATTCGAATACTCACAACAGCGACGTGCCGATGGCGGGAGTGCAGGTATCGTTTCTGGTGGTTGGGACAGGACCGCTAACAAGCCATTTGCGTAAGGAACGCGCTATGTCGGACGAGGGATCGTTTCGAGTTGTACTTAATTTCGCCCAGATGGCGGCTGTGCTCACGCATGAATCGCTTACGCCTGCCGAGATCCTGTCCAATCGTATATTCGGTAGTCTCAGGCTGGTCGGCGGCATTATCGAATTGGCAGGTTCGGGTGTGTTGTGCGCCCTGCCGGAGCCTACGATGATATCCAAGGTCGGATGCGTGGCGATGGGCGTTCACGCTTCTGACCAGTTAGCTGCCGCTTCGAATCAGATCCTTACGGATCAAGAAACAAACTCCTATGCATTCAAGGCCGGCGCTACCGCTGCCGAGGTGTTGGGTGCCTCTCGCAGCACTGGGCAAGTCATAGGTTTGGCTACTGAGTTTCTGGTTCCTATAACTACCGCATCCATGTACAACGCATTTCGAGTGTCCTCAGTACGGGCTGGAAGGATGGCGGTAGCTGTAAGCGAGCAGCCTCTACATGCCGCCAAAAAAAGCATTGGTGGTCACACTCTACGAGACCACTACCAGAAAGACATCGCTGGATTGCAAAAGCGTCTGCGGAAGGTCAAAAATGCCAAGGCGATGACGACATTCGATAGCATCGAAATGGCGGAATGGGCAGTTAGTCAAGCATTGAGGGTCCACAAGCTAAGAATAGTTATGTACTCGAAGCTGAAATTTTTGCGCACTCGCAATAGATTGACCCTGGTAAGTGAGCTTAATACTCACATTGGGTGGGGCGTTATGAGAGTGTCACAGGCAACACCTGTGAAAATGACTAAGGTAAGAGTTGTTATTGAGTTTGCTGAATTTAATCACATGCCAGCCTATATTGTCACTGCGTTTCCAATACCTTGAGGTGATAATGCGCGGATACATGCAATTGATAGACTTCATGCGAGAGTTGGGCGATGGGATCCTTGACCACCTCCCAGAGGAACAAAGAGTGGGGGTTCTGAGTGTCGAGGAAATAGTCAGTGCTTGGATGCATCGCAAGTCATATTTCCAAGCGGTTTCTTTAAGAAAAGACATAATATCCTACGCGAAGCTTTATGAAGCGGGCGATTATTCTGTCGATGAGATTTTCGATGATTTTGATGTGTGCTTCATTCCAGAGCGATTTGGTTGTGAGGAGCATGTCTTTCTTAGGGGGCTGCTTGGTTTGATTGATTCTTTTATAGAAACAAAAAGAAGGGATTTTCGCTCGAGATATTTAGGGTGGATGGGTTATCGATGAGACATAACCATCCGGGGTTTTCTTTTGGGGATGAGTTCTAAGTGTTGTTACACGGAGATATTAGGTGAATGGGAATTCTGAATCATCGATTATGCAACGTCAGAGATTGCATACTCGGCACTTTACTTTTCCCAACCCCCGCCTACTATCGATCCCGTGCCTACCCCCTCAATCCTTCCAGCCGTCCGAGAAGCCATGATCACCATCCGCGAGCTCAACGATTTCATCAGCAACCCGGAACTCACCGACTCGATCGCGCAGGTCTGGGCGCTGATTGGCAAGCATTTCGAGCAGGCGCAAAGCACGTTGCCGGCCGAGCGGGCAATGCCCCGCAAGGAGCTGTCGTTTCACGATCACGTGCGTCTGTTGGGTTATCTGGCGCTTCTGGTCGAGGGCGTCCCCGGGGACGTGGTCGAGATCGGCGTCTGGAAGGGTAAGTCGCTGGTATTGATGAATGAGGTTTGCAACCGCGAGCGCCGCATCATCGGGATCGATCCCTTCGAGCTGCCCAACCAGTTCGAAGAGTTCAGCTATTACCACGACAACCTGTTTTCGAACGCCGTGGTGTTGAGGGGCTATTCGGAGCTATGCGCCGAGCGCTTCTACAACCTGGCGCCGAAGGTGGCGCTGTTGCACATCGATGGCGGGCACGCCGGGCGCAACGTGTTGTTGGATTTCCTGCTGTATTCGCCCAGCGTCGTGCCGGGCGGTTTTATCGTGTTTGACGACTACGGTGACTTCCAGCACTCGCCTGAAGTAGGCCCGGCTGTGGACCTGCTCCGTGCGACGGGCTATTTCAAAGGGTTCAATGTGATCGGCTGCGTGCATGGCTTTGAAGCGAGCTATGTGATTCAGCGAGTAAGCTAAGTCTCTGACGTGTGCAGAATCGATCGGTGGGCGCGGCGGGCCGATCCCCTGTGATTCAGACCCATTCCGCCCAGCGCACTGCCGTCAAACCATACCGCCGGCCATGGGCGATCAATGCGGTGAGCTCTTCTCGCGTTTCGGACAGGTTGTGCAGCACGCCAACACCTGCGTGCAGGCAGGCGTAGTACCAGGCGTCTGCTTCGGTCAGTGCTGAATCGGGTTGTAGAAAGACTCGGTGCTCGCCCAGAAAGCGGTAGTGGATGCGAAAGATGCGCTGGCCTGACATTGATATCTCCGAACTGATATCAATGTGACTGCAATGGCTCATCGCCAGTTCAATGGAAAGGCTATTTCAGAATGTCGGTCGCGTGACCACCATCCAAAAGCCTTTATGCGAAAGGGGCAGCTCGTGGCTGATGCGTTTCACCTGTGACCGCAGACGGGTGCTCCGTTCGCGTTCACACGCCATTTCCTGACGGGTCCGACAATTTCCGGCCATCATTTCGCAATCGGAGGGCGACAAAATGTCGCAATCGTTTTCAGGCGAGTAAGATAGGCACCCTGTTTTTACCCCCCTATTTCTTCGGACGGATCCTGCGTTGAGCGTCGTGTACATCGACCTCCGGGGCATCGTTTCGACTACGTATTGATAGAGCAAACAGAGAAAAGGCGATCACTGAAAATGACCAAGACCTCGCGACCTTTATACATTTCCTATGCCGGCCCCTCCCTGCTGGAAATGCCATTGCTGAACAAAGGCAGTGCCTTCACGCCGCAAGAGCGTATCGATTTCAACCTGGTCGGCCTGCTGCCGCAGAATGTCGAAACCATCGAAGAGCAGGTCACCCGCGTCTACAGCCAGTACCAGCAATGCGCGAGCGATCTGGATAAACACATTTACCTGCGCTCGATTCAGGACAACAACGAAACCCTGTTCTTCCGACTGCTGGATTCGCACCTCGACGAGATGCTGCCGATCATCTACACCCCGACCGTGGGCCAGGCATGTCAGGAGTTCTCGAAGATCTACCGCACTCACCGCGGTCTGTTCATCTCCTACCCTGAGCGCGACCGCATCGACGATATCCTGCGCAGCGCGACCAAAGACCGCATCAAAATCATCGTGGTGACGGACAGCGAGCGCATCCTCGGCCTGGGCGATCAGGGCATCGGCGGCATGGGCATCCCGATCGGCAAGCTGTCGCTCTACACCGCCTGCGGCGGCATCAGCCCGGCGTATACACTGCCTATCGTGCTCGACGTCGGCACCAACAACAAAGAGCTGCTGGACGACCCGATGTACATGGGCTGGCGCCACGAGCGCGTCACCGGCAAGGAATACGAGGACTTCATCGCGCTGTTCATCGAGGCGGTCCAGAGCCGCTGGCCGGACGTGTTGCTGCAATTCGAAGACTTCGCCCAGACTAATGCCATGCCATTGCTGGAGAAGTATCGCAATGAGTTGTGCTGCTTCAACGATGACATTCAGGGCACCGCGTCTGTAGCCGTCGGCACGTTGCTGGCCGCCTGCAAAGCGAAGCACGAAACCCTGGGCCAACAGCGCGTTGTGTTCCTGGGCGCGGGTTCGGCCGGTTGCGGGATTGCCGAGCACATCATCGCCGCCATGGTCATCGAAGGCCTGAGCGAAGCTGAAGCGCGCAAACGCGTAATGATGGTCGACCGCTTCGGGCTGCTGACCGACAGCATGGACAACCTGCTGGACTTTCAGAAGAACCTCGCGCAGAAGTCGGGTGATGTGGCGGGCTGGTCGAGCGGCGACGGTTCGCCCGAGCTGCTGGACGTGGTCGCCAACGGCAAGCCGACCGTGCTGATCGGCGTGTCCGGCCAACGCGGTCTGTTCACCGAGCAGGTCATTCGCGAGATGCACAAGCATTGCGCCAAGCCGCTGGTCATGCCGCTCTCCAACCCGACTTCGAAAGTCGAAGTCACTCCGCAGGAAGTCCTGACCTGGACCAATGGCGACGCGCTGGTTGCCACCGGCAGTCCATTTGCGCCCGTCACCGTAGGTGATCGCACGTTCCACATCGCGCAGTGCAACAACTCCTACATCTTCCCGGGGATTGGTCTTGGTGTCGTGGCGTCAAAAGCCACGCGCATCACCGACAAAATGCTGATGGCGGCTTCCAATGCGCTGGCGGAATGCTCGCCGATGGTGACGGGCAAGGGCGATGCTGTCTTGCCGCCGCTGAAAGAGATTCAGCAGGTCAGCAAAAAGATTGCGCTGGCTGTGGCCAAGCAGGCTCAGGCTGAAGGCATGGCGCTGGAAACCACCGAAGAAATGCTCGTCGAAGCCATCGAGCGTAACTTCTGGATGCCGAACTACCGCAGCTACCGCCGCAGCGCGGTGTAGTCGCCTGCGTCACCGATGTGACGGCAAACGCTTCAACCCAGACCGCCCCATGGAAACATGTGGCGGTCTTTCGTTTTGTGGCGAAAAACTTCAGGATGGGCCTGCATAACAATAAAAATATCAGCGAGGGACGCATGCAAACGGAAGCCAGTCTCCATGACTACATCATCGTCGGCGCAGGTCCGGCGGGGTGTCTGTTGGCCAATCGGCTGTCGCAGAACCCTGCTCACCGGGTCCTGCTGCTCGAAGCCGGCGGCCAGGACAATTACGCCTGGATTCACGTACCGGTGGGCTACCTCTACTGCATCGGCAACCCGCGCACCGACTGGTGCTTCAAGACCGAAGCCGAGCCCGGCCTTGGCGGGCGTGCCCTCAACTACCCTCGTGGCAAAGTGCTGGGCGGCTGCTCTTCCATCAATGGCATGATCTACATGCGCGGCCAGGCCCGGGACTACGACGGGTGGGCGGAGCAGGGCAACAAGGGCTGGAGTTGGAGAGACGTTTTGCCGGTGTTCAAACGCTCGGAAAACCACTACGCCGGCGACGCTGAACTGCACGGCGCCCAAGGTGAATGGCGCGTCGAGCAGCAACGTCTGTCATGGGCGTTGCTGGATGCATTCCGCGAGGCGGCGGCGGAGACGGGCATCCCGTCGATCCCCGACTTCAACGGCGGCGACAACGAAGGGTGCAGCTATTTCCAGGTCAATCAGCGGCGCGGTGTGCGCTGGAACGCGTCCAAGGCATTCCTGCGACCGGCGTTGAAACGCCCGAACCTGACGGTCATTACGGGGGCGGAAGTGTCCCGCGTGGCACTGGAAAACGGTCGAGCCAGCGCCGTGCTCGCACGCGTGAACGGGCAAGAACAAACCCTCAGCGCTCGGCGAGAAATCATCCTTTGCTGTGGCGCGATCGGATCGCCCATGGTCCTGCAACGCTCAGGCATCGGCCCGCGTCCCCTGCTTGAAAAACTCGGCATCGGCGTTCGGCATGAACTGCCTGGCGTGGGCGCCAATTTGCAGGATCACCTGCAGTTGCGCTTGATCTACAAGGTCAGCAACGGTCATACGCTCAATCAAATGGCCGGCAGCCTGTGGGGCAAGATGAACATGGGTCTGCGCTACGCGATCAACCGCAGCGGTCCGTTGGCGATGGCGCCGAGTCAGCTGGGTGCTTTCGCGCGTTCGGGGCCGGAGCAGGCGAGCGCCAATCTTGAATATCACGTGCAGCCCTTGTCCCTTGAGCGCTTTGGCGAGCCACTGCACGGTTTCCCTGCCTTCACTGCCTCGGTCTGTGATTTGCGCCCGCAGAGCCGCGGCACGGTAGAGATCCGTTCGGCGCTGGCCGACGCCGCGCCCATCATTCGGCCGAATTACCTGAGTCACCCGACCGACCTTAAAGTGGCCGCCGACGCGATTCGCCTGACCCGCCGCATCGCCGCTGCGCCTGCGCTCGCTCGTTTCGAACCGATGGAGTACCTGCCGGGCATGAGTCTGCAAACCGAAGACGAATTGCGCGAGGCGGCCAGCGTCATTGGTACGACGATTTTTCACCCCGTCGGCACCTGCAAGATGGGGCAGGGAAGCGACGCGGTGGTCGATGAGCGTCTGCGAGTGCGGGGCATCACGGGCCTGCGCGTGGTTGACGCGTCGATCATGCCGAGCATCACCTCCGGCAACACCTGCTCGCCGACCGTGATGATCGCCGAGAAGGCGGCGCAGATGATTGTTGAGGATGCCGTGAGGGCCGATGCGTAAAGGGGGGCGATACTGACCCCTCTCTTGAACATGAGGTCGATTTGGGCGAGCGCTGAAGTCGCCGACTTCGCAGAGCAGACGCCTAAACAGCGCTTAGACGGTCAACCATGTCCGGAAATTTTTCGACCAGTTTGATCAGCAGCGCGGCCTGGGCATTGGGTTTGGATTTCTCCTGTTCCCAGTTGCGCAAGGTGCTTGTGCTGGTGCGGATCCGCCGCGCAAACACGTTTTGAGACATGTGCAGCCTTTGCCTCAAGGCCACGATGTCCTGAGCTGAGATCTCGGGGGCGGGTAGGTCTTTAAAGGTATCGCTTCGTAGGGTGAGCTTCCCCTCTCGATGCGCGGTCATCTCCTCAACACCCTGCATCATTTCTGCGAACAGGTCGCGTTTCTTGCTCATCGATTGCCTCTCTTGCGCAGCTCTGCGTCTATGGCGGCTTTGAGTTGACGCTGTTGATCAGTGGTCAAATTGGAAGCCTCATCCTTGTCATAGATAGAAAACATCCAGACCTGGCCATCAGTCATTAGCCAATAATAGATAACCCGCAGGCCGCCTCGCTTGCCTTTGCCTCGGCGTTCATCGTGCCAGCGGAGCTTCCTGAATCCGCCCGTCCCTGGGCATGACATCCCCGGCCTCGGGACTTGCCAAAATAAAGATCTGAAGGTCGCGATAGCCGTCATCGTCCAGATAATCTGGTCTCAGGCGGCTGAAAGTTGTCGTTTCAAAAAATACAGCATTCATAAAAGGGTGAGCAACCTGATTATGGTTCGTTCAGGTGCTCACGCTATCGTCCTGAGGAGAACGCTTCACCTCGTTTTCTGCGACCAGCTGTTGCATCGTTTCGATGCGTTCAAGGAAAGGGCCCGTCTACAAAACACTCCCACCCCACCAATCGTTCTCATCCTTTTCACAAAAAATTGATGGCCCGGTGCCTAAAGTTCGCTGCATCGGCGGGCCTCCTTCCGCGTAGATATTCTCATTTCCAGCCAAGCAGACTTTTATGCTGAACGTAAA
>NZ_DASVUM010000043.1:0-16967 GCF_036387035.1 Pseudomonas sp. | reverse complement strand
CCCCAATCAAGTCTGGTACCACGGCGCCTGGGTGGACATGACGTCACGCACCGAGCAGATCGACGTCAAAGGCGAACCACCCGTGACGCTCACCCTTCGGCAGTCGCCCCACGGCCCGATCGTCAACGACGCGCTGGGCGCCACGGCTGGGCAACCGTCGAGCGATACGCCAATTGCGATGTGGTGGTCGTTCCTCGAGTCGGACAACCCGATCTTGCAGGGCTTTTACGACGCCAACCGCGCCGACACGCTCGACAAGATGCGCAACGCCGCCGAGAAGATCCAGTCGCCTGGTCTGAATATCGTCTACGCCAACGCCAAGGGTGATATCGGCTGGTGGGCGGCGGCGCAGTTGCCTAAACGGCCCGCGGGGGTCAATCCGACGTTCATTCTGGATGGCAGCTCTGAGCAGGCCGACAAGAACGGCTTCTACCCCTTCACGGCTAACCCGCAGGAAGAAAATCCGGCGCGGGGTTACATCGTCTCGGCGAACTTCCAGCCGGTGTCGCCTACGGGAATGGAGATTCCGGGCTATTACAACCTCGCCGAACGCGGACGTCAGTTGGATCATCAGTTGAGCGACGACAAGGTGAAATGGAATCTGGAGAACAGCAAGGCGCTGCAACTTGGCACCCGGACCGATTACGCCGCGCAGATTCTTACGCCACTGATTCCGGTGCTGCGGCGCGTGGTGAGCGAGCCCGAGGAACACGATTTGCTGGAGCGCATGGTGGCGTGGAACGGTGAGTATTCCGTGGATTCAGTAGGCGCAACGCTGTTCAATCAGTTCCTGTTCAACCTGACCGATCGGGTTTTCCATGATGAGCTGAGCGACGGGATGTTCAGCACGCTGCTCTCGACCCGGCTCATCGACATGGCCCTGCCGCGACTGGCCGCCGAAGCCGACTCGCCGTGGTGGAACAATCGCCATTCAAGGGAGCCCGAAAATCGGGACAACACCGTGAAAGTGGCGTGGCATGCCGCGGTCTCGCACCTCAAATCCCTGTACGGCCAGAACCCGGATGATTGGACATGGGGCAAGGCGCACACGCTGACCCACGAGCATCCGCTGGGCAAGCAGCCGCCGCTGGATATGCTGTTCAATGTCGGGCCATTCGCCGCGCCGGGGACGCACGAGGTGCCGAACAATTTATCAGCGAGCATGGGGCCCGCGCCGTGGCCCGTCACCTACGGCCCCTCGACCCGCCGCCTCATCGACTTCGCCGACCCGGCCCACGCACTGGGGATCAATCCGGTAGGCCAGAGCGGCGTGCTGTTCGACAAGCATTACGCAGATCAGGCGCCGCGCTACATCAAGGGCGAATACGTGCCGGAGCGGTTCAGTGAAGGGGACGTGACGGGAAACAGCAAAGAAGTTTTGGAGTTGGTGCCGGGGCAATAATCCCATCAGAGCGTTGTGACCTGGCTGAAGCCCCGACATGTGGGACCGGCGTTGATGATCGTCGCCACGCTCCGCTTGGGGTTGGCGCCCGGGACGCTCTGCGTCATCAGTGGGACCTAGCGGAACGCCAAGGTGTGGGACCGGCTTTAGCCGGGAAGGCGTCGGGCCTTACACCGCAGAATCTTCAGCGCGCCCACTGGCCTCTTCCCGGCTGAAGCCGGTCCCACTGAAAGCATCGCGTGCATGCAGCGGGGCCTGGAGAAACGCCAACCTGTGGGACCTGCCGGAACGCCAACCTGTGGGCCCGGCTTTAGTCAGGAAGGCGAAGGCGTCGGGTGTTACACCGCGGAATCTATAGCGCACACACCGGCCTCTTCCCGGCTGAAGCCGGTCCCACTGAAAGCATCGCGTGCATCGTCTATCGCTGTGACGCGGAGCGTCAGGGGAGGCATTCCCACGCGGGGCGTGGGAACGATCAACAGTGAGCTGGAGAAACGCCGGTGGATCAAATCGACTCTGCGACCTTGGCTCGCCGTACGTCCGGCTGTTTCCAGCCGTCTGCCGCGGCTTCTTCGATGGCTTGCTGGATGGCGCGCTTGCGGTTGTTTTCCGCGCGGCGGCTGAAGAACCACACGAGGAAGGTCGCGATCGACACCGCCAGCAAAATCAGGCTGGCAATGGCGTTGATCTCAGGCTTCACGCCCAGGCGCACCGCCGAGAACACTTCCATCGGCAGAGTCGTCGAGCCCGGCCCGGAGACGAAACTCGCCAGCACCAGGTCATCCAGCGACAGCGCGAAGGACATCATTGCCCCCGCTGCCAGCGACGGCGCGATCATCGGAATGGTGATCAAAAAGAACACCTTCCATGGCCGCGCGCCCAGATCCATCGCCGCTTCTTCAATGGACATGTCCAGTTCACGCAGACGTGCCGACACCACCACGGCCACATATGCTGCGCAGAACGTCGTGTGAGCGATCCAGATGGTGACGATGCCGCGCTCTTCCGGCCAGCCGAGCAACTGCGCCATCGCCACGAACAGCAGCAACAGCGACAGACCGGTGATCACTTCAGGCATCACCAGCGGCGCGGTGACCAGACCGCCAAAGAACGTCTTGCCCTTGAAGCGAGTGATTCGCGTCAGCACGAAGGCCGCCATCGTGCCCAGCGCGACCGCCGCAATCGAGGTGTACAGGGCGATTTCCAGCGAGCGCATGACCGCGCTCATCAGTTGGGTGTTGTCGAGCAGCCCGACGTACCACTTCACCGACCAGCCGCCCCAGACCGTCACCAGTTTGGAGGCATTGAACGAGTAGATCACCAGAATGACCATGGGCGCGTAGATGAAGATCAGGCCCAGCACCAACATCAGGTTCGAGAATCGGAAGCCTCTCATGCCTTGCCCTCCAGCTCTTTGGCCTGACTGCGGTTGAACAGAATGATGGGCACGATCAGGATCAACAGCATCACCACCGCCAGCGACGACGCAACCGGCCAGTCACGGTTGTTGAAGAATTCCTGCCAGAGCACTTTACCGATCATCAACGTTTCTGGGCCGCCCAGCAGTTCCGGAATGACGAACTCGCCGACCACCGGAATGAACACCAGCATGCAGCCGGCGATGATGCCGTTCTTGGACAGCGGCACGGTGATCTTCCAGAAACTGTTGAAGGTGCTCGAGCCCAGGTCCGACGCGGCCTCCAGCAAGCTCTGATCGTGCTTCACCAGATTGGCGTAGAGCGGCAGGATCATGAACGGCAGGTAGGAATAAACCACGCCGATGTACACCGCGAGGTTCGTGTTGAGGATCTGCAATGGCTCGCTGATCACACCCAGCCACATGAGGAAAGCGTTGAGCAGGCCGTTGTTGCTGAGGATGCCCATCCAGGCATAAACGCGGATCAGGATCGCGGTCCAGGTCGGCATCATGATCAGCAGCAACAGCACCGTCTGCATTTCTTTGCGGGCGATGGAGATGCCGTAAGCCATCGGATAGCCGATTAGCAGGCACAACACCGTGCTGATGAACGCCATCTTCAGCGAGCCCAGATACGCCGAGATGTACAGATCATCACTGGTCAACAGCGCGTAGTTGGCGAAGTTGAGCACGATGTCGAGCTTCTGCTCGACGTAGGTGAAGATCTCGGTGTACGGAGGGATCGCAACGTCCGCTTCGGCGAAGCTGATCTTGATGACGATCAGAAACGGCAGCGCGAAAAACAGAAACAGCCACAGAAACGGGACGCCGATAACCGCTTGGCGTCCGGTGGGTTTTATTCGGTTGAAAGCCCGTTTTATTTTTCGGATCTTCATGAGCGCAATACCACGCCGCTGTCGTCTTCCCACCAGACGAAGACTTCATCGTCCCAGGTCGGTCGCGTGCCCTGACGTTCAGCGTTGGCGACAAACGACTGCACCAGCTTGCCCGAGGGCAGCTTCACGTAGAACACCGAGTGACCGCCCAGATAGGCGATATCGTGGACCTTGCCCCGCGACCAGTTGTGTTCGAACGACGGCTGCTCGGTGGTCACCAGCAATTTTTCGGGACGCAGCGCATAGGTAATGCGCTTGTCCTCCACCGACGTGGTGACGCCGTGGCCGACGTAAATCTTGCGCTCAAGCTCGGGGCTGCTGATCAGCGCATGGCCTTCCATGTCTTCGATGACTTCACCGTCGAACAGGTTGACGTTGCCGATGAACTCGCACACCAGACGGCTGGTTGGCGTTTCGTAGATATCGATAGGGCTGCCGATCTGCGCGATCCAGCCCAAGTGCATGATTGCGATGCGCTCGGCCATGGTCATGGCCTCTTCCTGGTCGTGAGTCACCATCACGCAGGTCACCCCCACGCGCTCGATAATCTCCACCAGTTCCAGCTGCATCTGCGAGCGCAGTTTTTTATCCAGTGCGCCCATGGGCTCGTCAAGCAGCAGCAATTTCGGCTTCTTGGCGAGCGAACGCGCCAGTGCCACACGCTGACGCTGGCCACCCGACAGCTGATGCGGCTTGCGCTTGGCGTACTGGGTCATCTGCACCAGCTTGAGCATTTCCGCCACGCGCGCTTCGATCTCGGCCTTGGGCAGCTTGTCCTGCTGCAGACCGAAGGCAATGTTCTGCGCCACGGTCATGTGCGGAAACAGCGCGTAAGACTGAAACATCATGTTGATGGGGCGTTCATACGGCGGCATGTCAGTGATGTCGACGCCGTCGAGGTAAATGCGGCCTTCGGTCGGACGTTCAAAGCCGGCGAGCATGCGCAGCAGGGTCGATTTTCCCGAGCCGGAGCCGCCGAGTAGGGCAAAGATCTCACCCTTGTTGATCTGCAGAGACACGTCGTCCACAGCAATCGTCTCATCGAACTTTTTCGTGACCCGATCGATTTTGACCAGCACCTGTTTCGGTTGCTGACCACCCTCAAGGGATTTCTTGTAGGCGCCTGAGGCAACTGCCATGGGTGAAACTCCCAACTGTTTTTGCGCCCGACCAATGTGGCCGGGCGCCAAGGTCTTTATTTACCGGATTTGATCTTCGTCCAGCTGCGCGTCATCACGCGCTGGATCTTCGGCGGCAATTCGGAATTGACGTACAGGCGCGCCTGCACCTCTTTTGAGGGGTAGACCGCCTCGTCATTGCGAATTTCCTGATCCATCAGCTCACCCGAGGCCGGATTCGGGTTGGCGTAACCCACCTGGTCACTGACCTTGGCGATCACGTCAGGCTTGAGGATGTAGTTGATGAACGCGTGAGCGGCCTTCACGTCCGGCGCATCCGATGGTATGGCGAGCATGTCGAACCACAGGTTGCCGCCCTCTTTCGGAATCGAGTAGGCGATTTTGACGCCTTTGCCGGCTTCCGCGGCACGGGCCTTGGCCTGGAACACGTCGCCGGAGAAGCCCGCAGCGACGCAGATGTCACCGTTGGCCAAGTCAGTGATGTACTTGGACGAGTTGAAATAGGTCACGTACGGACGGACTTTGAGCAGCTTGGCTTCGGCAGCCTTGTAGTCTTTTTCGTCGGTGCTGTTCGGGTTCAAGCCCATGTAATTGAGGACGGCGGGCATCATCTCGTCAGCCGAGTCGAGGAACGCAACGCCGCACTTCTGCAGCTTCTTGATGTTTTCAGGCTCGAACAGCATGGCCCAGGAATCGATGGTGTCGACGCCCAGCACTTCCTTGATCTTGTCGACGTTGAAGCCGATGCCGTTGGTGCCCCACAGGTACGGCACGGCGTACTGATTGCCCGGGTCGTTCTTTTCCAGGCGCTTGAGCAGCTCAGGGTCGAGGTTGGAATAGTTGGGCAGCTGCGATTTGTCGAGCTTCTGGAACGCACCGGCCTTGATCTGTTTGCCCAGGAAGTGGTTGGACGGAACGACCACGTCATACCCGGTATGGCCGGCAAGCAGCTTGCCTTCCAGGGTTTCGTTGGAGTCAAAGACGTCGTACTTGGTTTTGATCCCGGTGGTGGACGTGAAGTCCTCCAGCGTGGTGGTGCCGATGTAATCGGACCAGTTATAAATGCGGACGGTGGAGTCCGCGTAGGCACCGGCGGCAAGCGTGAGGCCAGCCCCGAGTAGCAAGCCCTTTGAAAATAAAGAAATAGACACGTGTGCAGTCCTTTTTTAGTAGGTGGGCCTGTTGCCCGTACCGATGACAGTAACGACTGCCTGTGACCCATCCGGCGCGCAACTTACCTTCGATAAACCCTTCTCGCAAAAAAACTTTTTGTGACGCGGGTGTCGTGACAGCTGATGTGGGCGGGGCATGTGCCCCACCCGGTCAGGCTTACTTACCCGATTTGATGTTGGTCCAGCTGCGGGTCATCAAGCGTTGAGTCGCCGCTGGCAAGTCGGCGATCGCGTACAACTTGGCCAAAACGTCTGCCGGCGGATAAACGCCCGGGTCAGAAGTGATGTCCTTGTCGACGAACTCGGTCGCCGCCTTGTTGCCGTTCGGGAAGTGAACGGAGTTGGTGATTTCAGCCATCACCTTCGGTTGCAGGATGAAGTTCATGAACTTGTAGGCGCCTTCGACGTTTTCGGCATCTTTAGGGATGGCGACCATGTCGTAGAAGCTGCCTGCGCCTTCTTTCGGAATGTTGTAGCTGACTTTGACCTTGCCGCCCGCTTCTTCAGCGCGCGCCTTGGCCTGGTAGACGTCACCCGAATAACCCACGGCTACGCAGACGTTGCCGTTGGCCAGGTCCGAGATGTACTTGGACGAGTGGAAGTAGGTGATCGAAGGACGGATCTTCTTGAACAGGTCTTCGGCTTTCTGGATGTCTTCTTTCTTCTGGCTGTCTGTCGGCAGGCCCAGGTAATGCAGCGCCACTGGCAGCATTTCGGTAGGCGAGTCGAGGAAGCTGATACCGCAGCCTTTCAGTTTGGCCGCGTTCTCCGGCTTGAACAGCAGGTCCCACGAATTCACAGGAGCGTCAGCACCCAGTGCAGCTTTGACCTTGTCGGCGTTGAAGCCAATGCCGATCGAGCCCCACATGTACGGGAACGCGTGCTTGTTGTCCGGGTCGCTGATCGACACGGCTTTCAACAAGGCAGGGTCGAGGTTTTTGTAATTTGGCAGCTTGGACTTGTCCAGCTCCTGGTAGACGCCGGCCTTGATCTGCTTGGCCAGGAAGTTGTTCGACGGCACAACAATGTCGTAGCCCGACTTGCCGGCCAGCAACTTGGCTTCCAAGGTCTCGTTGCTGTCGAACACGTCGTACACCACTTTGATGCCCGACTCTTTTTCGAAGTCGGCAATGGTGTTGGGGGCGATGTAGTCGGACCAGTTGTAGACGTGCAGGACCTTGTCATCGGCGTGCGCAACGGCGGCCACTGCGCCCATGAGGGACACGGCCAGGAGGGTTTTGCCAAATTTCTTCATTCGTACGGCTCCAGTGTTTTTATGTAAGCGGCGTCTAGACGGCGACAGTCTGGCAATTTCCCGGTCAAAATTCAGCTTTGCAATGACTCAAATGTCAGGTCCAGGCACTTTCGCGCCTTTTCAATCAACTCGTCGATCTCGGCGAAGGTAATCACCAGCGGCGGGGAGATGATCATCGTGTCGCCCACGGCCCGCATGATCAGGCCATTGTTGAAGCAAAAAGTGCGGCAAATCATGCCCGCGCCTTTACCGGCATAACGCGTGCGAGTGGCTTTGTCTTTGACCAGCTCAATTGCGCCCAGCATGCCGACGCCCCGGACTTCACCCACCAGCGGGTGGTCGCTCAGCTCGCGCAGACGCTTTTGCAAATAGGGTGCCGTTTCGGACTTCACCCGATCCACGATCTTTTCTTCACTCAGAATACGAATATTCTCCAGCCCCACGGCCGCCGCCACCGGGTGGCCCGAGTAAGTGAAACCGTGGTTGAAGTCGCCGCCTTCATTGAGCACTTTGACCACTTCGTCGCGCACGATCACGCCGCCCATAGGGATGTAGCCGGAGGTCAGGCCTTTGGCGATGGTCATCAGGTCCGGCTTGAGGCCGTAGAAGTCGCTGCCGAACCACTCCCCGGTGCGGCCAAAGCCACAGATCACTTCATCGGCCACAAAAAGGATGTCGTATTTGGCAAGGATCTCTTTGATCTTGGGCCAGTAGCTGTCAGGCGGGACGATGACGCCGCCGGCGCCCTGGATCGGCTCGGCGATGAACGCCCCGACATTATCCACGCCCAGTTCGAGAATCTTCTTCTCCAGCTGTTCGGCCGCCCAGACACCGAATTCGTCGGGCGTCATGTCGCCCCCTTCACCGAACCAGTAAGGCTGCGGGATATGCACGATGCCCGGGATCGGCAGATCACCCTGCTCGTGCATGTAAGTCATGCCGCCCAGGCTCGCCCCGGCGACGGTCGAGCCGTGATAACCGTTGACGCGGCTGATGATGACTTTCTTGCTCGGCTGGCCTTTGATTGCCCAGTAGTGACGCACGAGGCGCAGCACCGTGTCGTTGCCTTCAGAGCCTGAACCGGTGAAAAACACGTGGTTCATGCCCTCGGGGGCTATGTCGGAAATGGCCTTGGCCAGTTGCAACGCAGGCGGGTGAGCGGTCTGGAAGAACAGGTTGTAGTAAGGCAACTCGCGCATCTGCTTGCTGGCCGCGTCGGCCAACTCTTCGCGGCCGTAACCGATGGCGACGCACCAGAGCCCGGCCATACCGTCGAGGATCTTATTGCCTTCACTGTCCCAGAGGTAAACGCCCTTGGCGTTGGTGATGATGCGCGGGCCTTTCTCTTTCAACTGCTTGAAGTCGCTGAACGGCGCCAGGTGATGATCACTGCTGAGGGCTTGCCATTCACGCGTTTGCGGATTGTTGGAACTCATGAATCACTCCATTGTGGTATCGCGTGTGGGACGCCGTCGATCCATTCAGGACTCGACCGCGCCCCGGGACGTCAGACGGCAAAGAGCAGGAATTCCCGCTCCCACGAACTGATCACACGCTTGAAGTTCTCGTGCTCGGCGCGCTTGACCGCGACGTAACCGGTGATGAATTTCTTGCCGAGGTATTTTTCAACCGTCTTGCTGTTTTCCATCCGCTCCAGCGCGTCTTCGATGGTCAACGGGAGGCGCAGGTTGCGCCGCTCGTAACCACGGCCGACCACCGGGGCGCTGGGGTTCAGGCCCTCGACCATGCCGATGAAACCGCACAACAGGCTGGCAGCGATGGCCAGATACGGGTTGGCATCGGCGCCGGGCAGACGGTTTTCCACACGACGGTTCTGCGGACCGGCATCCGGAACGCGCAGGCCGACGGTACGGTTTTCTTCGCCCCACTCGACGTTGACCGGCGCGGAGGTGTCCGGGAGGAAGCGGCGGAACGAGTTGACGTTGGGCGCGAACAGCGGCAACAGCTCGGGGATCAGCTTCTGCAAACCACCAATATGCTGAAGGAACAGCTGACTCATCGTGCCGTCTTCATTGGAGAAGATGTTCTTGCCGGTTTCGATGTCGATGATGCTCTGGTGCAGGTGCATGGCGCTGCCGGGCTCGCCGGTCATGGGCTTGGCCATGAAGGTCGCGGCCACGTCGTGCTTGAGGGCGGCCTCGCGCATGGTGCGCTTGAACACCAGAATCTGGTCGGCCAGAGAAAGCGCGTCGCCGTGACGGAAGTTGATCTCCATCTGCGCGGTGCCGTCTTCGTGGATGAGCGTGTCCAGGTCCAGGTTCTGCAGCTCGCACCAGTCGTAGACGTCTTCGAACAGCGGGTCGAATTCGTTGGCAGCTTCGATGGAGAACGATTGACGACCGGTCTCCGGGCGACCGGAGCGGCCCACCGGCGGCTGCAGCGGGTAATCGGGGTCGTCGCTGCGCTTGGTCAGGTAGAACTCCATCTCCGGCGCCACAATGGGCTGCCAGCCTTGGTCGGCATAGAGCTTGAGTACTTTCTTGAGGACGTTGCGCGGGGACAGCTCGATGGGGTTGCCTTGCTTGTCGTAGGTGTCGTGAATCACCTGCGCCGTTGGCTCGATGGCCCAGGGCACCAGAAACACCGCGCTCTGGTCAGGACGGCAGAACATGTCGATGTCTGCGGGATCCAGCAATTCGTAGTAGATGTCGTCTTCGACATAGTCGCCCGTCACGGTCTGGAGCAGTACGCTTTCCGGCAAGCGCATGCCCTTTTCAGCAATGAACTTGTTGGTCGGTGAAATCTTGCCCCGTGTGATACCGGTGAGGTCGGCGATCATGCATTCGACTTCGGTAATCCTGTGTTCTTTCAACCAATCGGTGAGCTGGTCGAGGTTGGTACTCATAAATACCTCAGGGTTTTGATTCCTGGTCGCCGTCATGGCGGTCAGGCGTTCTTTGAAGCGCTGGCGTCAAGGTGTTGCAGGTTTTCCCCAGGCATCGCCAATGGCCTGGAAGACTGAAAGATAGTCCGGGTTGTGCAAAAAGCTGCACTGCGCGTCGGCACAGCGCTCTGGCCTGAGTGCGTCAGCCGAAGCAAAACACGCGCCCGCTGGAACCGCTGCGTTGATAACGAGTAAGGTGTCGAGGTGTCGCGCAGAGGCATAAGCCGTGGCCGGCGCGCTGGCTGGGCCGCTACAGTGACAAGGTGTGACGTGGGGAACGGGTGCCCGAAATGCTGAGTGCAGGCGTTGGTGCCGATCAGCGGAAGGCGAAACATGGGACCCCCGGTATTATTGCTGTTATGGGTTGCAATCGAGCTTAGCGTTGTTCATTTTTTTCCACAACACGCCCGTAAAAAATAAAACACGCCCTGCTCTAACCCCTAGTTTGCTTGACCTTCGGCGCACGACATTTGCCCTAAAGTGCGGCGAAATTGGCTTTTTGGCGCCCTTTTAGGGCGAATCAGGCTCCCTTGACTTCGTCTGGCCTTTCGGATTGACTGAAACCCGTAATGCTCGATGATTGATATTTTCAACAACAAAGGTGTTGCATCATGTCGGTACCCCCGCGTGCCGTTCAGCTCAACGAAGCGAACGCGTTCCTTAAGGAACATCCTGAGGTTCTATACGTTGACCTTCTGATTGCAGATATGAATGGAGTGGTGCGCGGCAAGCGCATCGAACGCACCAGCCTTCATAAGGTTTACGAAAAAGGCATCAACCTCCCAGCTTCCCTATTCGCACTGGATATCAACGGCTCGACGGTGGAAAGCACCGGCCTGGGTCTGGACATCGGCGATGCTGACCGAATCTGTTATCCAATCCCTGACACTCTCTGCAATGAGCCCTGGCAGAAGCGTCCTACCGCACAACTCCTGATGACCATGCACGAGCTGGAAGGCACGCCCTTCTTCGCGGATCCGCGTGAAGTGCTGCGCCAGGTTGTCAGCAAGTTCGACGAGATGGGCCTGACCATCTGCGCTGCATTCGAGCTTGAGTTCTACCTGATTGACCAGGAAAACGTGAACGGTCGTCCACAGCCGCCGCGCTCGCCGATCTCCGGCAAACGCCCGCATTCAACACAGGTTTACCTGATCGATGACCTGGACGAGTACGTTGACTGCCTTCAGGACATTCTGGAAGGCGCGAAGGAGCAAGGCATTCCCGCTGACGCGATCGTCAAGGAAAGTGCCCCGGCGCAGTTCGAAGTCAACCTGCACCACACCGCCGACGCGCTCAAAGCCTGTGATTACGCGGTGCTGCTCAAGCGTCTGATCAAGAACATCGCCTACGACCATGAGATGGACACCACCTTCATGGCCAAGCCTTATCCGGGCCAGGCGGGCAACGGATTGCACGTGCACATTTCGATCCTGGATCGCGATGGCAAAAACATCTTCACCAGCGAGGATCCCGAGCAGAACGCCGCATTACGTCATGCGATCGGCGGTGTGCTCGAGACCCTGCCCGCGCAGATGGCGTTCCTCTGCCCGAACGTCAATTCGTACCGCAGGTTTGGTGCTCAGTTCTACGTCCCCAACTCACCGTGCTGGGGTCTGGATAACCGGACCGTTGCCGTGCGCGTTCCGACCGGGACGGCCGATTCGGTGCGCATCGAGCACCGGGTTGCCGGTGCAGATGCCAACCCGTATCTGTTGATGGCATCGGTGCTGGCAGGCATTCACCATGGCCTGACCAACAAGATCGAGCCCGGTCCGCCCGTAGAAGGCAACTCCTACGAGCAGAACGAGCAGAGCCTGCCGAACAACCTGCGCGATGCCTTGCGCGAGCTGGACGACAGCGAAGTCATGGCCAGGTACATCGATCCGAAGTACATCGATATCTTTGTTGCGTGCAAGGAAAGTGAGCTGGAGGAGTTTGAGCACTCCATCTCCGACCTTGAATACAATTGGTATCTGCACACGGTTTGATAGCTGCATGAGTGACGAAAGCGCCACCTTTTCGAAAGAATGGGTGGCGTTTTTCATTCAGGAGCCGCGCAAACAGCTCAGTGAAAGGACGCGCTCCGTCGTCGAATCCATGGAGCCCGGACCGCCTCTTCACGGCTAAAGCCGGTCCCACTGAAACACGGCGGATACCTTGTGGGACCGCCTTACTGAGGCATCGCGAATACCTTGTGGGACCGGCTTCAGCCGGGAAGGCAATCTGCTGGCCGCCACGTTAGAATGCCCGCGCGCCCCGACCGAGAGAGCACCGATGACCCGCCTTGCCCCACCCCGCAAACCTCGTGCACGCAGTCAGGCGCGGATCGACTCTATCCTTGATGCGGCACGTGCGCTGCTGGCATCGGATGGCGTGGCGAGCCTTTCCATCTACAGCGTCGCCGAACGGGCGGAAATACCGCCCTCCTCGGTCTATCACTTCTTCGCCAGCGTTCCGGCGCTGCTCGAAGCGCTGACAGCGGATGTCCATGAAGCATTTCGCGAAAGCCTGCAGCAGCCCATCGATCACGACCAGCTGAACCAGTGGCGAGACCTGTCGCATGTGGTGGAGTCGCGGATGCTGGCGATCTACAGCGACGACGCCGCCGCGCGGCAGTTAATCCTCGCCCAGCATGGCCTGACCGAAGTCACCCAGGCGGATCGTCAGCACGACATCGAACTGGGCAACCTCATGCATGAGCTCTTCGCCCGGCATTTCCAGCTGCCGACGTTGCCCGATGACGTTGAGGTGTTTGCCTTGGCGCTGGAACTTGCAGACAGGGTGTACGCGCGCTCGGTGCAGTTGCACAACGCGATCACCCCGCGCATGGCCGAGGAAGGATTGCGGGTGTTTGATGCGTATCTGGGGTTGTACCTGCCGCCGTATTTGCCCAAGCGCTCACAAAGTTCGTAAACCCGCGAAATCCAAATCGGGCTACACCAGCGAGCGGCCGTGGATTAACTGGATCCGTAGGAGCCGGCTTGCTGGCGAATTCAAGTGGTCTGAGACGTCATTGTTGGCTGCCAACACGCGTACGCCAGCAAGCCGGCTCCTACCGATCGGAGTTCGACACCTATCTGGGGTTTGGATCGAGATCAAAGCAAAAGCGCGCTTGCCCGCGATAGCGGCAGAGCTCAGCCCGACATCCCGGCTGCCCCCGCCATCGCGGGCAAGCGCGCTCCTACACAAGGGGCAGTCGCTTGCGATTGAGCAACGATCACAACTTGGCGATCGACACCTCGGTGGATTTGACGAACGCGATCACTTCGCTGCCGACCACCAGCTCCAACTCTTTTACCGAGCGGGTGGTGATGACGGAGGTCACGACGCCCGATGCGGTCTGCACGTCAATTTCGGACAGCACGTCGCCGGTGACGATTTCCTTGATGGTGCCTTTGAACTGGTTACGCACGTTGATGGCTTTGATAGTCATGGTAAGGCTTCCTTTGAGAGATCAGTTCCAGGGCAAGATTGCCGATGGATTTAGTTGGCCCAACGCAATTGCGTGGGCAGCGGTGAAGTCGGTTCGGGTTCGGGCGGGCTGCCTGGCAGCGACAACACGCGGTTAAGTACTTCGGTTTCCAGCGCGGCGAGCCGGTGGGAGCCGCGCGCCCTCGGGCGGGCCAGATCGACCTGCAGATCAAGACCGATGCGGCCCTCTTCGATCAGCAAGACCCGGTCGGCAATGGCCACGGCTTCGCTGACGTCGTGGGTCACCAGCAACACGGTGAAGCCGTGCTTTTTCCACAGGTTCTCGATCAGTTGCTGCATCTCGATTCGGGTCAGGGCGTCCAGCGCACCGAGAGGCTCATCGAGCAGCAGCAGCCGTGGCTGGTGAATCAGCGCACGCGCGAGGGCCACGCGCTGCTTCTGTCCGCCCGATAACGCCGCTGGCCATTCGTTGGCTCGCTCCGCCAGACCTACGGCGTCCAGCGCTTCAAGTGCTTTGCCGCGCCAGTCGCCACTGAGCCCAAGGCCTACGTTGTCGATGATCTTCTTCCACGGCAGCAAGCGCGCTTCCTGGAACATCAGTCGCGTGTCTTCCCGCGCATCGGCCAGTGAGCCATTGCCTGCCAGCAATTGACCGCTCGACGGCAGATCGAGGCCCGCCAGCAGGCGCAGCAGGGTGCTCTTTCCACAGCCGCTTCGGCCCACGACGGCGACGAACTGGCCGGCTGGAATGTGCAGATCGATGTCTTTCAATACTTCCCGCGAGCCGAAGGTTTTCTTCAGCTTGCGGACCTGCAAGGGAATCCCGCGCAACAGGTTTGCCGGTTGTTGGAGATTGCTCATTGCGCGCCACCTTTAGCCGCTTGATACGCCGGGTGCCAACGCAGGCAAACCCGTTCCAGACCACGCGCCGCCAGGTCTGCCAATTTGCCGAGAACGGCGTACAGCACGATCGCCAGCACCACGACATCAGTCTGCAGAAACTCCCGGGCGTTCATCGCCAGATAACCGATGCCGGAACTGGCCGAAATGGTTTCGGCGACGATCAGCGTCAGCCACATGAAGCCCAGCGCAAACCGCACGCCGACCAGAATCGAAGGCATGGCGCCTGGCAGAATCACATGGCGGAATAGCCCGAAGCCGCTCAACCCGTAGCTGCGTGACATTTCCACCAGCGCCGGGTCGATGTTACGAATGCCGTGATACGTGTTCAGGTAAATCGGGAACAGCGTGCCCAGCGCGACCAGAAATATCTTGGCGGTCTCGTCGATGCCGAACCACAGAATGACCAGCGGAATCAATGCCAGGTGCGGCACGTTTCGGATCATCTGCACAGAACTGTCGAGCAGACGTTCGCCCCATTTCGACAAGCCGGTGATGAAGCCCAGTGCCAGACCGATCCCGCCGCCGATGGCAAAGCCGATCCCTGCACGCCAGCCGCTGATTGCCAGGTGGGTCCAGATTTCGCCGCTGCGCACCAGCGTCACGCCGGCTTCAATCACAGCGCTGGGCGCTGGGAGTATGCGGGTCGACAGCCAACCGGCGCTGACCGCCAGTTGCCAGATGGCCAACAACAAAACCGGTAGCAACCAGGGCGCCAGTTTGTGAGTGATTTTTTCCACGCTCATGGAGTTGTCTCCTTCCTATGCCGGGCTTACGGCGCTTTCGCGACAGCAGCGGGTGGCGTCCAGATCACATCAGCGATGCGCAACGGTTTAGGAATCAGCTTGAGTTGGTAAAAGGTGTCCGCAATTTTCTGTTGCGCGGCGACGGTTTCAGGCGTGATGAACAAAGCGCCGTAGCCCTGACGTTTCACCGACGTGCGGGTAATGTCTTCCGACAGGCCCAGCAGCGGTGCGACCTGTTTGGTCACCCCTTCCGGGTTGGCTTTGGACCATTCGCCGACGGCGCGCACTTCTTCAACCAAGGTCTGAATCACCTTGGGATGCGCCTGCGCATAGGGCTTGGTCGCCAAATAGAACTGGTTGTTGTCGACGATGCCTTTGCCGTCGCGCAGGGTTCGCGCCTGCAGTTGCTGTTCGGCCGCGGCCTGGTACGGATCCCAGATCACCCAGGCATCAACGCTGCCACGCTCGAAGGCGGCACGGGCGTCCGCAGGCGGCAGGAACACGGTTTGAATATCGGTGTATTTCAGGCCAGCGTCTTCCAGCGCGCGCACCAGCAGGTAATGCACATTGGAGCCCTTATTAAGGACGACCTTCTTGCCTTTAAGGTCTTTGACCGAAGTGATCGGCGAATCCTTGGGCACCAGAATCGCTTCGCTGGTCGGCGCTGGCGGCTCGGAGGCCACATACAGCAGATCCGCGCCAGCCGCCTGGGCAAACACAGGCGGCGTTTCGCCGGTCACGCCAAAGTCGATGGAGCCGACGTTCAGCCCTTCGAGCAGCTGCGGGCCGCCGGGGAATTCAGTCCATTGGACCTGCACGCCTTGGTCGGCGAGCTTCTTCTCAAGCGACCCTTTGGCCTTGAGCAACACCAGCGTGCCGTATTTCTGGTAACCGATGCGCAAGGTGTCGGCCTGGGCCTGAGTAAGGGCGCCGAGGGAAACCGCCGCGGCAAACAGAGCGACCAGGCCTCGACGCAAAATGACGGTGCGCATGGCACGCTCCTTTGCTGTGTAGCTAACAGGTGGCACCTGCTCGTCCGATGGCGGACCAGTAAGGCGTTGTGTGGGATTCATTGCCGGCGATCTCGCCAGGACGGAGAGACCATAACAGGGGACGGTTATTCTCTAAAATCATATTTATTCATTTGGTTAGCACCAAAACGAATATGCGAGTATCAGCCTTCCTGTGGCCTGCCACAAACCTGTGGGAGCGAGCTTGCTCGCGAAGAAGAGCTTACGGCCCGCACATCTTCAGGGGCTGGAATACCGTCTTCGGGAGCATGCTCACTCCCACAGGGGCAGCGTTCGCGGCGAAAAAAAGGGCCGATAAGTCGGCCCGAATGTCGTGGTTGGATCCGGGTCTCAGCGATTCGGCTGTGGCGTCAGGCGCAGGTACGGCGTGACGGCTGTATAACCCTTGGGAAAGCGCTCCGTGATTTCTGCTTCGTCCTTGATCGACGGCACGATCACAACGTCGTCACCGTCTTTCCAGTTCGCCGGCGTCGCGACTTTGTAGTTGTCGGTCAGTTGCAGCGAATCGATCACCCGCAGGATTTCGTGGAAGTTGCGTCCGGTGCTGGCCGGGTAGGTGATGGTCAGGCGTACCTTCTTGTTCGGGTCGATCACGAACAGCGAACGCACCGTCAGCGTTTCGCTGGCGTTGGGGTGAATCAGATCATAGAGCTCGGAGACCTTACGGTCCTC
>NZ_DASVUM010000042.1:0-21967 GCF_036387035.1 Pseudomonas sp. | reverse complement strand
CTGAATACCGGTGATTTTGATCTCGGTGTACCACTGGCGGTGGCCCATACGCTTCATGTGGTGCTTACGACGACGGAACTTGATGATGCGGACTTTATCGTGACGACCTTGGGAGATCACTTCAGCCACAACGGTAGCGCCTGCAACAACTGGAGCGCCGATGTTCACGTCGTCGCCATTGGCAACCAACAGAACGCGATCAAAAGTGACGGATTCGCCGGTAGCGATTTCCAGCTTTTCAATCTTCAGGTATTCACCTGGGGCGACCTTGTACTGCTTGCCGCCAGTAACGATTACTGCATAAGACATGGTATTTCTCCGATAATCCTGCTCACCCAGCTCTTTATAGGAAGAGGTATTGGCTGGCATGGCTGCACAAGGCTGGAAAGGCCGAGGTGCAATTGCGTAAGGCAGGTGCTGCCCATGAAGTTAGGGTGCGCGATTGTACGCAAGCGATCTACGCCTTGCAAGCTGCGTTATGTCACGCCTTGACAGGGTGGGGCCTGCAACCTAGCATGCCGCGCAACCCTTCTGGAGCACGTCTCGCTGATGCAACCCCAAGCCTTCTACACCGCTGTGGCAGACGACTTTACAGCCGTCGACCACATTATCAAGAAGCAGCTGACATCGCGCGTGCCGCTGGTCTCCAAAATCGGCGACTACATCACCTCTGCCGGCGGTAAACGCCTGCGCCCGTTGCTCGTTCTGTTGTGCGGCAAAGCGCTGGGCTCCGGCGGTGATGACCTGCGCCTGTTGGCAGCGACCATCGAATTCCTGCACACCGCGACGCTGCTGCACGACGACGTCGTCGACATGTCCGGCATGCGCCGTGGCCGCTCGACCGCCAATGCGATGTGGGGCAATGCACCGAGCGTGCTGGTGGGTGATTTCCTGTACTCGCGCTCGTTCGAGATGATGGTTGAACTGGGCTCGATGCCGGTCATGCAGATCCTGTCCAAAGCCACGCGAGTCATCGCGGAAGGCGAAGTGTTGCAGTTGTCGAAAGTGCGCGACGCAAGCACCACCGAAGAGACCTACATGGAAGTCATCCGCGGCAAAACCGCGATGCTCTTTGAAGCGTCGACCCACAGCGCCGCGGCACTGGCCAAGGCCGGTCCTGAGCAAAGCGAAGCATTGCGTACATTTGGCGATCATCTGGGCGTCGCATTCCAGCTGGTCGACGACCTGCTGGACTATCGCGGCGATGCCGAGACCCTCGGCAAAAACGTCGGCGACGATCTGGCCGAAGGCAAGCCTACCCTGCCGCTGATCTACACCATGCGCGAAGGCACTCCGGAACAAGCTGCGCTGGTCCGTCAGGCCATTCAGAAGGGCGGCCTGGAAGACCTCGAAAGCATCCGCGACGCCGTGGAAAAGTCAGGCTCCCTCGAATACACCGCCCAACTGGCCCGCAACTATATTGCTCGCGCCATTGCCTGCCTGGACGTGCTGCCGCCGAGCGTCTATCGCGACGCCCTTGTCGAGCTGAGTGAGTTTGCGGTCGCCCGCACACACTGAACGCTGTACCGCTTCGCCGAAGGCCCGTCCACGTGACGGGCTTTTTATTGCTCGCGATTCACGCCCTCATCATCCCTCGAAACAGTCAATGCGAATTAATCTCAAATAGATCCTTGCTATTCCATGGATAAGAATTATTCTCATTGAAACGTTTTGAGGGGAATCACATGACTTATCTAATCGATGCCTGGCTTGATCGGCCACAGCCTTACCTGCGCATTCTGGACCGTGAAACAGGCCAGGTGTGTGCGGTGCTGGAAGAAGAAGCACTCGACGAATTGAGGGATCAGGGGGATCTGGATGTCAGCAGCTTGAGCTCAAGCGAGCCCGGGATTCAGAAAGAGATGGTGCGCAGTCTGTTTCTGTTTTGCTACGCGCGGGCATTGCGCCCGGCGAGTGAACTGCACTGATGAGGACAGGAAATCGGCCATGTCGAGCCAGCGCAGGGCTGACTCGACATCAGACGAGCTTGAAGCAGGCGCTACAGAGTCTTACAGAACGTCGAGCAGTTCGACGTCGAAGACCAGAACGCTGTGCGGCGGAATGCTGCCAACGCCTTGAGCGCCGTAGGCCAGTTCGCTAGGCACGTACAGGCGCCATTTGCTGCCCGCCTTCATCAGTTGAAGGGCTTCGGTCCAGCCTGGAATCACGCCGCCCACTGGAAATTCAGCTGGCTCACCACGATCGTAGGAGCTGTCAAACACAGTCCCGTCGATCAGCATGCCGTGATAATGGGTGCGCACGTTGCTCTCGCGGGTCGGCTGAGCGCCTTCGCCAGCCGTGATCACTTCATATTGCAGACCGGACTCCAGGGTAGTCACGCCATCACGCTTGGCGTTTTCGGTCAGGTATTCCTTGCCTGCGCCGGCCGCTGCTTCAGCCTTGGACGCTGCTTCGGCTTGCATGATTTCGCGGATGACTTTGAAGCTCGCGCCCATTTCTTCCTGGCCAACACGGCTGGATTTGCCGTCGAATGCGTCAGTCAGGCCAGCCAGAATGGCGTCCAGAGACACGCCTGGCGGCGGGTTGTCACGCAGTTGGTCGCCCAGTTGACGGCCGATACCGTAGCTGACGCGGGTTTCGTCGGTGGACAGATTGACTTCGGACATGAGGCTGCTCCGCTGAAGAGCGCCCTCGGGCGCCCGTATTTAAAGGCCGGGCAGCCTAGCACAAAGCGTAATAACCGTAACCACTACCAGGCCGAGCGAATGGACAAGGGAATCTTGACGTTCTGGTCCAGACCGTCTTCCACACCGCACATCTCATCGTGAACCACCGCGTGCACCAGACTGAAGGGCAGCGGTGGCACCGATTGAAGCAGTTCACGTGCGTGTTCGACTGAACGCAGGTGCAGCGCCTTGTGGTGCGCATCGACGAGACGGTGTGCAACGCCCTGCATCCTCGCCTCCAACAAATAAATGCCGCCTTCGATGGAGATGAGGTTGAGTTCATCGATGCGACCGGCACCGGCGTGGGAGGTGAGTTCCTGCAAGTTCATGGCTGAGCCTCGTGGTCACTGGCTGAATAAGCGAACCCTGAGTTTCGCTCACGCTGGCCTGAGCGCAAGACAACCGCGGTGCCGCTGGTCACATTTTGCTCAACGTCTGCGCTTGGCATCCCATACGAGGCTCAGCCCGGGGCAGCCGATCAATGCTTGGTCAGCTTGTCCAGATAGCCCATTGCGAAAGCCGAGACCACGAAGGTCATGTGGATGATCACGTACCACATCAGGTACTGCGGCTCGATGTTCTTGGCGTCCATGAACACCCGCAACAGATGGATGGAAGAAATCGCGACGATGGACGCGGCGACCTTCATCTTCAGCGAGGAGGAGTCCATCTTGCCCAGCCAGTTGAGCTTTTCCTTGCCCTCATCGATGTCCAGCTGAGACACGAAGTTCTCGTAGCCGGAGATCATCACCATGACCAGCAACCCGCCTACCAGCGCCATGTCGATCAACGACAGCAGCACGAGAATCAGGTCCGATTCTGCCAGCGCGAACACATTGGGAATGATGTGGAAGATTTCCTGGAAAAACTTCAGCGCCAGCGCCAGAAGCCCCAGAGACAAACCAAAGTAGATCGGCGCCAGCAACCAGCGCGATGCGTACATGGCATTTTCGATAAACCGTTCCATTGAAGCTCACAGATAATTGAAAGCTCGCGAGTATAGGGCGACGGCCAATTAGCACAACCCACCGCGAAAAGACTTGAAACAATAACGCCAGAACAGGCGTCGAGGATGCTCGACAAATCCGCACCTGCAGATCGCAGACTCGGATTCGTCGAGGCGTCAGCCTCAGTTGGCCGGAGAAGTCCGCAGCCCCTGGGCAGCGTCGCTGTTGATTCTTCGCAACTCCCCTTGCAGGTGCAGACCCCAGATCGGGATCTCTTCCGCCGTTTCATAGCCATGCAACACAAGACTTTGGGCAATGGCATCAAGTACCGATTCTGCAGCAATCGGCCCATGAAAAGGCCCTTGAGCCTTGAGTGCGGAGGGCTGTTCGCCGGACATCCCGGCAGCGAACAACAGGGTCCACATTCCTTTATCGCCGGACAGCGGGCGAACAACACATTCGATTCGGGTCACCAGACCCAGGCATTGGCGAGTAAGACAGAGGCTGCGCGGCATGGCGAGCTCCTCATTGATTGCAGTATTCATTTCCTTCGCATGACGAGAGAAACGCGTCAGTCCCTTTGACAACTGCTGCAGCCCGACAATATCGAACAATTACCCCGTTGGAAAAGCGCCAAAATGAAAAGGGCGCCGAATGGTCATTTGGCCATCAAGCGCCCCGTTTCGTTGACGTCAAAGCCCTAGCTTTTCAACTCGAGCTGTAATTGTGGCGCCTCCTTTTCAAGCTCTTTGAGGTCCTCGTCGCTGAGCATTTCAGCGATGTCACGCAAGCGATCCACCACCCTGCCGTTGACCGAGTCGTCCGGGAATTGACCGTCTTCGTCGGCCTCACCGACCGGCATCCCCACCAACAGGCTCAGGGCTTCGTCCACCTGACGCACCGCGTACACGTGAAACTGCCCGGCGCGCACCGCTTGCAGCACACGCTCGTCAAGCATCAGCGTAGCGACGTTGGCGTGGGGGATGATTGCGCCTTGATCACCGGTCAGGCCTCGCGCTTCGCAGAGCCGGAAGAAGCCTTCGATCTTCTCGTTGACGCCGCCGACAGCCTGGACTTCACCGAACTGGTTAATCGAGCCAGTGATTGCGAAGCATTGCTTGAGCGGGGTTTTCGACAGCGCGGAAATCAGCGTGCAGACCTCGCCGAGGGACGCGCTGTCGCCATCCACATAGCCGTAGGACTGCTCCAGCGCAATGCTTGCGGAAATGGCGAGCGGGAATTCCTGAGCGTAACGACTGCCCAGATAGCCGGTGAGAATCATCACGCCCTTGGAGTGAATCGGCTGGCCCAGATTGACCTCGCGCTCGATGTCGACGATGCCGCTGCCGCCCGGGTAGACCGTCGCTGAAATCCGCGCCGGCACACCGAAGGCCGAGTCACCCACTTCCAGCACCGTCAGCCCGTTGCACTTGCCAACCGCCGCACCGTCGGTGTCGATCAGGATGATGCCGGCCAGCATGTCGTCGAGGATCCGTGCTGACACACGGCCCGTGCGAGTGGCCTTGGCCTTCAACGCGCGCTCAATGTGCCCGGCGTCAGTGCGTTCGTCATTGGCGACGCTGCGGATGAAATCGGCTTCGCTGACCAGCTGAAACAAATCGCCAATGCGCGCCGACAACCGCCCCTGGTGTTCGGCCAGGCGCGCGCTGTACGTGGCCAGACGCGCGACTGCGTCCGCCGTCAGTGGCGCCATGCCCTCCTCCGAGGTCCGGGTTTTCAGCAGCTGGGCGAACTGCTCCAGGCTCTCGTCGACCATCGGGATGTCTTCGTCGAAATCCACCAGCACCCGGAACATCTCCTGGAAGTCCGGGTCGAGGTCCTGCAGCGTGTAATACAGGGAGCGGGCGCCAATGATGATGACTTTGACCTGCAGCGCGATGGTCTGCGGTGTCAGGGTCACGGTGGCAAGACGCCCCAGTTCGCCCAGCGGCGCTTCCATTTTCAGCCTGCGCGATTGCAGGGAACGCTTGAGGGCGTCCCACACGAAGGGCTCACTGAGCATCTTCTCCGCTTCAAGCACCAGAAAGCCGCCGTTGGCCCGATGAAACGCCCCTGGGCGCAACTGGCGGTAGGTGGTGTAAAGCGCGCCCTGATCCGTGCTGTATTCGATACGCCCGAAGAGGTTGTCATACGTCGGGTGCGGCTCGAACACCACTGGCGCGCCACCGCTGGCGGAGTGACCGACCATGAGGCTTGGGCAGTACTGTTCTTCAAGCAGCTTGCGCGCCTGGGCATCGGTCTTGCTGTCGTCAACCAGTTGCTCGACGACCGTCTTGAGCAGATTGACCTGCACCGCTTGCAGGTAAGCGCACACGGCGGCGTTTTCGGCGTACTGCTCGGACAACGGGGCCAGCAGAGGTTGAAGCGCGAGGATAATGGTCTCTTCGTTGAGCTCACGCATCTGGTTGTTGGACTCGCGCTTCCACTGCGGCAGGCTGGCGAGTTCTTCATTCAACCGCTCTTCGAGCGTCGAGATGTCGGTGTGAAAGCGCTCGCGCTCGGCTTCGGGCAACTGCGAAAACTCGGCCTCGTCCAGTGCCTTGCCTTCGAGCATCGGCGTGAATGCGATGTTGGTGCTGTCGCGGTACAGCGCGATGTCCTTTTCCAGCGCAAGACGCTCAATGACATCAAGGGCACGGTCGTAGCGCTGATTGAAGGCGCGGTCGATCGAACTCTTCTTCTGTTGGTAGGACGGGTGCTCAAAGACGGCAGGAAACGTCGACAGCAAGTTGTCGATCAGTCCGTTGATGTCGGCAATGAAAGCGCTGGCGCTACCGGGCGGCAGTTCCAGGGCGCGCGGCTCACGGGCGTCATCGAAGTTGTTGACATACACCCAGTCCGACGGCGTCTGCATGCGCTTGGCTTCGGCTTTGAGGTAGCGCTTGACGAAGGAGAAGCGGCCAGTGCCGGGCTCGCCCATGACGAACACGTTATAGCCGGGGCGCGGCATGGCGACGCCGAACTGCAGGGCTTCGACCGCGCGCTCCTGGCCGAGGACGCCGCGAAAGGGTTCCAGATCGTTGGTTGTCGTGAAGCTGAACTGTTCAGCGGAAAAGGGACGGGTCAGCGCTTCGGGCGCGAGTCGCAAGCTGACAGCAACAGAATCGGGCATCGGACATCCTTACATCAGGCGGGGCAGATGGGCGCATTCTGGCGCTCGCCGCACCGCACTGGCAAGGCATGAACCATTTGAGCGCTTTTCCGTATGACGAACTGTCCTACACACCTTGGAGGGGCGGATTACGCCCAACAATCTGCATTAACTAACGGAACGTTCATATCGTGCCTAAACTCCAACCTGCGCGGCCGGTAACAATTTAAATAACCGGCCCGCCCTGGCGCCCTAACGGCCAGGAATCCGACCCTTGGTAACAACAGAGACTAATGCTATGAAACGGATTCTTCTGGGTACTCTCTTCGCCGCTGTGTCCATCAACGCCATGGCTCAAGCGCCTGGCGGTCCGGACTGCGGCTGGGGCAACATGCTGTTTGAAGGTCAACGTGGCACTCCAGCTCACTTCCTCGCTTCCACCACCAACGGTACTTCGGGCAACGCCACGTTCGGCATGACCTCGGGCACCAACGGTTGCTCCACCAACAGCGCGCTGACGTACGGCGGTAAATCCTGGATTGCCATGAACGGCATGATGGACGAGCTCTCCAAGGACATGGCAATGGGCCAGGGCGAAGCACTGACCACTTACGCGGTCGTGTTGGGCGTTGCACCGCAAGACCGTGCGCATTTCGCCGCAGTCACCCACGAGCACTACCAGCAGATCTTCACCAAGGCAGACGCCACTGCTGAAGACGTACACACCAACACCATCGACGTCCTGAAGAACGATCCGACTCTGGCTAAATACGCGACCCAAGCTTAAAGTCGTGCCGCCTGCCTTCCTCCCTGGAAGGCAGGTTCTCCGCCCTGCCCACTTCTGACTAGTTGCCACCCTATGCTCAAACGCCTTGCCTGGCTGGTGCTCTGTGTCTGCGCCCCGCTGTACGCCGCGCCTCACGTCGACAATGACCGTTTGCAGCAACTGGCCGATTCCAGGTTCTGGATATCCATCGGTCACTACGAAGCCGGCAAACTGGGCGGTTGGCGTAGCTATGTCGATGACCCGAAATTCTTCCTCGCCCAGAACGGCGCCCATGATCCCAAAGCCGAACTGGCCGCGACGCTTGAGGCGATCTACCGCCCCGTCACGCCCGGCCAGGAAAACGCGCACCCGCAATGCGTTTACCCCTCTCGCACGCGCTTTTTACGTGACGAGTTGAAGCTGAACGACCTTCCCGAGGTCGACTGCAAAGAATTCAAGAAATGGTTTTCGGACGTCGCCCCGGACAGCACCGTGCTGATTTTTCCGGCGGCGTACCTCAACAGCCCATCCTCCATGTTCGGCCACACCCTGCTGCGCATCGATCAGGCCGACGTGCAGGCCAACAAAACAGCCTTGCTCAGCTACGCGATCAATTTTGGCGCGTACATCGAGGGCGCTGACAACAGCATTTTGTACGCGTGGAAAGGCCTGATGGGGGGCTATCCCGGTTTGTTCGCGCTGGTGCCGTATCAGGAAAAACTCTCTGAATACCGAAGCCTGGAAAACCGCGACCTGTGGGAATACCGCCTCAATCTGACACCGGAAGAAACCCGGCGCATGGTCGAACACGTGTGGGAACTCAAACAGATTCGCTTCGGGTATTTCTTCTTCGACGAAAACTGCTCCTACCGTTTGCTGGAATTGCTGCAGGTCGCTCGCCCCAGCCTGGACCTGACGCCGCAGTTCCGGCTGACAGCCATCCCGACCGACACCGTTCGCGCGGTGAAGGACGCAGGGCTTGTGGAGAAAATCGACTATCGCCCGTCCAGAGAGCGCGAGCTGCTGAGCCGCGCCGAGCCGTTGAACCACGACGAGCAGCAATGGGTCCTGAAAGTCAGCGCTGACCAGAAACAGCTGCAGAGCGCCGAGTACATCGCGCTGCCGAAGGAGCGTCGCGCATTGATCCAGGACGCGGCCTACCGACTGGAGCGCTATCGCGCCAACGGTCAGGAGCGTGACCCAACCAGCGCGCAACGTAGCTATGACCTGCTGCGAGCCATCAGCACCAATCCGCCACCGGCGCTGGAGATCGAACGTCCGGGCCTTCCTGAGGACGGTCATGAGTCACGTACCTGGCAACTAGGCGCCGGCACGCGAGATGACAAAGCCTTCGCTGAATACGGCCTGCGCATGGCGTATCACGATTTGAACGACAACGCGTATGGCTTTCCACTGGGTGCGCAGATCGAAATTCTGCAGCTCAAGTTGCGCCAATACGAGGACAGTCATTGGCAGGTACAGCGGCTCGATTTGGCGACTATCCGTTCGCTGACACCGCGCAATGAGCTATTGCAGCCATGGTCATGGCAGGTGGCGGGCGGGCTTGAGCGTGTACTCGGCAAGCATGGCGACGAGAATCTGGTCAGCCATGTCAATGGCGGCGCGGGCGGCACGTGGCAGCTGGGTGAAGACGTGCTGGGCTTCGCGCTGGGCACGGTGCGGGTTGAGCACAACAATGACTTCTCGGCGCTGGTTTCCCCGGCTGCAGGCTTCAACACGGGCGTGCTGTGGCGCAACCCGCTGGGTAACTTCAGCCTGGAAACCAAAGGGGACTACTTCACCAACGGCGAAGTGCGGCGCAACATCAGCCTCAATCAGCAATGGGAGCTGTCGCGCAATCTGGGGCTGCGGCTCAGCGCACAGCGGGACTTCAGCCAGCTGACATCGCCGGTGAACGAAGTGATGCTGGAGCTAAAGTGGTATCACTATTGAGTGATGCTCTCGGCAACCTGACCCACCGCAGATTTATCTGACGAGACATGACTCGTGGGAGCGAGCTTGCTCGCGAAGAGGCCTGCACATTCGCTGAACCTTCAGCAGTTGAGATGCCGCTTTCGCGAGCAAGCTCACTCCCACATCGGCAGTGCTTGCTGCGCGACGGAGCGGCGTCCGTGGCGGAAACGCCTACGGAATCCGCGTCAGGCCACCGTTGCGGTGTAGCCCTCTTCCTCGATCATGCCCATAACCTGCTCGGCGCCAAGCTGGCTCTGAACCTCGACCTCGCCCCTGTCGAGATCAACCTGCACATCGGCAGCCGGGTCTTCATTCTGAATGGCGGTGGTGACGGCACGCACACAGTGTGCGCAGGTCATGCCCTGTACGTTAAAAATCTGCATTACTCACTCCTCGTTCCGAAGGCTGCTCGCTCAGGTAAACAGCTGATCGTCGATATCTAAGACCTTCCCGCTATGACAAGGTCAAGTTTCGGAGTGACCTGCCGGGCTGGCATTCATGTGCGCTCTGCGCCAAAGTGCGCTCATCACCGTCTTTTTTCAGGAGAGTCAGCCATGCGCTGGTCAGCCTTTCGTGTTGCAGGTTTCGCCGGCCTGTTGGCTTCCGCCTCCTGGGCACATGCCGATCAGGACTATGGCGTGCTCATCATTTCCCGCGAACGGCTTGAGGTCTCCACGTCCTGCGAAATCGGGATCTTCATGCAGGACCAGCTCGTTGGACGCCTGTATCAGGAAGAATCACGCTCGTTCAACCTGCCGGCTGGCGACGTCTCTGTGCGCTTGCGTGTGCTGCCTGGGCAAACGCCGGGCTGCTCGCCGGGCATTGAGGCGCAGAACAACACGCGCCTGCACATCAACGCGGGTGACGTTTTGAAATACCGCATCGCATCTGGGCCCAACGGGATGTATTTGAAGAAAGCTGATTTGAATTACTAAACGCCCGTAGCTTGGTGGGACACGTTGCGATAAGCCGGCTGGCTGGGAAATTTAACGTCCCCCTCCTGGCTTGCGATTGATCAGAAGGTCAAAAACCGGCCGGGCCTAGCTCTCCTTCGTTCGGGTCTTCGTTCGGGTCACCCGTGGACTGGTCTGCATCGCTAAAGTCGAACGATGCGGCCTGACCCGATGCTTGAGGAAGCTTCACGCTAATGATGGGGATACGGATGCCGTCAGTGGCTTCTAAGTCCTGTTGATTGCGCCGGGCAGTGGCCAATCCGCCACTGCCCTTAATATAAAAGAATGCTTCGAGCGGCAGGGACTGCCCGAGCCCGTTACCCCAAGCGGCCATAATAAGTTCGTTCTGTGTGGCAAAGGACTCTGCACCCATAAGGCTCATTGCTCCTACGCCAGCAGCAAATGCCGGCCCAGCTAACGCGTCGCGTGCATCTGTTACGTCGAACCCACACTGGTAAGAGTGCCGACTCGATGCATGAGCGCTGTAGTGGGTCCAGAATTGCGCCGCCGTATCAACGCCTTGCAGGTGGCAGGGCCCGCTTCCGGCAAATCCAGGGTATTCCCCACATCCTTTGTTGCTTCTATTAACGGTGCCGGCATCGATCGGAAAAAAACACAAGACTTCCGGTTGAAGTTTTTCGGAGGCGTAATAGTAGGCGGTGAGCAAAAAACCATTGTCGTATCCGTAGGCCAACTTTTTGAAATTTGAATCAGCCCTCAAATAAGACACAGACACTCCACCCTTCTCGAGGGACGCGGGGCTGTTTTCCCAGACGTGATAGCTAGGGTTACGAGGAGTGCCTCTGATTAAAACACCGTTACAGAGAAACGCTGGCTGGCTTTTGGAACCGCAGTTGGCACGCGTGTCGCTATAACGAGCTGTAAGGTGCCGGGCAACATCCTCGCCTGTATCCGCCTGAACCACTGCCCGGCCTTTAACATTAGGTGCATCTTGCACCCTGTGGACCGGCACTGAACAACTCGCCAACATGGAGCAACCTACAAAAGCCATTATATAAATGCCATGCGTTCTCATGGAAATACCCCGTGCTTTCAATAAGCGCGCCATGTTCAGCGGGCGCGTGCTCGAACAGAACTTCCCTCAAGGAAAGCTGCGAGCCGATATTCAACGATTAGATCAAAGATGGCTACTGTCATACATGACAGATCTCAAAACGCCTGGAAATAACAGAGAGCTTACTTATAGCGAAAAAAAACACCTAATAACCAATAAAAACTTGCCAAACAAAGCGCTGATACATATACATTTAACGAAGGGTTTAAATCAGTCTACCCCAAGCCCGTCGAACCGAGGAATAAAGAATGAAAAATGGATTTTTGGTCGCGGTACTTTATGGCACCCTCACCGCCTGCAGCAGCCCTCCCGCTCATCAGACTACACCGGCAAATGCCGGTGCCGGTGCCGGCAAGGAATTGTGCTCAAGTGACGGCCAGCGGTACATCGCTAAAGGTGAATGGATTTACCGATACCAAGAGTGGACGTTATCCCTGACACCCACCGAGTGCGGCAGAAATATACAATCCGACAAGACAGGAAGCATGTTCTACGAAATTGTCAAAGACTATTCCGGAAGTCGCTTTTGGACGAACGACCGAGGAATGATCAATCAGCTGACATGCCACCTGACCATCGCCCGGAACAAACCAGAATGGAACCTGGATCCATGGCGCCCATATGTAGGCCATACCGAAACAGTGGCCCAACAGTGCAACGTCACCGTGCCTGCTCCTGATCAACCGTTCCATTAAGTCCGCTCACCGAACGGGCCGTCGAATTTCCTGCACTTTTACCCGACAAAGGGCGCACTGTTATCGTTTTAACATGGAACAAGGAGGTCATCATGAACCGCTCTACAATCGCTGATCTTCAGCAATCACCAAATGCAGAATTCGTCGATGTCTATGACGGCGAAGCCCTGCTGGGCACGGCTATCGTTAATGGTGGTAATTGGAAGTTCGACGCCTCAAATCTTTCACTTGGCCTGCACAGCTTTACCGCACACTCCTCCCGAGGCAGCTCTGCTCAATGGCGAATTACGGTAGCCGAGGAAGCGATGAATCTGGTGGCGCCTCATGTGAGAGAGGCAAGCACAGTGGGAAATAATAGTGAGCGTCTGGATTATTACCAAGTAAACGGCGACATCCATTGCCTCGTTCCTGATTACCACATGAAATCTGGTGACGCAGTGGCCGTTCATTGGGTGGGTCGAAACGTGACCATCGACTCTCCCACTCAAACAGTGGGAAGTACACCTATGCTGCAACCTTTCCCAATATCCAAATATGAAGTAATTGACGTTATTGGTCAGAACGCATCCATTTACTACACCGTAAGACGCCCCACCAGCACGCAGACCTTTACTTCATTGACGCTCTTGCTCACCGTCGATGGGCATGCATTTCAAGTGAACGCTCCGTCCATCAACAGTGCGCACGACAATCTCAGGGTACAAAAGCAAACCCAGTTTAATAACAACAGCACTGCAGGTGTTCGCGCCATTGGCCCTGAAGGGGACGAATGGTCTGCAGATATTACTCCCGAATTTGGTAGCAATACTTATCTTAACTTTTCAGTTAATCCTTCCTGGCTGGCACGAAACAGAGGAAAGCCAGCGATTTTCAATTGCAGCGTAAGGGTGAATCCGGGAGATGCCCACTATCTGCTTTCGCAGTTGCTGAGAGTCCCTTCGGTATAGACAGTGGGTTTGATTCCGTACAACAATCAACCCTAAGAAAACAAGGCAGATGCATTAAACGCAAACACTCATTACTAGCAAGTACCCACTGCCGGCGCCGACATTATGGGTGGGACTTAAATTAATAGAAGTACTGGGTGATTGAATCCCCCTCCATCGCCATAGCTGTAGCCTTCGGTAGAAGAGCAAAAACCCGGCCTGAGCCGGGTTTGTTTTAAGTCGATCACTGCATCCAGGGCGGAGGCGGCTCTTCTGACTTGTTCGGCGGCGCATCATCCGCGGTACGCGCTGCCTGGCGCCTCGCATCATCCAGACGCGCGGCTTCGATCTCGCGGAGGACGCTGCCGACGTCGGCGATCTCGTCTGGATCGGCGAATTCACCCGTCAGCACGGTTGCCGGGGACAATGTTCCTGCTTCGAAGTAGGACCACATTTCCCTGGCGAAGCGCGTCTGCTTCAACTCCGGGGCAAAACGACCGAAGTACGAAGCCATGTTGCCCACATCACGCTCCAGCATGCTGAACGCATGGTTGTTGCCCGCCGCGTCGACTGCTTGCGGCAGGTCGATAATCACCGGGCCTTCCGGCGTCAACAGCACGTTGAACTCCGACAGGTCACCGTGCACCAGACCGGTACACAACATCAACACGATCTGCTGAATCAGGAACGCGTGGTACTCGCGCGCCTGATCGGGCTCCAGTGTGACGTCATTCAGGCGCGGCGCAGCGTCACCATATTCGTCGCAGATCATCTCCATCAGCAGCACGCCTTCGAGGAAGTCAAAAGGCTTGGGCACCCGAACGCCGGCGCTGGCCAGACGGAACAGGGCCGCCACTTCCGCGTTCTGCCACGCGTCTTCTGTTTCCTTGCGCCCGAACTTCGAACCCTTGGCCATCGCGCGGGCCTGGCGGCTGTTGCGGACCTTTCGGCCCTCCTGGTACTCCGCAGCCTGGCGGAAACTTCGTTTGTTCGCCTCCTTGTAAACCTTCGCGCAGCGCAGCTCTTTGCCACAGCGCACCACATAAACAGCTGCCTCTTTGCCGCTCATGAGCGGGCGCAGCACCTCGTCTACCAGACCGTCCTCGATCAGGGGTTCAATGCGTTTTGGAGTCTTCATCAGCTTTTATTCTGGGTCCTTCGTTGCCAAACACGCGATGTTCGCCCGTTATACGGCAATCTTCTGCCAGCGAGTAGGGGGGTAAGGCCGATTGACTGAGCGCCGGTTGTCGCACGATATGCCTGGCATCTGGGCAAGCACCTTTCGTGCCGCTCCAGCATTGCCACACTCAGTGCCCCTCGATAGCCGCGCTTAACGGCAGTGCGGCGCCGACGCCAATACCGACTTTCATTGGCGAAACAATTCTCCCGGCGTGGTTCCGAACAGCCCTTTAAAGGCGGCAATAAACGCCGACGTCGAGTCGTAACCGCACGTGAGCGCAGTGCTGGTGACGCTGGTGCCCTCCTCCAGCGCATTCAGCGACGACAGCAAACGCGCCCTTTGCCGCCAGCCACGGAAGCTCAATCCGGTTTCACGCTGGAATAATCGCGTCAGGGTTTTTTCCGACATGCCCAGGCGTGCCGACCAGCCATTCAGCGTAACCGCTCGCTCCGGCATATCGATCAGCTCACCGCACAGCCGCAGCAAGTTTGCGTGACGAGGCAAGGGCAGCGAAAACCCGACCTCCGGCAGAGTCGCCAGTTGATCCAGCAGCACCTGGACGAGGCGGTACTCCGCACTGTCAGGCTCCGAATACTCCGCCGGGAGCTGACAAAACGCCTTGATCAGCTCTCTGGCCAGCGGCGTGACTTCCAACACACGACAGCGATCCGTTGCCCACACGCACTCTTCCTTACGCACATACAAACTGCGCATCTCCGCTCGGGTAGACGTCACCACCTCGTGCTCCATTTCGGCAGGAATCCACACCCCCCACTGCGGTGGCGCAAAGAAGCTGCCGTGGGGAGTACGCACGCCGAGCACGCCACTGATGGCATAGGAGAACTGCACCCATTGATGACGATGGGGCGGCGTCCATGAGCCGGGCCCCAGACTTTCTGCGCGGGCGTAGAGCGGACGCGGAAGATCGTCCAGCGACGGAACATGCCGCTCCGTCTCCGGCTTTCGCGCAGCGAGGTGTCCGGTAATGGGCATGGGCTGACCTGTGATGGGTTGGGACAGTTTACGCGGGTTGCGGATAGGGCATCCAGCAACGATAGGCCGGGTCGACTGTTCAACAAGTCGACGCCGGATCGTCAACCCTCAATGATCGCCGTCACCCCCTGCCCACCGGCTGCGCAAATGGAGATCAACCCACGCCCTCCTCCTTTCTTGCTCAGCAGTTTTGCCAGATTCGCGACGATACGTCCGCCCGTCGCAGCAAACGGATGCCCCGCCGCAAGCGAGCTGCCTTTAACGTTGAGTTTGCTGCGATCAATAGCCCCCAGCGGCGCCTCTGGCCCAAGGCGGGTTTTGCAATACTCCGGGTCTTCCCACGCCTTGAGCGTACACAACACTTGCGCGGCAAAGGCTTCGTGGATTTCGTAGTAATCGAAGTCTTGCAGCGTTAGCCCGTTGCGCGCCAGCAGGCGCGGGACAGCGTAAACCGGGGCCATCAGCAGACCTTCGTTGCCACGTACGAAATCCACGGCGGCGGACTCGCCATCCCGCCAATAGGCCAGAACCGGCAAGCCACGCTCACGTGCCCAGTCTTCGCTCGCCAGCAGTACCAGCGAAGCGCCGTCCGTCAGAGGCGTCGAATTGCCCGCCGTCAGCGTGCCTTTGGCGCTGCGCTCGTACGCGGGCTTGAGGGAGGCGAGCTTTTCCAGGCTCGCGTCAGTTCGCAGGTTGTTGTCCCGTGTCAGGCCGAGAAACGGCGTGAGCAAATCATCCTGCCAGCCTTGCGCATACGCGGCGGCCATTTTCTGATGGCTTTCCAGCGCGAGCTGGTCCTGCGCCTCGCGTGGGATGCCCCAGTTCTGGGCCATCCGTTCGCAGTGCTGCCCCATGGACAAGCCGGTGCGCGGCTCACCATTGCGCGGCAACTCCGGCTTTAGGTTATGCAGGCGCAATTGCGTCAGCGCCTTGAGTTTGTCGGCCGTGGTCTTGCTGCGATTGACCTGCAACAGGATCTGCCGCAGGTCTTCGTTAACGCCGATGGGCGCGTCTGAGGTGGTGTCGACGCCGCCGGCAATGCCGCAGTCGATCTGACCGAGGGCGATCTTGTTCGCGACTAAAAGCACCGCCTCAAGGCCTGTGCCGCAGGCTTGTTGAAGGTCATAGGCAGGGGTTTGCGGCGATAACCTTGAACCCAGCACGCATTCTCGGGTGAGGTTGAAATCCCGTGAATGCTTGAGGACCGCGCCGGCGACGACTTCCCCCATGCGTAGGCCGTGCAGATTGAAGCGCTCAATCAGGCCTTCCAGTGCGGCAGTGAGCATGTCCTGATTGCTGGCGCTGGCATACGCGCCGTTGGAGCGCGCGAATGGAATGCGGTTGCCGCCGACGATGGCCACCCGTCGTGTCTGAATCATCGAAATCTCCCTGCCTGAATGCGTCTATCGTTTGAGATGCGCTGCCTGACAGCGTAGGACCTATTACCCACCCGCGCGGTCCACTGATTCGAACCCAGACTCAAGGAGAGTGTTCCATGGCATCCGATCGCTACATTGACTTCGTCAACTCCGACCTCGGCCGCAAGCTGGTCGGCGCCATCGGTTTGCCAGCGCCCGCCCGCCTGGAACGCTGGCAGGCGGGGCGTCTGCGTCCGGTTGAAGGCGCACTGTTGCTGAGCACAGGTCCACTGGCTGAGCGCGTCAGCGCATTTGCGCCACGCCTGACCGATGTGCTGCTCAGCGCTGGTGGCGAAATCACCGGCGCTCACCCCTGGAACGCCGAGCAGAGCGCGAAGATCAAGGCCGTGGTGTTCGATGCCAGCACGCTGCTGCTGACCGCTCACCTGAGTCAGCTGCGCGACTTCTTCCAGCCGATCCTCCGTCATCTGGATAACAGCGCGCACATCGTCATTCTCGCGCGCGCTCCCGACGCTCAAGCGGACCCACTGGCCGCCAGCACGCAGCAGGCGATTGAAGGCTTCAGCCGCTCGCTCGCGAAGGAAATGCGCAACGGCGGCACGGTTCAGCTGTTGCAGATCGAGGACGGCGCGGAGGAGCAACTGGAAGGCGCGCTGCGTTTTTTCCTGTCACCGAAAAGCGCGTTTATCTCCGGTCAGGTCATTCGCCTCAGAGCGTGCGCACAACAGGTTCAGGACTGGACCCGCCCGCTCGCCGGACGCAAAGCCCTGGTCACAGGTGCAGCGCGAGGCATCGGCGCGGCCATCGCGGAAACCCTCGCCCGCGACGGTGCCGAGGTGGTCTTGCTGGACGTCCCCCAAGCCAAATCCGACCTGGATGCGCTGGCGGCCCGTCTCGGTGGCCAGGCGTTGGTAGTGGATATCTGCGCGCCGGATGCTGCGGCTCAATTGATCGAACACCTGCACGGCGGCCTGGATATCGTCGTGCACAACGCGGGCATCACGCGGGACAAGACGCTCGCGAACATGCCCCAAGACTTCTGGGACTCGGTGCTCGATGTAAATCTCAATGCGCCGCAAATCCTCACCCAGGCCCTGATCGACAGCGGCGCGCTGCATGACAATGGCAGCGTGATCCTGCTGGCCTCGATCAGCGGCCTTGCGGGCAATCGTGGGCAGACCAACTACACCACCAGCAAGGCCGGCCTGATCGGCTATGCCCGGGCGATGGCGCCGACGCTGGAAGCCCGAGGCATCAGTATCAATGCCGTGGCGCCGGGCTTCATCGAAACCAGCATGACCGCGCACATGCCCTTTGCCCTGCGCGAAGCGGGCAGACGTATGAGTTCGCTGGGCCAGGGCGGTCAGCCACAGGACGTGGCCGAAGCGGTGGCATGGCTGGGTCAGCCGGGGTCCGGCGCGGTCAGCGGCCAGGTGCTACGCGTGTGCGGTCAAAGCGTGCTCGGTGCCTGATGGGCTTGAACAAGATGAGCGTTTGAAGAGCCGCCCTGTCGACGCCGAGGCGTGCCCGATCTGCAGCATGACCACTGGAGAAAATCGATGAGTGCGCACTGGCGGTACCTGGACACGCCCCCGGCCCTGCCCGGTTTGTTCATGCAGGCAGCGTTGCGGCGCAAGGTCCACGGCACGCAGCTGCCGGATCAGGGGCTGCGCTGCTGGATGTCGGTGGACCCGGACAAAGTCACGGCGTTTGCCCATGTGTGCGGCTTCGTACCGGGCAGTCTGCTGCCGCCAACGTACCCTCATGTACTCGCTTTCCCGTTGCAGATGAAGCTGCTCACCGACAAGGACTTCCCCTTCCCATTGCTCGGGCTGATCCACCTGCACAACCGGATCAGCATTCGTCGTCCCTTGGGCAGGGTCGTCAAGGTGCAGGTCAGCGTGCGAGTCGGTCACCTGAAACCTCACGCCAAAGGCGCGACGTTCCGCCTAATCACGCAGATTGAGGACGCGCTGGGGCTGCTGTGGGAGGAAGAGAGCACGATGCTGTGCCGGGGCGTTCACGTGGGCGGAGAGATCGACGGCGATTACGAGCCGGCGCCACTGCCAATGACGGAACTAGCGACGTGGTCGGTGCCGTCGGACATTGGCCGCCAGTACGCCAAGGTCAGTGGCGACTACAACCCCATTCATCTGAGTGACAGCAGCGCCAGGCTGTTCGGCTTTCCCAAGGCGATTGCCCACGGGCTGTGGATCAAAAGCCGTGCGTTGGCAGCGCTTGAGGATTATCTGCCGGCATCCAACGTCGAGATCTCGGTCGAATTCCACAAGCCAGTGCGGTTGCCCAGCGGGGTCACGTTATCTGCCAGCGCCGCGGGGTCGCATGGCCAGTTCAGAATCAATGGCGTCGAAGGGCTTGTGCATATGGTGGGGAGCTGGCGGCCTGCTACCGAGTGATTGCTGCGCCTCCGGTGCGCCAGTAGTTTTGCAATGTGACATCTGACGCTTTCCGGCTTAAGCCGGTCCCACTAAGAGCGTGAGGCGTGTCAGTGAAGTTGCGGCCGCAGGCTGTTTAGTGGGACCGGCTTCAGCCGGGAATGGGCTCACCACCGTGCCATACCGGAAACGTACTGCGCGACGCATCGCGGCCTCTTGCGCCAATTCTTCATCCCCCTGAAGCTACGCACCTTCAGGAGACTCCCATGAACCTCGACGAACTCACTCAACGCCTGCACCGCATCCGCGATAACAACGACTGGCGGCAATTTCACAGCCCGAAAAACCTGGCCATGGCCGCCAGCGTGGAAATGGCCGAGCTGGTCGAAATCTTCCAATGGAAAACCGAGGAACAGTCGCGTCAACTGCCTGCTGATGAACTGGCGCACGCCGGGCAGGAAGTGGGGGACATCGTGCTGTATCTGCTATTGCTGTGCAGCGAACTCGGGCTGGACATGAATGAGGTCGTGCGCGCGAAACTGGCCGATGGCGAACGGCGGTTCAGTCAATGAGCGACCGCCATTTCGATCAGTTGGCGACGCGCTTCGCTGAAAAAATCTACGGCGGTGCCAAGGGTGCGATCCGGCTCGCCGTGCTGCAGGCCGATCTGATCGAGAGCCTGCCGCCGCGCCCCTTGCGCGTACTGGATATCGGCGCCGGGCTGGGCCACATGTCGTTGTGGCTGGCAGAGCGCGGCCATGATGTGACGCTGGCCGAGCCCGCCGCGCCGATGCTCGAAGGCGCTCGCCAGCGCTTCGCTGACGCTGATCAACGCGCTACGTTCATTCAGGCGCCTTGGCAGGACCTGCCCGGTCAACTGACCGAACCCTATGATCTGGTGCTGTGTCACGCCGTGCTCGAATGGCTCGCGGAGCCTTTCACGATCCTGCCGGTCTTGCGTCAACTGACGAAGCCCGACGGTTTGCTCTCCCTGGCCTTCTATAACCGCGACGCGTTGATTTACCGCAATCTGCTCAAGGGCCACTTCCGCAAAATGCGCAAGAACACCATGGCCGGCGAAAAACAGAGCCTGACGCCCCAGGAGCCTGTTGATCCCCGAGAACTGGCGGCGCAACTTGGCTCGCGGTGGCGAGTCGAAACCCAAAGTGGCGTTCGGGTTTTTCACGACTACATGCCCGTCGAATTCCAGGCCAGAGCCGACCTTGCGGACCTGTTGGAAATGGAGCTCGCCCATCGCCGCCACCCGGCATTCGCCGGACTGGGACGCTACCTGCACTGGATGTGCCGAGCCGTTTGACAGACGCCGCTTAACACACGCCGCGGAGACCTTCATGAAACGCCGTCTCGCTTTGCTTTCCCTCTGCCTGGGCCTGGCCGCCTGCCAGAGCCCCAACCCCTATCGCGCGGTTTCCGCAGCCATTGCGCCTGCGCCGCCTCAGGCTGCCAACGCCATCGACATGAGCGCTTACCCTGCGGCGCCGCGCGATTATGGTCACTACCGCAACTGGGCCTGGCTCAACGGTCAGCTGCCGCCAGGCACCGTCTGGGCTGACTCCGCTCAGCTGGCCGAAGCCGTCAGCAACGGGCTGGATCAACGCGGCTTGAGGCCTTCGCAGAACCCGCAGGCGGCGGACCTGCGCGTCGCTGCCGATGCGCACACCGAGACGCGGATTCGTCAGGTGCGTGACGATTACTACGATCCGTACTACGGCGGTTCAGGTGTCGGCTATTACGGTGGCAATGGCTATCGCCATGGTTACGGTGGATATGCCAGTGTGCCCATCGTGCGCACGTATCAGGAGCAGGTCGTTGTGGTGCGCATCAGCCTGTTCGATGCCCGCAGCGGCCAGCCGGTCTGGAGCGCCAGCGCGGAAACCGGAAGCAGCGGCGACCAGTCGACGCGCGCCAAAGCCCTGCGCCAGGCCGTACAACACGCCCTGACGGCTTACCCGCCGTCGTGATTTCACGCACCATCGCATTCGTTTCCGCGCGGGAGAACCACCATGTATCGCCGCATTGCTGTGCTCTGTGTCGCCTTGTTGCTAAGTGCCTGCCAGACCGATCGGGTCAGTCGCGACTTCGACGCCCAACGCGATTTCGGCGCCTATCGCTCGTGGGCGTGGAAGGAGCCGGGCTTGCAATACCAACCGAACGATCCGCGCATCAAAAGCGACCTTACCGAGCAGCGCATTCGCCAGGCGGTGGGCGGGCAACTGGAGCAGCGCGGGCTGCGCATGGCGGCGCCCGGTGTGAAAGCTGACCTGCAGCTGCAGGCATGGTTGATCGTTGAAAACCGTCAGCAGACGGTCACCACTAACTACGGCGGTGGCGGTTACTGGGGTAATCCGTGGGGCGGCTACTGGGGCGGCCCGATCGGCACCGAGACGCGTAACGTCGATTACAAGGTCTCGACCCTGCAAATCGACATGCTCGACGGGAAGGACGGCAAGCTGGTCTGGCGCGGCAGCACCGAACAGATGGTCAGCGACAGCAACGCCAACCCCGCCGCCCGTGAGCAGGCTTTGCGCCAGACGGTGCAGAAAATCCTGCAGCAGTATCCGCCGCATTGAGGGTTGATCAAACTGACCACCGCCGCGAATCTGTAATGGTCGGTTTGCTGGCTGAGCACCGAGCATCTGAATATTGAACATCGCGAATTCGTAGGAGCCGGCTTGCTGGCGAATGCATTTGTCCAGACACCGCGATGGTGCATGACGGGTCAGGTTCGCCAGCAAGCCGGCTCCTATGTATGGACTCGCCTCCACTGTCTACCCGCTTTTCAAACACTGCCACCCGGTTGCATCTATGTATAAGGCCTGTTCGAGGAAGCCACTCTGGGCTTCTGGCCAACATTGGTTGAGCT
>NZ_DASVUM010000041.1:0-4971 GCF_036387035.1 Pseudomonas sp. | reverse complement strand
GGCCGGCGGTCGAGCCCGTCTACGACGTCGGCCTGGACAGCTGGTGGGAGGTCAGCCGGGAGCCGCTGAGCACCGCACAGATGGCCGCGCAAATGGCCGCGCGGCTGGCGTCGCAAAGCAGCGCGGCCAGCGGTCGTGCAGTGGACATGTCCACGACCGCGACGGAGGGCCAGTGACATGCTCGCCTACACCCTGCGTCGACTGCTGCTGATCATTCCCACGCTGCTGTGCATTCTGGTGGTCAATTTCCTCATCGTGCAGGCCGCGCCGGGCGGCCCTGTGGAACAGGCCATTGCCCGCGTGCAGGGCATGAGCCCAACGGGCGGGATCGGTGGCGGCGGCGGTGAAGTGGCGGCCACCGGCGGGATCAGCCGAGGCGCCCAGGGGCTGGACCCTGAACTGGTGGAAGCCATCAGGCACCAGTACGGTTTCGACAGGCCGCTGCACCAACGGTTGTGGCTGATGCTCACCCACTACGCGCAGCTGGATTTCGGCAACAGCTTCTATCGCGGCGCCACGGTGACCGGGCTGATTGTGCAAAAGCTGCCGGTGACGATCTCCCTGGGACTCTGGGCGACCCTGATCACGTACCTGATCTCGATCCCGCTGGGTATCCGCAAGGCGGTGCTGCATGGCAGCCGCTTCGATGTCTGGAGCAGCACGGTAATCATCATCGGCTACGCCATCCCGGCGTTCCTGTTCGCCATTCTGCTGATCGTGGTGTTTGCCGGCGGCAGCTACTGGAGCTGGTTTCCGGCCCAGGGGCTGTTCTCGGACGACTACGCCAGCCTCTCGCCATTGGGCAAATTGCGCGATTACCTGTGGCACCTGGTGCTGCCGGTCAGCGCGTTGGTCATCGGCGGCTTCGCGACCCTGACCCTCCTCACCAAAAACAGCTTTCTCAACGAGATTGGCCGCCAGTATGTGGTCACCGCCCGAGCCAAAGGCCTCAGCGAGCAGCGCGTGCTCTACGGTCATGTGTTCCGTAACGCCATGCTGCTGGTGGTGGCGGGCATTCCGCAGGCGCTGATCGAGGTGTTCTTCGCCGGCTCGCTGCTGATCGAAACCATATTCGGCCTCGATGGCATCGGCCGCATGAGCTACGAAGCGGCAGTGTCTCGCGACTACCCGGTGGTGTTCGGCACGCTGTTTCTGTTCACCCTGTTCGGCCTGTTGATCAAGCTGGTCGGCGACCTGTGCTACACGCTGGTCGACCCGCGCATCGACTTTTCCGCGAGGAGCGCCTGATGTTCGAGTTTTCCCCGCAAAACCGGCGCCGTCTGGCCACCTTCAAGGCTAACCGGCGCGGCTGGTGGTCACTGTGGCTGTTCGCGGCGTTGCTGGTCATCTGCCTGTGCGGCGAACTGATCGCCAATGACAAGCCGTTGATCGTCCGCTATCAGGGCGACCTTTATTTCCCGGCCTTGCATCAGTACCTGGAAACCGACTTCGGCGGCGAACTGCCCTTCGAGCCCGACTATTCAAGCGCCTACGTGCGCAAACTGATTGCCGGCCAGGGCGGGTGGATGCTCTTCGCCCCGGTCCCGTTCAGCTACGACACGGTCAATTACGAACTGAGGGAGCCTTCACCCAGCCCACCCAGCGCACGCAACTGGCTGGGCACTGACGATCAAGCGCGGGACGTCCTGGCCCGGGTGTTATTCGGCACCCGCGTATCGATCCTTTTCGCGCTGGCGCTGACCGCCATCAGCACCGTGATCGGTGTGTGCGCCGGGGCGATTCAGGGCTATTACGGCGGGCTGGCGGACCTGATCGGTCAGCGTTTGCAGGAAGTCTGGTCGGGGCTGCCGGTGCTATACCTGCTGATCATTCTGTCGGGCTTCGTCGAGCCGAATTTCGGCTGGCTGCTGGGGATCATGTCGTTGTTTTCCTGGCTGGCGCTGGTCGACGTGGTGCGTGCCGAATGCCTGCGCGGGCGCAACCTGGAATACGTCAAGGCCGCCCGCGCTCTGGGCCTCAGTGACGGCGAGCTGATGTGGCGGCACATCCTGCCCAACGCCATGAGCAGCACCCTCACCTACCTGCCATTCATCATCACCGGCGCCATTGCCACCCTCACCGCACTGGATTTCCTCGGTTTTGGCATGCCCGCCGAAAGCGCGTCCCTGGGCGAGCTGATCGGCCAGGCCAAACGCAATTTGCAGGCACCGTGGCTGGGCATCACAGCCTTCTGCGCCCTGGCGCTGATTCTCACGTTACTGGTGTTCATCGGCGAAGCGTGCCGTGACGCCTTCGACCCCAGGAGCTGAGCGCTGCCATGAATGACCCTCTGATCCAGATCCGCAACCTGCGCGTGGCTTTCAACGGTGCCGAAGTGGTGCACGGCATCGACCTCGACATCCAGCCCGGCGAATGCCTGGCGCTGGTCGGCGAGTCCGGCTCGGGCAAGTCAGTGACCGCGCACTCGATCCTGCGCCTGTTGCCCGCCAAGTCGGTCAGCACGCAGGGCAGCATCCATTACAAGGGCGTCGATCTGCTGCAGGCCAGTGACAACGCGTTGCGCAGCCTGCGCGGCAACCGCATCGCGATGATCTTTCAGGAGCCGATGACCTCGCTGAACCCGTTGCACACCGTAGAAAAACAGATCGGTGAAATCCTCGCCATGCACAAGGGCCTCAAAGGCACCGCTGCCCGTGGGCGCACCCTGGAGCTGCTCGACCTGGTGGGCATTCAAAACCCGCCGCAGCGGCTCAAAGCACTCCCCCATCAGCTGTCCGGCGGCCAGCGCCAGCGGGTGATGATCGCCATGGCGCTGGCCAATGAGCCCGAGCTGCTGATCGCCGATGAGCCCACTACCGCGCTGGACGTCACGGTGCAACTGAAGATTCTTGAGCTGCTCAAATCCTTGCAACAGCGGCTGGGCATGTCGCTGCTGTTGATCAGCCATGACCTCAATCTGGTGCGGCGCATTGCCCAGCGGGTCTGCGTGATGCGCGCCGGTGAAATCGTCGAGCAGGCGGACTGCCAGACGCTGTTCGCCCATCCGCAACACGCCTACAGCCGCCTGCTGATCAATGCCGAACCGGACGGCGAACCGGTGCCCGGCGAGCACACCCAGACGCTGCTGTCGGTTGACGCGTTGAAGGTCTGGTTCCCCCTGCCCAAGCCCTGGTTGCGGCGCGAAAGGCAGTACATCAAGGCGGTGGACGGGGTGAGTTTCGAGTTGCTCAAGGGCCAGACGCTCGGGATCGTCGGCGAGTCCGGCTCAGGCAAATCCACCCTGGGCCAGGCGATCCTGCGGCTGATCGATTCCGAAGGCAGCATCCGCTTCGGCAACAAGGAGTTGAGCCTGCGCAGCCAGCAGCTGATGCGGCCGCTGCGCAAACGCATCCAGGTGGTGTTTCAGGACCCGTTCGGCAGCCTGAGTCCGCGCATGACGGTGCAGCAGATCATCGCCGAGGGGCTGCTGACCCACGGCATCGGCACACCGGCACAGCGCGAACAGACGGTGATCCGCGTGCTCGGCGAAGTCGGTCTGGACCCGAACAGCCGTCACCGCTACCCCCACGAGTTTTCCGGCGGTCAACGCCAGCGCGTCGCCATCGCCCGCGCGCTGGTGCTGGAACCGGAGCTGATCCTGCTCGACGAACCCACCTCGGCGCTGGACCGAACCGTGCAAAAGCAGATCATCGCGTTGCTGCGCGATCTGCAGATCCGCCACGGTTTGAGTTATCTGTTCATCAGCCACGACCTGGCGGTGGTCCACGCCTTGGCCCATGAAGTGCTGGTGATCAAGGACGGCAAAGTGGTCGAGCAAGGCCCGGCGCGGGCGATCTTCGGCCACCCGCGCCAGCCCTACACCCAGGAACTGCTGCGCGCCTCCGGGCTGGATTTCGGGCCACGGGCGTGAGCCGACGCACCTGGCGACACCTACTATAATGGCCGGCGACGGCGTATCATCGCGGCCCCACGATTTCCTGCTCTGGTGCCTGTCATGACTGCCCTCCCGCTCACTCCCGAACGCCGTGGCTGGTCGTTCTGGTGGAAACCCCTGGCGTTCCTGCTGGTGGCCGCCATCGGCTTGTACTACGTCAAGTGGTCGCCTTATTACCTGAAGTCCTTCATCGCTGCCGATACCCACACCATCGGCGGCTCGATCATCAACGACAACCCGGCCACGCCGTGGGCCGCCGCCCTGGCGTACGCGCAGGTGTACTTTCTGGCGATCTGGAAGGCCGCCGTGCTGGCGGTCATCCTCGGCTCACTGCTGCAGGTACTGATTCCCCGGGACCGGCTGCTGAAAATGTTCGGCCGCGCCGGACTGGGTTCGACCATTCGCGGTGGCCTGTTCGCCCTGCCCGGCATGATGTGCAGCTGCTGCGCGGCGCCCGTGGCAGCCGGCCTGCGCAAGCAGAACGTGTCGGTGGGCGCGGCGCTGGCCTTCTGGATCGCCAACCCGGTGCTCAATCCGGCCACACTGGTGTTCATGGGCTTCGTCCTGGGTTGGGGCTTCACCGCGCTGCGACTGGTGGCGGGCCTGGTGCTGGTGATCGGTGTGTCGCTGGTGGCGCAACGCATTTCCCGCCCGGAAGTGGTGCCGGAGCAGGCGCTGGAAGCGGTGGCCACAGCCGAGACGCCGGAGGAAGGCAGCTTGCTGGTGCGTTGGGGCAGGACGCTGTGGCAGTTGTTCTGGACCACTATCCCGATCTACGTGGTCGCGGTTCTGATTCTGGGCGCCGCGCGGGTCTGGCTGTTCCCTCACGTTGATGGCGCCATGGGTAACAGTCTGCTGTGGCTGGTGCCGCTGGCCATCGTCGGCACGTTGTTCGTGATCCCGACCGCCGCTGAAATCCCGATTGTGCAGACGCTGCTGACCCTGGGTCTGGGCACCGCGCCGGCCGTGGCCTTGCTCATGACCCTGCCGAGCGTGAGCCTGCCGTCGCTGTTGATGCTGCGCAAGTCTTTCGACGCCAAGGCGCTGGTGATGGTGGGTGTGCTGACCATGCTGGT
>NZ_DASVUM010000040.1:0-3759 GCF_036387035.1 Pseudomonas sp. | reverse complement strand
CGGCCTGCTGGCGGCGATGGCGCAGCGTCAGAACGATGTGCAACTGGTTGCCGTCACCGACGGCGAAGGCAGTCATCCGCAGTCGCCGCTGTGGCCCGTGCCGCGTCTGCGGACCGAGCGCCGCCGGGAGAGCGAGCAGGCTGTCGCCCACCTGGGCCTGGACGTGTCGCGGCTTTCCTGGCAACGGCTGGGCTTGGCTGACGGCCAGGTCGCTGACCATGCCGAATCGCTGATCGCCCTGCTCAGCGAAGACCTGCGCCCCTCGGATGTGTTGCTGACCACCTGGCGTCACGACGGCCACTGTGACCACGAAGCGGTCGGCCATTGCGCGGCCCAGGCGGTCGCCAACACTGGCGCGAGATTGGTGGAGATACCCGTCTGGGCCTGGCACTGGGCTGAACCGAACGACCCGCGCATCCCGTGGGAACAGGCGCGCAAGTTCTGGCTCAGCGATGCGCAACTGCAGCGAAAACGCCACGCCATCGGTGCCCACTTGAGCCAGTTGGAAAACGACCCGAGCACCGGCGCGCCTGCGGTGTTGAACCCGCAAACGCTGGAGCGCCTGCTGCAGCCTTTCGAACTGGTGTTTCTGTGAGTATGTCCGGTGAGTATTTTGACGAGCTGTTCGCCAACAGCGACGACCCCTGGGCGTTTCGCACGCGCTGGTACGAGCTGCGCAAGCGCGACCTGACCCTCGCCGGGCTGCCCCGCCAGCGCTATGCGCGCATCTTCGAGCCGGGCTGCGCCAATGGCGAACTGAGCCTGCGCCTGGCCGAGCGCTGCGACGCGCTGTTGTGCATGGACCTCAGTCCGCGGGCGGTGACGCTGCCGCGCGACAGGTTGAGGGCACACGCCCACGTCGATGTGCTGGAAGGATGCTTGCCCCAGGACTGGCCGACGGGGACGTTCGATCTGGTGGTCATCAGCGAATGGGCCTATTACCTGACGCCGGATGCTTTTGGCGAGATCATCGAGCGCATTCGCGAAAGCCTGACGCCCGACGGCGCGGTGCTGGCCTGCCACTGGCTGCACCCTATCGAAGGCTGCCCGATGGAGGGCCGCGAAGTGCATCAGGTGCTCGCCCGGCACCTGGCCATGGAACGCACTCTGCATCACGCGGAGCGCGATTTCCTCCTGGAAATCTGGAGCAAGGACCCACGCGGGATCGACCTCAATGAGGCCGTCCGCTGAAGCGGGCTCTACACAAGTCGCGGTCCGTGCAGAAAGGCTCTGGCGGCCTGCGCGCCCGGCTCGCCCAGACGCTCGTTGACGAACAGCCGCGCTTGCCGCGTCAACTGGTCGAGATGACGGTCCCGCTGTTTTTCCGCATCAGTCATCGCGCGCTTGCCGTGCTGCTTGAGCAGGTAGCTGTGGATCTGCCGCACCTCCAGCGAGTTGTAAATCGGCGCGACGTCCAGCACGGCCAGTAAGCCATCGGTCTGCCGTTCGAGCGTGTTCATCAGCACCTGCGGGCCGCGCGCACCCAATACCTGAAAGCCCAGCGCTTCGAACACCGGAACCTTCGCGACGAAGCACGCCAGCTCGGCGTGAGGGTAGCGTTCGGTCATCTTGCTCAGCATGGCCCGCGCCACGCCCTGGCGGCGACGTGATGTCTGCACCGCCATGTACGCCACGGCGCACGCTGGCAGCGCAGTTTGAGCCGACTGATCTTCAGAAGGGTGATCGTGAGACGAAAGACCGTGCTCCGGCATCTCCTGAACCGGCAGGTAAAGCAGGAAGCCGACCACGATCGAAGGGTCTTCGGCATCCAGTGCCACGATCAATTCCACGGCAATCCCCCGTGTCCCGTCCATCGCCTGCAGGTACTGATGCACTTCATGGCCGACGCCGTATTGGTAGAGCGGGTACAACGGATTGCTCGGGGCGATGGCGACCATGCTCAGCTCGGTGACCGAGTCGATGACGCTCTGCATGATCTGGCTTTTGATCGATTCCGGTGGCGGGGCGTCGAGGCGCGTGACGATAAACGAGGGGCTGGACATTGTGATCCTGAATGAGGGTTCGGCGGTGGCGTATAGAGCGGTGCATCATACCTGCCCGGCCTGATAACGCGGCACCCGCCGGCATCGACGGGCACATGATCGAAGGCCAATCCTGGGCGGGCGGCAGATCGTGTGCGCTCATGGCGCACCGATTTTCCCGGTTTTCCCCGCGAGCTATTGCAAAAACCCTGCGCATCGCTGCAACCTCCACGGTTTGTACGGCTCAGACTAATTCGCGACAGGTAAAATCGCGCACTGTGGCCGCGTCAGTTCGAGGGAGATATTCATGCGTTTCAGATCATTCATCCAGTGTCTTGCGGTCATGCCCCTGGCGCTGCTCATGGCAGGTACGGCCGTGGCCAGCGAAGAAACGCAGCTGATTCAGTCAATCAACACCTACCGCAGCCAGGCCCAGCCCTGCGCCAATGTGGCGTCCTCCGAGTTGCCGCCGCTGAACGGCGATCCGCGCCTCAACCTGCCCGCCAGTGGCACGGTCGACCTGCAGCCAATGCTGGCGCGGGCGTCCTATCCGATGGTCAGCGTCCAGGCGATCACGCTCTCTGGCCCGCGCGACGCGCAAGCGGCCATGGCGGCGATTCAAGAGAGCTTTTGTCAGGTGGTGCTCAATCCGCAATTCGTCGACATCGGCGTCAGCCGCAACGATCGCGACTGGCGCATCGTGCTGGCGCGCCCGCTACTGGCGGGAGGATTGGGCAATGCCCAGGCTGAAGGTCAAAAACTGCTGGGGCTGATCAACGAGGCGCGCAAACAGGCGCAGCAATGTGGCGCCCAGTCGTTTTCCGCTGCCGCGCCGCTGGTGTGGAACGACACCCTGACGAGCGCAGCCGAAAGCCATTCGCGCTCCATGGCCAACAATAATTACTTTGACCACAAGGGTCGCAACGGCGGCACGCCGGGGGACCGTGCGGAACTGGCGGGGTACATCGGTCAGCAGATCGGCGAGAACATCGCCGCCGGGCAGGACAACGCGCGCAAGGTGGTCGAGGGCTGGCTGGCAAGTCCGGGCCATTGCGCCAACCTCATGAACCCGCAGTTCCATGACCTTGGCGCCGCCTATGCCACCGACCCGAAGAGCGACGCGGGCATCTACTGGACGGCGATGTTCGGGGTGCAGTAAACGGACTATCCCGCCAGTGTGGCCGCCCCGGGCGCCTGCAGCTGATCGGCGCCCCTCTCGGTGTAATGCCGCCGGTGCGCCAGCGCCTGGCCCTGTTCATCGAACAGATGGCAACGATGGCCCTGCACCCCAACGCGCAGCAACTGACCCGCCTTGACCGCCGACATGCCCTCGCCCTTGACCATCAGATCATGGCCGTCGTCAGTCTGGGCGTGGGTGAAGGTCTCCCCGCCCAAATGCTCGACCACCAGGGTCTTGACCGGAATCTGCGCATCCCCCTCGCCCCGCTCCGACAGGTGCTCGGGCCGCAGTCCGAGCGTCAATGCGTCGCCCGCCTTGATCGGCTCGCCGGTCACCGGAACCGTCAACAACGCGCCACCGGGCAGGCTGACCTGCACGCCTTCGCTACTGACAGCGACCGCCGTCACCGGCAGAAAACTCATCTGTGGCGAGCCGATGAAACCGGCGACGAAGCGGTTGCGCGGATGGTGATAAAGCTCCAGGGGTGAGCCGACCTGTTCGATGCAGCCTTTGTTGAGCACCACGATCTTGTCGGCCAGGGTCATGGCTTCGACCTGATCATGGGTGACGTAAACCATGGTCGCCTGCAGGTCGGCG
>NZ_DASVUM010000039.1:0-16282 GCF_036387035.1 Pseudomonas sp. | reverse complement strand
CAGGTCGCCGTCGTCGCTGCCGTAGAATTTCGACGGCGGGTAGCCGCCCATGATGCATTGCAGCAGCACGCCCCGCGCCAACTGCAACCGACGGCCTTCGAGAAACCCCTCGGCGGTCATCACCTTCCCTCGTGGCACGCCGTTCAAATCCGGCGTGACGCATTCAATTTCATCAATGCCCATCAGTCGCTGCGCGAGTGAATGGTGGTCATCGCTACTCATGACTCAAGTCCTTTTTGGTTGGGCACGCCGCACGGCGGCAAGGTGCACAAAATAAGCGTCAGTCGTTCGGAATATCAAGCGACGGGTCAGCTCTTCGCGCAAAAGCTGAGCCTGGGCCGTCGTCCCGCTCGGCATTCATCAGCGTCTCGCGCAGTAGTAGCGCCACTGACAGGTGCTGATCTCATGGCGTGACAGGTATTGGCCGATTTTTTGCTATCCAAGCTATACGCCGCCTTCAGACGTCATTTTTTCGGCACCGGCTGAAGCGCGCAATGCGACGTCCTGCGTCGACGCCTGTAACGGTCGAAGGATTTTAAACCGCCCATGAGCCTTGTTGTCCATGTCGAATTCAATTCCTGTCACCAGTCCGCTGCTTCCCCCGCTGGAAGAGTTCATGCCGTTTCTGGAGGAAATATGGGCCAGCAAGCGCCTAACCAACGGCGGTCCCTTCCATGAACAGCTGGAAGCCGCACTGGCCGAGCACCTGGGCGTGGAGCATGTGTGCCTGTTCTCCAACGGCACGCTGGCGCTGGTTACTGCTTTGCAAGCCATGCGCGTCACGGGCGAAGTGATCACCACCCCCTATTCATTCGTCGCAACCGCTCACTCGTTATTGTGGAACAGCCTCAAGCCGGTGTTTGTCGACATCGACCCGTTGACCAACAACCTGGACCCCAGGCGCATCGAAGAAGCGATAACGCCAGCGACCACAGCGATCCTGCCCGTTCACTGTTATGGCATTCCCTGTGATGTCGATGCCATCCAGAAAATTGCCGATACCTACGGCTTGAAAGTGATTTATGACGCCGCCCATGCATTCGGCGTGCGGCACAAGGGCACCAGTCTCTTGAATCATGGCGATCTTTCGGTGCTCAGCTTTCACGCCACCAAGGTGTTCAACACCTTTGAGGGCGGCGCGATCATCTGCCACGACAAAAAGGTCAAGCAACGCATCGATTACCTGAAGAACTTCGGCTTTGCCGACGAAGTCACGATCATGGCGCCTGGCATCAACGGCAAGATGAACGAGGTCCAGGCAGCATTCGGCATGCTCCAGTTGCGCCACATCGACTCCGCGCTGCAGTCGCGCAAGCGTTTGTTTGATCGCTATGCCGCGGCGCTGGCAGACGTGCCCGGCATTACCCTGCTGGAACAGCCGGACGCAGTTGACTGGAACTACGCCTATTGCCCCATTTTTATCGATGGCTCTCAGTTCGGGGTGAGCCGCGACGAGATGTACAACCGTTACCGGGCGCGCGACGTGCTTGTCCGCCGTTATTTCTACCCGCTGATCACCGAATTCCCTATGTACCGCAGTTTGCCTAGCTCGGACGCTGCGAAGCTCACGCACGCGCACCTGATTTCCAGCCGCGTACTGTGCCTGCCGATCTATCCCGATCTGACGGACGAGCAGCAGGATTTCATCCTCGACATCCTGCTCAGCGCACGTAGGACCTGACCGATGCAACCCATGCTTATTGCCCCGGCTCACAGCCCTACCGGGCTTGAACAGCAGTCGTACGCTCGTGCCCTTCTGGATCAAGGCCGTGTCGCCCTGATGCAACCCTATTTTCTTCCCTATCTGGGCTATTTTCAGCTGATCGCTGCCAGCGATTGCTTCGTGCTTTACGACAACGCGCAGTTCATCAAAAACGGCTGGATTGAACGCAACAGATACCTGCTCGATGGCAATGCCAAGTGGTTTGGCTTGCCTTTGGCAAAAGGCAAGCACACCCAGGTCATCAAGGAGCGCACTGTATCGCCACACTTTGACCGAGGCGCACTGATCAACAAACTGGCCTTTGCCTACCGTAAAGCCCCGCATGTTGAGCGGACTGTGGCCTGGCTGAGCGAACTGTTGAAATTACCGGCGGACAACGTGGCCGAGTACAACGAAATCGCACTGCGCTCGTGCTGCAGCCTCCTCAGGATCCATACACCGATACTCCGGGCAAGCGAATGGGCCGCCGCTTCCGAACACCGGGGACAAGGCCGAGTCATTGAGATCATTCAGGCGGTGGGGGGCGATTCGTATCTCAATCCGGCTGCGGGTGGTTACCTGTACGACAGCAGCACTTTCCTTGAAGCGGGTTATTCGCTGGAATTGCTCGAGCCTGTCCTGCCTCACTATGAACAATGCGGCGAACCGTTTGTACCAGGGCTGTCGATCCTCGACGCGCTCATGTTCAATGAACTTGAAACCGTCAGTGCGTGGGCACGTCAAGGCGTTCTTACCCATGCATGAGGCCATGGGGGGCTACTTCGAACTCGAATTGGCTCGCGGTCATCACCCGTTTCCCCACGCTCATGCCTACAACTCGGCTCGTTCCGCTTTTCAGGCGATTCTGCAGGCCCGTCGAAGCCGACGGGTTTTCATGCCGTTCTATCTGTGTTCAGTGATGCACGACGCAGCCCGGTCGGCCGGGGTTGAGGTGGTTAGCTATCACCTGACGCAGAGCCTGGAGCTTCAGAGGCTTCCATCTTTAAATGCAGAAGACGCGTTGCTATACGTCGACTATTTCGGACTGAAAACGCACTACATCAAGTCCACCCTTGTGGAGCGTTATCGCGAAGGGTTGATCGTCGATAATTCCCAGGCCTTCTTCTCGGCACCCGTCGACGGCATAGCCAGCCTGTACTCCCCGCGCAAATTCGTAGGCGTACCCGACGGTGGTTTACTGTTGAACGCACCCTCCACCCTGGATCGGCCAACGGCCGAAAAGTCCGTGAGCAGATTTGACGCGCTGCTCGGCAGATTGAGTGACGGGCCGGAAGCCTATTATTCGGATTTCCTGCAAGGCGAACATTCGCTCGGGGTCGAAGGCGTCAGGGGCATGTCCCGGGCCACTTACCGCCTGCTGGACAGCATTGACTACGCATCGGTGCGGAACAGACGAATAGAAAACTTCAGCCACCTGCATAACGCCCTATCTCTTTTTAATACAGCATCGTGGATTCCAGGCGAACCCTGCGCTGCGTTGTGCTATCCGCTGATGATGCAAGACGCGGCCCAAGCCTTGGGCTTACGTGATGCGCTGCGCCGAGAAAGAATTTTCGTGCCTTGTTATTGGCGCGAAGTGCTGGACGACGCTGCCTCCCCGGCACTGGAACGCGACATGTGCGGGAGACTTTTACCGCTGCCGATCGACCAGCGATACGGCACAGATGAGCTGGACAGAATGACAGCCCTGATCCGCACCTACTTCGCGACACAAATAGGGCCGCGGTGATGAGCAGGCGAGCCAAGACAGCTTGCAGACCTCTCGACATCAAGTCCCCTCGGATTGACCGCTCAGGATCCTGACAATGGCACGAATAAATGTTCTGGTTTTCCCCTGCGGTGCGGAAAACGCACTAGAGATTCATCAGGCGCTCGCGCACTCCGTGCATGTCAAGCTGTTCGGCGCATCGAGCGTCGACGACCATGGACGCATGATGTTCTCCAACTACGCGGGAGATTTGCCGCGTATAAACGCGGACAACTTCGATGATGCATTCAGCGCTTTGCTGGCTCGGTGGAACATCTCGTTGGTATTTGCGACACACGATACCGTTCAGGAGTATTTGGCAAATCGCATCCAGAACTGGAACGTTGCATTAGTCAACGGTGATGCTCAAACAGCAAGGGTTTCACGGCACAAGTCGCTCACGTATGCGTTGTTCGCAGATCAGCCCTGGGTGCCCCATGTTTATGCGGACTCAGGGTCGATCCATGAATGGCCTGTCGTGGTCAAACCTGATCTTGGACAGGGCGGTCAACACATCACCATCGCGGAATCTGTCGAGCAGGTTCGCGCTGCGCTCAAGCGAGTCGGGGCGCCGGTGATGGTCGAGTATCTACCTGGCGAGGAAATCACCGTTGATTGTTTCACGGATCGAAATCGGCAAATCGTATGGGTGGGACCGCGCAGCCGTGAGCGGGTAAAAGCCGGAATCTCCATGCGTTGCCGACCCCTGGATGTTTCGCCGCAGATCCTTGCCATTGCATCGGTGATCAATGAGCGCCTGCGGTTGCGCGGGCCTTGGTTCTTCCAACTCAAAAAAGACCCGCAAGATCAATGGAAACTGCTCGAAATCAGCTGCCGTGTTGCGGGTGCCATGGTCACCCAGCGCGCCCGCGGCCTTAACCTCCCTCTAATGGCCGTACATGACTTTATGGAGCGGTCCGTCAGCGCGCTGCCCATCAGCGGTGTGAAACTAATAGAAAGACGCTTGGCGACTTCAGTCGAACTATCGGCGGATTTCGACAGCGTTTATATCGATTTCGATGAGACAGTGATCATGGAGGGCCGCGCGATTCCATCGACGATGGCGTTTCTCTACCGCATGCTCGCAAAAGGCAAAAGGTTGATTTTGCTGACTCGTCACGCAGGCGATCCGCTGGCCGCGCTGGCACACGCTCGTGTCGATCCGAATCTGTTCGACGAGATCATCCATCTCCAGCAAGGCCAGAAAAAATCAGCCTCGATTTTCGGTAAATCCATCTTTGTCGATAATCACTTTCCTGAACGACTGGACGTTGCGACGACGTGCGCTATTCCGGTATTTGATGTAGATGCACTGGAGTTCATCAATTGAAAACATTTAAATTCGACGCGCTCCGCAGGTACCTCTTGCGCAGACTCCGCGACACGTGGATCAAGCCACTCGACCCCCATTACCCCCATTCGGCGCTGATATCGAGAGCCACTTATTCGCCTTGGTATAACGATCAAGCTTTCATGCACGTCTTCGAAACGATCAAGGACTCCACGCTGGTAGACATATATCGGTGTTATGAGCTCTGGACACTTTTGGGTCAGGTCGAGCACGTAAGCGGAGACGCCATAGAGGTAGGCGTATGGAAAGGCGGCACGGGCGGGCTGATAGCCAGTCAACTCAAACGGTTCACCGAAGCAAAAAAAGTTTATCTCTGCGACACTTTTGCCGGCGTGGTAAAGGCGAGTGAAAACGACACCCTTTATCAGGGCGGCGAACACGCCGACACCACTAAAGAGGCGGTGCTGGACCTTATGGCCCGACTGGACGTGGTTCAGCAAGTGGAGATTCTGCAGGGTATTTTTCCGGAAGAAAGCGCCTCTGGAGTGGAAGGCGTTCAGTTCGCCTTCTGCCATATCGACGTCGACACTTATCTGTCGGCCAAGGACGTTTTCGAATGGATTGCTCCGCGCCTGAGTATTCAAGGGATAGTGGTATTTGATGATTACGGCACCTGGGGATGCGAGGGTGTCACAAAACTGGTCCATGAGATCGCGCAGGACAAACGCTTCTTTTTATTCCAGAACCTGAATGGACATGCCGTGTTTCTCAAATTAACGGAATGAACCCGGCCGATAGCTGCCGGCTTTTTCGCTGTTAAAGCACGTGCCGCTCGATGAGCGGTTTGACTCAGGTTTTCTCATCACGGTCAGGTAAACCCATGAACGTTTCACGCCTCGTAAGCATCGTCATTCCCGCCTACAAGGCAACTCATTTTGAAGAAGCATTGCTCAGCGCGATGCGGCAAGACCATGACGATATGGAAATCGTGATCTGCGATGACTGTCCGAGCGACGCCATCCGAATCATCGTAGAAACGCTAAGGCCACAAAGTCCCTGCCCCGTGCGTTACTTCAAAAATCAAAGTGCTTTGGGTGAGGTTTTAAACGTTGCTCGCGGGGTAGAAGAATCGCATGGGGAGTACGTCAAGTTTCTTTACGATGATGATCTGCTGGAAACCGACTGTGTCAGCTCGTTGTTGGCGGTACTCGAGGGTTCGCCGGATATCAGACTGGCAACATCTGCCCGGCGCCTGATCGATGAACGCGGTGGTTTTCTCCCGGATAATCTACTCACAGTGTTCCCCTTTGGCGGTGATGTCGTCATCCACGGACCTGAACTGGCAGCATTCATTTCGGAGCTGCCCGTTACTTTTATGGGCGAGCCTAGCGCGGTCATGGTACGGCGGGAAGATGTGCTGAGCTTCGGACCTGAGATCATGTCGTTGCAAGGCAAGCTCATCGACTGGCTAGGCGACATTACGCTTTACGTGAAGCTTCTGCGCCTTGGCGATATGGCAATGCTGCGTCGTCCGTTATCACGATTTCGCATTACAGACATGCAAGCCAGTAGCACTGTGCGCGACGCGCCGCAACTCGGGCTGGAAGGTCATGAAAATCTGCGCCGCATTACCGCCGAGCTCGGCTGGAAGCGCGACTACGAGCGCAACGGGCACGTAAAGGTTGCGCCGCTGAATGATAGGGAAAAGCGCTTTGAGTATGACCTTCGCGCGTTCTATTGGCAGAAATCCCCTGATCAGATTCAACAGGACACGCTAAAAAGGTGGCTTAAGGAACGGCTGCCTACTCCGGCTCAGGGGATGTTCGTGCAACGCTATTTCAGCGATGGGCACGTCATGCCGGCTCTTGCCTTCGTGATCCGGGCCTTTCAGCGCCAGGCTCAACAACTGGAGGAGACGCTTACCAATCTGCAGTTCTCCACAAAGGGCTGGATGTCGCCCAGGGTTTTCGTTCTATACGATGAAAACTACAGCGCGGGTTCGCAGGCATCTGGCTTGCCAATTACCTGGATTGCGGTGTCGCCTGGTAACAGTGCGCCACAACTCAATCGATTGTTGGAAGACCGGAGTTTTGACTGGTTCCTGATACTCGATGCAGGCGCTAAAGTTGATGCTGCCACGCTACTGAAATGTGCGATCACGCTGACAGAGCACCCGACGGCGCACGCGTTGTTCGGCGACGAGATTATCGAGACGGGGGCCGATAAGTCCGACGTCATGCTCCGCACTGACTTTAACCTCGACTATTTATTGAGTTGTCCCTCAGCCGCCAGCAAGCACTGGATCATCAATCGTGATTCGGCCATCAATGTGGGCAAATTCGATGCGCAATATCCTCAAGCCCTCGAATTCGACCTTATCCTCAGACTGATTGAGCATGCGGGCTTAGAGGGCTTCGAGCATGTCGCCGGCCCACTGGTCAGCTATGCAGCCGGGCAGGTCCTGCACAGTGTGGACGAGGTTCGTACCCTTGAACGTCACCTGCAGGTGCGAGGTTATGAACAGGGCAGCGTCCACCTGCTGGCCCATGGATGTTACAGACTGAATTACGGTCAAACCCGTACCCCGAAAGTGTCGATCATTGTTGTCGCCCACGACGAGATAGAGGCGCTTCAACGTTGCGTGGAAAGCGTTCTCGAAAAAACGGCCTTCAGCAACTACGAAATCATCATCGTCGATAACGCCAGTCAGACCCCGCAAGCTCAAGACTGGATGGCAGGCGTGGAAGCCATGCAGCTGGAACAGGTACGCGCCGTGCGCCTGGCTCATCGGGTTAACGAAAGCGTCGCTATAAACAGAGCGGCACAACATGCGACGGGTGAATACCTGGTGATGCTCAGCCATGAAACTGCGGTGCTTCAGGTTGACTGGCTTGAACGTCTACTGAATCACGGAATGCGCCCCGAAGTCGGGGTCGTCGGCGCGAAACTGCTGGCACCTGACGGCACCGTCCAGGACTCAGGTGTCGTGCTAGGCCGCGAAATCATTGCCACTCAGCTCTTTCTGGGGCAGAGCTCTGCAAGTCCGGGCTATATGTACCGTTTGCTCGTGGATCAAAATTACAGCGCAGTGTCAGGCGCGTGCCTGATGATCAGTCGTTCACTGTTCGAGGCCGTTGGCGGTCTGGACGAGGGTTATTTCAGCGATCGATACAGCGCGATTGACCTTTGCCTCAAGGCTCGGGAATCCGGACAGTTGATCGTCTGGACGCCCCACGCCTTTCTTCTCAAAGACTGCGGCGCAGCGAAACCCGCGCTACCTGACGATGAAGACAAAGAGGGTGAACTGCGGGAGCAGGAGACCGCCAAATTCTATAAAAGATGGATGGACTATGTTGTCCATGATGCCTTCGACAACATTAATTTCTGTGCCAAGGGCCAATCTTTGCAACTCGACATACGCGCCGATCGATCTTCGCGCTTGTTGTCGTGGCGACCGGCACCGCTGGTTGTCGCTTACCCCCAAGCGGACGGTGATGCCTACAGGCGCCTGGTCCCGCCTTTGAAAAAGCTCGGGGACATCTTGCGCATCGAGCCTGTCTGCACTGAAGACCGGCTGACGATTGCCGAGATGGTGCGTGTAAGCCCGCAAGCGGTGGTCGTGCAGCACTCATGGGACGCCCAGGTTGTCGGAGAACTCACGGCCATTGGCAGGTATACAAATGCCATGAAAATTTACGACCTCAGCCCTCTCACCGTTCAACCTGGCGCAACGGGGAGCGGATTCTCACCGGGTGATATTCAAAGTTCTCTGAGGCAGAGACTCGAACGGGTCGACAGGTTGATCGTGTCTAACGCCGCGCTGGCAGACGAGCTTTCCGGGTCCCATGCAGACATACGGATTATCCAGGATCGGCTCGACGACACCTGGCTAGATTTAGCTGGCCACGAATATCCATACCGCAGGCCAAGGGTGGGCTGGGTCGGAACGGCCGAAGAAGTAAACGATTTAGTGTTGATCAGCGATGTCATCAAGGACACCGCGAGGCATGTCGACTGGATCATCATGGGACCCTGCCCCGAAGCGCTTCGCCCATGGATCCGAGAGCTGCGCAGCCCGGTAGAAGGCCAACTTTACCCAGGGATCGTTGCCAGCCTGGCGCTTGATGTCGCCGTGATCCCGGTCAACGACGGTCCGTTCAGTGAATACAAAAGTATCCGTCGCGCGCTCGAGTTGGGGGCTTGCGGATACCCCGTGATTACAAGCGATGTGCAAAGCATGCGTGTGGACCTGCTTCTAAATCCGGTGCAGAACACCACAGCCGCGTGGGTGAAGGCTATCAACGAATATGTGAACGACGGCGAAGAATCGAAGCGGCTGGGTGCCCAGCTCAAGCGCGACATCAGGCAGCGCTGGATGCTTGATGAGCCCTACTTGCAAACGTGGCAATCAGTACTCCTGGGGCATTGACCGCGTCGGGCAGCGATGCCATGGCTCACATTACTGGCCTTGGCCAGATAACGGGTGGGCCAAGGGTTCAGCAACCCGACCCGATGCCTCATTCAGTCCGGTTGATGCGCCGCGCCCCTTCAACCGCGGGCGCTTGGCCGGGATATTGCTTCAACCGCCGCTCATGCCGTGAGCGTCATTTTCATGGCAGATTTTATAATTACCGGATACCCCCATGGATTCTCAACGACTGGTCAGTGTCGTCATTGCCGTCTGCCGCACCGAGTTTTTTGAAACCGCGCTGCGCAGCGTGATCGGGCAGACCCACGATGCCATCGAAATCGTGATTTGCGACGACGCCACCGATGGTCTGGCGGAGACCGTGACGGACCTTTACCGGGCGTCGTGCCAATGGCCGATCCGCTACCTGCGCAACGAGTCTGCCCAAGGGGCGGACGCCTGTTTTACCCGTGGGCTGAGCGAGGCGTCCGGGCGCTACATCAAATTCATGGCGGGGGACGCCTTTCTGGCGCCGGACTGCCTTGAGCAGATGGTCGCCGCGCTTGAGGTCAATCCTCAGGCCTCGCTGGTGGCTGCGCACCGCCAATGGTTAAACGCTGAGGGCGCGGCGCTGGAAGAGAATCTGGCGACGCGCTTTCGCGTCACCGAGCCCACGGTTTTCCATGGCCCCGAAGTCGTCGGGCTGCTTGGCGAGTTCACCTGCAATTTCATTGGCGAATTGAGCAGCGTGCTGTGTCGCCGTGACGACTTGCTCGCACTGGGCGCCGACCTGTTTTCCCTCAACGGTGAGTCTGTTGGTCCACTCGGGCCTCTGGCGCTGTACGCCAAACTGCTGCACGACGCCGAGCTGATTTTGCTGCCGGCCGCGCTGACGGGGACGCGCATCGCGCCGCAGCAACTGACCGAACAGGGCATCGAAATCGCCGGTGCGGACAGTGATCATCTGCCCGTGTTTCATCGCCTGATTCGTGAGGCCGGCTGGGCCAGCACGTCGCTGGACAACGGCTGGGTGGGCGCCCGTCCGCTGTCGGCGTCCCAGGGGTTCACTGACTTCAACCTGCTTGCGCAGTTATCCGCACCGATGCCGCAACGGCTTAACCCGCAGCAGGTCGAGGCCTGGCTCGGTCATCGCGTGCCCACGGCCGAACAACAGACGCAGATCGACCAGCACCTGGCCGAGGTCGGCGCGCCTTCGCTGCTGGTGGTGCTGAAGGATTTCGACAACGCTCCGGACAAGGTTCAGCGCAGCCTCGACAGCCTGCCTTCCCATGGCGCCCTGCACGCTGCAATGACGGTGGCGGTGTTGACCAACGCGACCGAGCTGCCGGTCAGCGCCCTCGGCGTTCGGTTGAAGACCTTGGCCATCGGCGACTTGAACGCCGCCGCACTGCTCAACCGCGTTGTCGAGACTCAGGGTTTCGACTGGCTGATCGTCATTGACGCCGGTACGCAATTTACGCCGTTTGGCCTGACCGCCAGCGCGCTGAAGCTGATGGACGCCGCGGACGCCCGCGCTGTGTTCGCCGACGAAATGCATCGCCGGCCAAGAGGCGGCTTGAGTTCAGCCATGCGCCCGGACTTTAATCTCGACTATCTGCTGAGCTACCCGCTGCTGACCGCGAGCCACTGGCTGTTCCGCCGGCAAACGCTGGCAGACCTCGGCGGCTTCGATGAGCGCTTTGCCGATGCCGCGGAATTTGATCTGATTTTGCGTCTGTTCGAGCGTGAAGGCGCCGAGCGGATCGTCCACATTAGCGAGCCGCTGCTGGTCTGCGACCTGCCGGAGGCCGTCGAAAACCCTCACGAGGTCGAGACGCTGCAACGCCATCTGCACGTGCGCGGTTACCCGCAAGCCACCGTCGAGCACACCCTGTCGCGCCGTTATCACGTGCACTACGGTCACAACGAACAACCGCTGGTCTCGATCATCGTTCCGACCAAGGATCAACTGCCGTTTCTGCGGCGCTGCGTCGAAACCCTGCTGCACACCACCCGCTACCTGAATTACGAGCTGCTGATCGTCGACAACAACAGCGAGACGCCCGAAGCGCTTGAATGGCTGGCGCGCATCGACGCCTTGAGCTCGGCGCAGGTCCGGGTGCTGCGCTACCCGCACCCGTTCAACTATTCGCGCATCAATAACGTCGCTGCGGCCCAGGCCAAGGGCGAGTACCTGGTGCTGTTGAACAACGACACTGCGATCGTGCATGGTCGCTGGCTCGACGAACTGCTCAACCATGCCCTGCGCCCTGAAGTGGGCGTGGTCGGCGCCAAGCTGCTGTTCCCCAATGGCCGCATGCAGCATGCGGGCGTGCGCCTGGGCATGGACGGCCCCGCCGGTCATCAGCACATCGGCGAGCCGGGGCACATTCAGGGTTACATGCAGCGTGTGCAGGTGGATCAAGACTTGAGCGCCGTGACGGCGGCCTGCCTGATGATTCGCCGCTCGATTTACGAGGACGTCGGCGGGCTGGATGAAGAAGCCTTCGTCGTGTCCTACAACGACGTCGATCTCTGCATGAAAGTCGGCGCGGGCGGTTACCTGAATGTCTGGACGCCCCATTCGGTGCTGATTCACGAAGGCAGCGTCAGCCAGACCCACGTTGACACCGCCACGCACCAGGCCAAGCGCAAGCGCTTCGTTGGCGAGCAACTGACGATGTACCGCAAATGGCTGCCGACGCTGGCCAACGACAGCGCCTTCAACACCAACCTGTCGTTCGAGCTGCAATCGGTCGAGCTCGAACTCAACATGCCGCTGGTCTGGCGGCCGATGGCGTGGCGCCGCGACCCGGTCGTACTCGCCTACCCTGCCGGTCTCTGGGCCTCGCCCCATGAGCGGGTAATCGCGCCTTTCGACACGCTGCACGCCGCCGGCTTCATCGACGGCATGCTCAGCAGCCAGCCGCTGTCGATCCCCCAGGAAGGGCGTTTAAAACCGGATGTCATGGTGTTTCAGGCCCGACTCGACGCGGATCATCTACAAACCATCGCCCGCGCCCAACTGCTGCCGAATGCGTTCGTGGTGCTTGACCTCAATGACCTGCAACTGGGTTCACAAACGCCGGGAGAGGATGCGTTCGCCTTCGATGCCGAGTGCGTGGACCTGCTGCAAAAGAGCCTGCATCAGGCCCATCGGGTGATCGCTTCGACGCAGGTGCTGGCCGACATCGCCGGGGAGTTTCACGCCGATGTACGACTGATCCCCTCGCGCCTGGCGCCCCAGGTCTGGGGCAACCTCACGCCGCGCCGCGGGGTGGGTGACAAACCGAGGGTCGGGCTGGTCAGTGATCGTTGGCAGCCACAGGATCTGCACCTGATCCTCGCGGTGGTTCAGGCCCTGGCCGATGAGGTCGAGTGGGTGGTCGTGGGCGATGACCAGAGCGTGCTGCGCGGTCATGTCCATGAATCCCACGACCGGCCGCCCGCCGAGCAATACGCGCAAACCGTCGCCGACTTGAACCTTGACCTGGCCCTGCTGCCGGCGGTGGATAACCTGTTCAGCGCCTGCAAAAACAACATCACCCTGCTCCAGCTCGGCGCCTGCGGTGTGCCGCTGATCTGCAGCGATGTGCGCGCCTACGCAGGGGATTTACCGGTGACGCGGGTGCCGAACACCCTGGAAGCCTGGGTCAATCTGATTCGCGCCCACACGATGGACCTGACCAGCGCAGCGCTGCTGGGCGACGATCTGCGCGCGCAGGTCCTGCGCGACTGGATGCTCGACGACGCTGCCGTTCAGGCCTGGCGTGAGGCGTGGCTGCCAGCCGTTGCACGCTGAGCGGCTCATCCGTCGCGGGCGGCGTGCTGCTTGCGGTAGCCGCCCGGACTCTCCCCCGTCCACTTCTTGAATGCGCGGTGAAACGCGCTCGGCTCCTGAAAGCCCACCAGCGAGGCGATCTCGACAACGCTCAGCTCGGTGTCGCGCAGCTTCTGCTGGGCGATGCCGCGCCGGACGTCGTCCTTGATGCCCTGAAACGCACAGCCCTCACGCTCCAGCCGACGGCGGAAAGTCGTCGCGCTGAGCTTCAGTTCATCGGCCATTTCCAGCAACGTCGGCCAATGACCGTAATGGCTGTCGCGCAGGCGTTGATAGACCTGCGCCGCCAGCCCGCGCTGGTTGCGATAGCGGATGACCAGCCACTGCGGGGCGGTGCGCAAAAATGACTTGAGCGACGGCAGAGACTGCACGACCGGCAACCGCAGGCACTGGCTGGAGAATTCGATTTCGGTGCGCGGCTCGCCAAAACTCAGGTTGAAACCCCAGAGCAGCGAATCGTCGCTGAGGCGTTCGCGACGCTGGCGAAACTGCGCCCGGTCGATGCTGATGCGGCGCCCGCCCAGCCAGCACAGCAGGCTGATCATGAGCAGCAAAAACGTCTCTTCACCAAAGCGCTGCCGCACCGGGTCGTCGCAGGTGGTATCCAGCGCGAGCACCGCGCGCGAGCCGCGCACGATGAGGCTGCCGCGAAAGTCGCGCAGGAACAGCCCGAAATTGCTCAGGCACTGGCGCAGGGCTTTTTCCAGATTGGGTTCCTGAATCAGCCCTCGGCAAATCAGGGCGAAGCTGCCCAAGGGCATGCCGTGGGAATCGAGGCCGAAAAACTCGTCGCCCAGCTCCTTGATCTGAATCAGCCACAACGCTGCAAACGCACTGGCCGAGACCCGCGCCGTGGGGTCGTCGAGCAGCGCCATGTCGATGTCCGCCGCCTGCAAAACGGACTGCAAGCGCAACGGCTGGTTGCGCAACGCGTGGACGATCAACTGGACGAAGTAGATCGACACTGAATCCTTTTCCCGCATGACCGCCTTTCCCTTCGTATGTGATGCACCACAGACCCAGCGCTGATGGTAAAGAACGCCAGCCCATCTGGACAGTTTCGGCATAGGCCCGTCCCGACCGCCGATCTAGACTTGCCCGCAGGCAGCACCGGGCCGAAACGCCATTTTGCAGCGCCCCCAATAATTCCAATACGTTTCAGGAGTCTTCATGAGCACACCCGAAGTTTTCGTCGTCAGCGCACTGCGTACCGCCATCGGTGGATTCGGCGGTTCCCTCAAGGAGGTCTCGCCTATCGAGCTGGGCACACAGGTCAGCCGCGCCGCGCTGGCCGCATCCGGGCTTGCCCCTGAGCACATCGGTCATGTGGTCATGGGCCACGTGATCCCCACCGAAGTGCGTGACGCCTATTTGTCCCGCGTTATCGCTCTCGAAGCCGGCCTCAACAAAGAAACCCCCGCGATGAACGTCAACCGCTTGTGCGGTTCGGGGCTGCAAGCCATCGTGTCGGCGGCGCAGTCGCTGATGCTCGGCGATGCCAATGCGGTGCTGGCCGGCGGCGCAGAGTCCATGAGCCGTGGCGCGTACATCATGCCGCAAGCCCGCTGGGGCGCGCGCATGGGCAACGTGCAGGCGTATGACTACATGCTCGGCGCGTTGCACGACCCGTTCGCCAATATCCACATGGGCATCACTGCCGAGAACATTGCCGAGCAGTACGGCATCACCCGCGCCGATCAGGACGCGCTGGCGCTGAGCAGCCAGCAGCGCGCCGCTCACGCCATCGCCGAGGGCCGTTTCAAGGGCCAGATCGTGCCGATCGAGATCGCCACGCGCAAAGGCACCGTGACCTTCGCCCAGGACGAGCACGTCCGTGGCGACGTCACCGCCGATCAGCTGAACGCCATGAAGACCGCGTTCAAAAAAGACGGCACCGTCACAGCGGGTAATGCGTCCGGCCTGAACGACGGCGCGGCGGCGCTGGTAATGGCCAACGGCGACACCGTCCGCGAGCAGGGCCTCACACCGATGGCCCGTCTGGTGGCGTATGCCCATGCCGGGGTTGATCCGTCGGTGATGGGGTTGGGACCGATTCCCGCCAGCCGTAAAGCGCTGGAACGCGCGGGCCTCACCGTGGCTGACCTGGACGTCATCGAATCCAACGAAGCGTTCGCCGCCCAGGCCTGCGCCGTCGCCCGTGAGCTGGGCTTCGATCCGGCGAAGGTCAACCCGAACGGCTCGGGCATCTCCCTCGGCCATCCCGTGGGCGCCACCGGCGCGATCATCGCCACCAAAGCGATTCACGAGTTGCACCGGATCCAGGGCCGCTACGCACTGGTGACCATGTGCATCGGCGGCGGCCAGGGCATCGCCGTGATCTTTGAACGCGTGTAAGGAGGTTATCAATGAGCATGCAACACATCGCCATGATCGGCGCCGGCACCATGGGCAACGGCATCGCGCAGGTCTGCGCGGTGGCCGGTTACGCGGTGACGCTGCTGGATGTTTCCGACACGGCACTGGAGCGCGGCATGGCGACCGTGCGCAAGAATCTCGAGCGGCAGGTGACCAAACAGACGGTGACCGCCGATGACGCGCAAGCGGCCTTGGGACGCATCAGCGTCACCACCGACTACGATCAGTTGCAGGGCGCGCAATGGGTCATCGAAGCGGCCACCGAAAACCTTGAGCTGAAGCTGCGCCTGCTCAAGCAGATCGCCAGCCATGTCGACCGCGAGTGCGTGATCGCGTCGAACACCTCGTCGCTGTCGATCACTCAACTGGCGGCCAGCGTCGAACACCCGGAGCGGTTCATCGGGCTGCACTTCTTCAACCCGGTGCCGATGATGAACCTGATCGAGGTCATCCGCGGCTTGCAGACGGCGGACACCACCCATGTGGCGGCGATCAAGCTGGCTGAACGGTTGAACAAGACGGCGATCACTGCCGGCAACCGGCCAGGGTTTGTGGTCAACCGGATTCTGGTGCCGATGATCAACGAAGCGATTCTGGTGTTGCAGGAAGGTCTGGCCACGGCCCAGGACATCGACGACGGCATGCGCCTGGGCTGCAACCAGCCCATCGGCCCGCTGGCGCTGGCTGACCTGATCGGACTGGACACTTTGCTGGCGATCATTGAAGCGTTCAACGAAGGCTTCAACGACAGCAAATACCGCCCCGCGCCGCTGCTCAAGGAAATGGTCGCGGCGGGGTACTTGGGCCGCAAGACCGGTCGTGGGTTTTTTGTTTATAACTGAGTGAGCGTGGATGTGGGACAGCGTGTTTCTGGTAGGGCCGGGTTTAGCCGGGAA
>NZ_DASVUM010000038.1:0-8857 GCF_036387035.1 Pseudomonas sp. | reverse complement strand
AATTAATCGTCTAGATCAACAAACATCACCACCATGGTGGTAACTATCTATCGTCTTTCAACAATCAACTAATAGAGTTCTACAAATCCTGTCAACACTAAAACCACCACACCAGCCCGAAAACCCAACTCCTCATCGATTTTCAGAAATGTCCTACTCAAACACTGATCCAAATAAAAAAGCCCCGGCAGTCTAGCTACCGGGGCTTTCAAAAACCGATCAAACAATCAGCGGTTGAAGCGCTCCACCAACGAGTACTGCGAGTTGGCAGTGTGGGTCAGTTCGGCGCTGAGCGTGGCAGAGCGACGTGCTTCGTCGGAGGTCTGGTCGGCCAGGTGCGCGATGGTGCTGATGTTGCGGCTGACCTCTTCTGCCACCGAGCTCTGCTCCTCGGTGGCGGCGGCGATCTGGGTGGTCATGTCGGTGATGTTGGCCACTGCGTCGCTGATGCCCACCAGCGCCCTGTCGGCTTCCATGACCTGTTCAACGCCTTCTTCGGCCTGGCGACGCCCCGTGTTCATGGTCTGCACCGCATTGCTGGCGGTCTGTTGCAGCTTGGCGATGAGGGCGTGGATCTGGCCCGTGGATTCGGTGGTGCGTTGGGCCAGTTGGCGCACTTCATCGGCGACCACGGCAAATCCGCGGCCCATTTCGCCAGCGCGGGCGGCCTCGATGGCAGCATTCAGGGCCAGCAAGTTGGTCTGGTCGGCGATGCCTTTGATGACGTCGACGACGCCACCGATTTCATCGCTGTCCTTCGCCAGTTGGGTCACGGTCAGGCCGGTTTCGCCCACCGAGGCCGACAGGCGCTGGATGGCTGCGCGAGTGTCACTGGCAATCTCCCGGCCGCGGCGGGTCAGCTCGTTCGCCTGCTGCGTGGCGTCAGCGGTGCGCTGCACGTGGTTGGCGACTTCCTGCGTCGTTGCGGCCATCTGGTTGACGGCGGTGGCGACCTGTTCGGTCTCGACGCGCTGACGTTCCAGCCCGGTGGAGCTGGCCTGCGCCAGGGTGTCGGACTGCCGCGCCTGAGCGTTGAGATGTTCGGCAGTGTCCTGCAGGCGGGTGAGGCAGGTCTTCAGACGCGCCTCCTGGCTGAGGATCGACATTTCCAGTCGTGCCTGGGCGCCGCGGCTGTCGGTGTACATTTGTGCAATCAGCGGGTCGGAGGTGGTTTGCTAGGCCAGACGCAGCAGGCGCTTGAGGCCGCGTTGCTGCCAGCTCAAGCCCAGAAGGCCCAGCGGCACCGACAGCGCAGCCGCCAGCACAAAGCCCCACGGCGAATTCAGCCAGACGCCGATCAGGAAGCTCAACTGGCTGACCAGAATGAACGGCAGCCAGTCCTGCAACATTGGCAACCATTTGTCGCGGCTTGGCACTGCGCTTTTGCCGCTGTTCAGGCGTTTGTAGAGCGCTTCGGCGCGGCGTATCTGTTCAGCGGTTGGCTTGATCCGCACGGACTCGAAGCCCACGACCTGTTTATTTTCAAAAACCGGCGTGACGTACGCGTTCACCCAGTAGTGATCGCCGTTCTTGCAGCGGTTCTTGACGATCCCCATCCAGGGCAGACCCTGCTTGAGCGTGGCCCACATGTGCTCGAAAACCGCCGACGGTACGTCGGGATGGCGCACGGTGTTATGCGGTGACTTGATCAGCTCATCTTTCGAAAAACCGCTTATTTCAATGAAGGCGTCGTTGCAGTAGGTGATGACGCCGCGCGCATCGGTGGTCGAGATCAACCGTTGCTGCGCCGGAAAGGTCCGTTCGCGTTGAGTAATGGGCTGGTTATTTCGCATGAGCTATTCGATCCAGGAAGGCTTTGACGGGTTATCGGCTCGAGACGAAATAAAGTTAGGTTTTTGTGAACTGCGTCATATGTCGAGTGGCCTTGGCGTGCGTCAGCGGTCGAACATCGGGTAGGTGAACAGGCTGAAGTGCAGCAGGTTCAGGCCAAAGTGCGTGAGCACGGCGGCGGGCAGGCCGCCCAGTCGGTAAGCCGCCCCGTAACCCACCCCTGCAATCCCGGCGAGAAAGGCCCATGTCCAGCCCGCGCCGAGGTGGGAAAGGCCGAACAGCAGCGACGCCACCACGATTGCCAGGGCGTCGTGGTAAGGGAGCGGTGCAAGCCATCTTTTCAGGCTGCCCTGCAGGTAGCCGCGAAACAACAGCTCCTCGGTAAGCGCCACCAGCAGAAGGTTGTTCAGCGTCCAGATGCCTGTTTGTTCGGGCCACTTGGGCGACCAGCCGATGAGTCCCAGCAATAGGGCTGTTGATAAACACGCGGCGGCGGTGACGGGAAGGGCAATGCTGGTCACGCCCAGACAGCGCCGAAGACTAAACGCTATAAACACCCAGGGGCAGGCGAATGCGATCCAGAAACCGATGAGGGGTTTATCGAGGTTCAGGTACATCGAATACGGCGCGGCCTCGGGGCTGAGCCTCACGCCGGCAATGGCCCGCGCGCTGAGGAAACCGGGCAACCAGTGGCTGGCCAGCCCCGCTGCCAGGGCGATGAACAGCGCGTGACCAAAAAGGCGGACGGCGCGGTGCTGGAAATGGCGGACGCAGATGCCGGCCATGATCAGTAATCCCAAGGTGACGACCACAGGGATGCTGAGCTGGCCATAAAGCAGCGCCAGGCAATAGCCGAGGGAGAGCAGTAAGAGGGAAGCCCAGCGTTGCGCCGACATGGAGCAATCCTTTGGTGTCGGATAAGGCTGGCGATTTTAACGTTGATTAAACGCGGGTGTATGTCGGATGAACGGGAAGTGGGTCCGAATGTTTTGTGGATGCACGGCGTGTTGGGTGTAGGGCATTTCTGATAGCGGGCGACCTGATTGAATGCTGGCAGTACGCGGTGTGACGCCTGACGCCTTCCCGGCTAAAGCCGGTCCCACTGGGTCCGCGATGTCAGTAGGACCGGCTTCAGCCGGGAAGAGGCCTATGTGGCCGCCATCAATTCGGGGTATGCCGCGTGCCGTGTTCCGGCTAAAGCCGGCCCCACTGACAGCGCACGGCGTATCAGTGGGTCCGGCTTCAGCCCCAGCCTTTAAGAAGCAATCAACTGCCGCAAGACGTAATGCAAGATCCCTCCCGCCTTGAAGTACTCCACCTCGTTCAGGGTATCGATCCGGCACAGCACGTCGATGTGGTCCTGCTGCCCATCCTCCCGGGTGATTTGCACGGCCAGGCTCATGCCCGGTTGCAGCGTCGCGCCGGTCAGCCCGGTGATGGTCAGCACCTCCTTACCGGTCAGCCCCAGGGTTTTGCGGCTTTCGCCCGCCCGGAACTGCAGCGGCAGCACGCCCATGCCGACCAGATTTGAGCGGTGGATGCGCTCGAAACTCTCGGCGATCACTGCTTTGACGCCCAGCAGATTGGTGCCCTTCGCCGCCCAGTCGCGACTGGACCCGGTGCCATATTCCTGGCCGGCGATGACCACCAGCGGCGTGCCTTCTTCTTGATAACGCATGGCCGCGTCATAGATCGGCAGCTTCTCATCGGTGGGCACGTGCAGCGTGTAGCCGCCTTCTTCACCGCCGAGCATTTCATTGCGAATGCGGATGTTGGCAAAGGTGCCGCGCATCATCACTTCATGGTTGCCGCGCCGCGAGCCGTACGAGTTGAAGTCCTTGTACTCCACGCCTTTGCTGCGCAAATAGCGGCCGGCCGGGCTGTCGAGTTTGATGTTGCCGGCGGGGGAGATGTGGTCGGTTGTGACTGAATCGCCGAGCACCGCCAACACCCGCGCGTTTTGGACGTCGGCGATGACCGGCAACGGGCCGGCCACGTCCTCGAAAAAGGGCGGGTGCTGAATGTATGTCGAATCCGGCTGCCAGACATAAGTCGCAGCCTCGGGCACCTGAATCGCTTGCCATTGCTCGTCACCGGCAAAGACCTCGGCGTATTCCTTGTGGAACATGCCGGTGCTGACGTTCAAGACTGCGTCGGCGATCTCCTTCTGCGTCGGCCAGATGTCGCGCAGGTAAACCGGCTGGCCGTCGCGGCCCTCGCCCAGAGGCTCGCTGCTCAAATCAATGCGCACGCTGCCCGCCAGGGCGTAAGCGACCACCAGCGGCGGCGAGGCCAGCCAGTTGGTTTTCACCAGCGGATGCACGCGGCCTTCGAAGTTGCGGTTGCCCGACAGCACCGAGGCCACGGTGAGGTCGGACTGCTGAATGGCTTTTTCAATGGGATCGGGGAGTGGCCCCGAGTTGCCGATGCACGTGGTGCAGCCATAGCCGACCAGATCGAAGCCCAGCGCATCGAGGTACTCGGTGAGCCCCGCCGCTTTGTAGTAGTCGGTCACGACCTTGGAGCCCGGCGCCAGCGAACTCTTGACCCACGGTTTGCGCTGCAAGCCTTTCTCGACGGCTTTTTTCGCCAGCAGGCCGGCGGCCATCATCACGCTGGGGTTTGAGGTATTGGTGCAAGAGGTGATGGCGGCGATGACCACAGCGCCATTCTTTAGCCGGTACGTCTGGCCGTTGTACTCGTAATCTGCTTCGCCAACCTGCGCTGCATTACCGACCGCGACACCGCCGCCGCCTTCGCTTTCCAGCCGTCCTTCGTCCTGCTTGCCCGGGCTCAGGGCCAGGCCCAGGAAGTCAGTGAACGCCTGGGACACGTCGGGGAGGGCGACGCGGTCCTGCGGACGTTTAGGCCCCGCAAGGCTGGACACCACCGTGCCCATGTCCAGCTCCAGCGCATCGGTGAACGCCGGTTCCTGACCGGGCAGTCGCCACAAGCCCTGGGCCTTGCAATAGGCCTCGACCAGTTGCACCGTTTCGTCCGGACGCCCTGACAGGCGCAGGTAGTCGAGGGTCACGTCGTCGACCGGGAAGAAGCCGCACGTCGCGCCGTATTCCGGGGCCATGTTGGCGATGGTGGCCCGATCCGCCAGCGGCAAATCCGCCAGACCATCACCGTAGAATTCAACGAATTTCCCGACGACGCCTTTCTTGCGCAGCATCTGCGTCACGGTCAGCACCAGGTCGGTGGCGGTGATGCCTTCGCGCAGTTTGCCGTTGAGCTTGAAGCCGATGACTTCCGGAATCAGCATCGACACGGGCTGGCCCAGCATGGCGGCTTCCGCTTCGATGCCGCCGACGCCCCAGCCGAGTACGCCGAGGCCGTTGATCATAGTGGTGTGGGAATCGGTGCCGACCAGCGTGTCCGGGAACGCGTATGTGCGGCCGTCTTCTTCCTTGGTCCACACCGTGCGGCCCAGGTACTCCAGGTTGACCTGATGGCAGATCCCGGTGCCCGGCGGCACCACGCTGAAGTTATCAAATGCATTTTGGCCCCAGCGCAGGAACGCGTAACGCTCGCCGTTGCGCTGCATCTCGATGTCGACGTTCTCGCCAAAGGCCTGATCGTCGCCGAAGCGGTCCACCATGACCGAGTGATCGATGACCAGGTCCACCGGGGACAGCGGATTGATGCGCTGCGGATCGCCACCGGCCTTGGCCACGGCGGCGCGCATGGCGGCGAGGTCAACCACGGCCGGCACGCCGGTGAAATCCTGCATCAGCACGCGCGCGGGGCGGTACTGGATTTCGCGTCGGGATTTACGCTCGGTCAGCCAGTCGGCGAGGGCCTTGAGGTCGTCGCCGGTCACCGTGTGGTTGTCTTCCCAGCGCAGCAGGTTTTCCAGCAGCACCTTGAGCGACATCGGCAGTTTGTCGAGGTCGCCCAGCGTGCGCGCGGCATCCGGCAGGCTGAAGTAGTGGTAGGTCTTGTTGTTGACGTCGAGTGTCTTGAGGCTTTTCAGGCTATCGAGGGAGGGCATGGCTGACTCCTTGACGGTCCGTGCGGCACGGCGCGGACGGGCGAACGAACGGTAAGACAGGGCTTGCTTCGGCGCTCTGGTCGGCGCCTTTCACGGGGTGTTGAGTAGTACTGGACCCACCGGCTGAGCCAGTGGTTCCTGATTGGGCTATCATGCGCCGCTTTCGAGTCATTGAGGTTAATCCTCATGTACAGCTTGCGCCGCGGCCCGATTCGTGGCGCGCGAGGAGACCGTCCCGTGAACACCCTTTTCATGCATTGCCGTCCCGGCTTCGAAAGCGAGGTTTGCTCGGAATTGAGCGAGCACGCCGCGCGCCTCGAAGTGTCCGGCTACGCGAAGGCAAAGACCGACGCCGCCTGCGCCGAGTTCATCTGCACCGAAGCCGAGGGCGCCGAGCGGTTGATGGACAGCCTGAAGTTCCGCGAGCTGATTTTCCCCCGGCAATGGGCCCGCGGCGTGTTTGTCCAACTGCCTGAAACCGACCGCATCAGCGTAATCCTTGAGCACATGGCCGGTTTTGCGCCGTGCGGCAGCCTGTGGCTGGAGGTGGTCGACACCAACGACGGCAAGGAGCTCTCGACCTTCTGCCGCAAGTTTGAAGCGCCGCTGCGCAAGGCGCTGGAGAAGGCCGGCAAACTGGTCGACAACCCAAGCCTGCCGCGTTTGCTGCTGACCTTCAAAAGCGGGCGGGAAGTGTTTCTGGGACTGGCCGACGCGAACAACTCGGCGATGTGGCCCATGGGTATTCCGCGGCTGAAGTTTCCCCGGGAAGCACCGAGTCGCTCGACCCTCAAGCTCGAAGAAGCCTGGCATCACTTCATTCCCAGGGATCAGTGGGACGAGCGCCTGTCGGGCGACATGACCGGCGTCGACCTGGGCGCGGCGCCCGGTGGCTGGACCTATCAGCTCGTGCGGCGTGGCATGCTGGTCACCGCGATTGATAACGGGCCGATGGCCGAGAGCCTGATGGACACCGGGCTGGTGCAGCACTTGATGGCCGACGGCTTCACCTTCAAACCACGCCAACCGGTGGACTGGATGGTCTGCGACATCGTCGAAAAGCCTGCGCGCAACGCCGCGCTGCTGGAGACCTGGCTGGGCGAAGGCTTGTGCCGCGAAGCCGTGGTCAACCTCAAATTGCCGATGAAGCAACGTTACGCCGAAGTGCGACGCCTGCTGGAGCGCATCGAAGAAGGTTTCAAGGCGCGCGGCGTCAAGGTCGCCATCGGTTGCAAACAGCTGTACCACGACCGCGAGGAAGTGACCTGCCATCTGCGCCGGCTGGACATGAAACGCAAGGGCTGAGGTTGCACCGCGGACTGTCCATAATCAGCCGAGCGCCCTCGGGGCGAGAGAAGGGGAGAAGCAATGAGCGCTGAACACACTGGACCTGACGCCGACATCCTGATCATCGGCGGCGGCCTCAGCGGCACGATGCTGGCGGTGCAGCTGCTGCGCCTGCCGGGCCGGCGGCGCATTGTCATCGTCGAATCGCGCAGCGAACTGGGTCGCGGCGAAGCCTACAGCGCGACCGAACTGGGCCACACGCTGAACGGCAACGCCGCGCGCATGAGCGTCGACCCTGACGATGCCGAAGACCTCACCCGCTGGCTGACCGATTGCATCGCGGCGGGTGGCTGGCCGGAATCCGACGAGCAGCACGTGCCCGTCGCCGAGCTGTTTCCGCCGCGCGGGCTGTTTGGTCTGTACGTCCAGCAGCGCCTGGCCGAGGCCCGGGCGGTCGGCGAGCGTCACGGCTCCAGTGCCGAGCACGTGCGCGGCGAAGCAACCGATTTGCAGAGTGACGAGGCCGGCATCCGCCTGACCCTTGCCAGCGGCGAACAGCTGACGGCGCGCTTCGGCGTACTGGCAACGGGCATGTTTGCCGCCGCGCGCACCCCTCAACGGGAATCCAACGGCCTCAACGCCGCCGCTGTCGACCCGTGGGACGTGAGCGCCATGCGCCAGCTTGATCCTCAGGGCCGCGTGTTGATCATCGGATCGGGGCTGACCATGGTCGACGCCGTGGTGTCCCTGGAGCAAGCCGGCCACCGAGGCCCCATCGACGTCTTTTCCCGTCATGGCTTGCTGCCCCATGTGCGCCGTCAACCGCCGACATGGCCCGACTTTCTCGCCGCTGACCCGGGCATTCGCAGCACGCGCCAACTGGTCAGGGCCCTGCGCGAGCAGTGCGCGCGGGCGATGGAGCAGGGCATCGACTGGCAGGCGCCGCTCGACACCGTACGCGTGCATATTCCACGTTTGTGGAGCCAGGCGTCTGACCGGCAACGCCGCCAGTTCGTCCGCCACGTCCGGCCCTGGTGGGAAAGCCATCACCACCGCTCGCCGCCGCCCAGTGCGCAATTGCTGGACCGGCTGGTGGGCGAAGGGCGCCTGCACATCCACGCCGCCTCGCTGCTCAGCGTCGAAAGCGCGCAGGCCGGGCAGGTCAGCATCAGCGTTCGCTACCGTGGTCAGGACAGTGCCCGCACCGAGCGTGGCGCAGCGCTGATCAACTCGACCGGCATTCAGTACGACTGGCGCCGGGTCGACCGTGCGTTGCCGCGCAATTTGCTGGCGCGTGGCCTGATTCAGCCGGGCCCGCTGGCGTTGGGCATCGCCGCTGATGCTGGCGGCGCTGTGATGGACGCCGAAGGGCGCTATTCGCCCCGGCTGTTCGCGATGGGGCCGCCTTTGCGTGGCCTGTGGTGGGAGAGCACTGCGGTGACGGACGTCGCGTTGCAGGCCAAAGCCTTGGCGGCGCGGCTGGCGGCGCTGAGCAACCCGGGCGCCTGACCGAGGGTAAAAGGATGTCGGCCAGCAGACACAGACCAACCGTGGCCGCAACGCTGCTCAGTCCGCCAGGCTCACTCCTGATCCAGCAGGCGCGGCCCGGCACCGAACTCGCCCAGGCTGTCGCCGAAATTGCGCAGCGGGCAGGCCTCCATCGACAGACAGCCGCAGCCGATGCAGCCATTGAGCTGGTCGCGCAGCGCGGTGAGGCGGTTGATGCGCTCATCCAGGTCGGCTTTCCAGCGCTCGGACAGCCGGGTCCAGTCATCAAGGCTG
>NZ_DASVUM010000037.1:0-23481 GCF_036387035.1 Pseudomonas sp. | reverse complement strand
CAACATCCGCAACGGCGCCTCGGTCATCCAGCTCTTGGCGGTCAGTTGCGTGCCACGTGCCGCGCGGATTTCCACATCGCGGCGTTTGGTCCATTGCTGAGCAGGGGTGTTGTGGTCAGTAGTCACTTAACAATCCTCGATGATCAATCCGGCCTGGACGCGGGGTCCCTGACGAACGTGTGAATAAGGTTCTGCATGAGGGCGGCCATTGTCATCAAACCGGGCCTTAATGCTCACTCATGCTTACTTGTACATACAAGCATATGCAACCAAGGGGCCAATGTTGGTTTTGCACGCATAGAAAACCGGACAGGCCTCTCTGGCGTGGGGTTTTCAATGATTTGCGAAGCGGGCGGGGGAGCGGCAGGAAGGCAGCGAGAGGAAGGAAGTTGTTACTTTTCGGTGCGCGCGCCCCAGCACAGTGCGTGGCTGGGGGTAACAGAGGGGTATAGGACGACCGAGCGCCTGTAGGAGCCGGCTTGCTGGCGAACGCAGTTGATCAGGAATGAAGATGTCGACTGACAAACCTCATTCGCCAGCAAGCCGGCTCCCACATATCGTGTAGGGCGTCGATTCGCCCTCTATCCAGACCAGCGCAAGCGGCTCTAAATGGAATCAGCGGTTAAGATCAATGCCGCGCCAGCTTGCTGCGCAGGAGCAGCACCCCGGCAATTGCCGAAGCGATCGAGCCCAACAACACGCCCACTTTCACTTCGTCGATCAGGTGCGCTGCGCCGGGGAAGGCCAGATTGCCGATGAACAGGCTCATCGTGAACCCGATCCCGCATAGCAGGGCCACGCCATACAGCTGCGTCCAGTTGCTGCCTTCCGGCAACATCGCCAGACCGGACCGAATCGCCAGCACCGCGGCGAGAAAGACACCGATCTGCTTGCCAACGAACAAACCCAGCGCCACACCCAGCGGCACCGGGTCGACCAGATTACCCAAGGTGATGCCCGACAGGGACACGCCTGCGTTGGCGAAACCAAAAATCGGCACCACCGCGAACGCTACCCAGTAATGCATTTTCTCCTCAAGAAACAGCAGTGGCGAGCGAGCTTCTTCCTTGCGGGTGCCCAGCGGAATACACAGCGCCAGGGCAACACCCGCCAGCGTCGCGTGTACGCCCGATTGCAGCACAAAGAACCACAACAGCAGCCCGAGTAGGAGGTACGGCAGCAATCGCTGCACGCCCATGCGGTTCATGATCACCAGCACGGCCAGCGTGCCGAACGAGGCGCCGAGCATCGTCATGTTCAGGCCGCTGCTGTAGAACAGCGCAATGATGGTGACGGCGCCCAGGTCATCGAGAATCGCCAGCGCGGCGAGAAACACCTTCAACGATGTCGGCACACGCTTGCCCAGCAACGAGAGCACGCCGAGGGCGAAGGCGATGTCCGTGGCCGCAGGGATCGCCCAGCCGCTCAGGGTTTCGGCGTTGCCCATGTTGACCCCGATGTAGATCAGCGCCGGCACCAGCATGCCGCCCGCTGCCGCGAAACCGGGGAGCGCGCGCTGACCCCAACTGGCGAGACCACCGGCCAGGACTTCGCGCTTGATTTCCAGACCTACCATCAAAAAGAAGATCGCCATCAGCCCGTCGTTGATCCACAACTCGATCGACAACCCGCCCCAGACACTGTGCAGTGCGGCGAAATACGAAGGGGCGAGGGGGGAGTTGGCGACGAGGATGGCTGCGAGGGCAGCGCCCATCAGCACGAGGCCGCCTGCCGATTCCGATGAAAGAAAACTGGCAAGAATGGCGAGGGCTCGGGGGCTTTCTTTATTGTCGTTGAGCGTCGTCATGGTCGTCCCTGTGTGCTGGCGAAAAAAGCGCAAGTTACCACAGGGCGAAGGGTCTCAGGCGGCGAGGGTCAGATGCGCGACAACTCGATCACGCCAACGCGGCTGGCACGTGGCGCATAGAGCACGACCTCCAGCAGCGAGCCTGCGGTGTTATCCAGTTGCAGGCAGTCGTGTTTTTCCAGCAACTGCGGCGGGTGTTCGCCGATGTTGGCGGCCATCTGCTCTGCGGCGCTGAACACCACGAACACCTCTGCCGAGCTGAAAAACCGCTGCGGGTGCATCACGTCGATCCATTGCAGGCGCGCGCGATAGAGGCTTGGCGAGTAGATCAGGTTGAAGTCGCGGATCGGTCCGTCGAGCAATGTGCAAGTCACCGCACTGCCGCCACTGAACGCAAACGGGTCGGAAGGCAGCAGCGGCTCGCTGTCTTTGCCATCAATGTTCAACGTCATGCCTGCGCCTTGCAGCACCGTGATGATGCGCTGATAACCGGCGAACGCTGAAAAGCCGCCCGACTCGGCGATGTCGGCAATCGACAGTCGCCAGCCGAAACCTTCCAGGCCCTCGCCGGCATCGCGAGCGATTTCCTCGGTGCTGCCGCCACCGTTTTTCCACGGCATGCGCGGGTATTCAGCGGCGCGCAGAAGAGTCAGTTGAGTCATTTGCTGAAGCGTCCTTCCAGGCGGTGGCGTGAGCCGGGGTGGATCAGGCGGGCGGCTGTCACCGGTTGGCGGCCGGACCAGGTGCGCCGACGCACCAGCAGACAGGGCTCGCCTTTTTCAATCTGGAGCAATTTGCATTCGTCGGGTTCGGCGAGGATCGCTTCGACCACGTGCTCGCCCTCGGTCAGCGGCGCGACCTGGGAAAGGTAGGCGTACGGCGTTTGTTGGGTGAAGTCCTGCTGGAGATAATCCGGCGCGACGAGGGCGTTGACGAAACGGTCCTCGATTTGCACGGGAATGTCGTTTTCAAAATGCACAATCAGCGAATGAAACACCCGCTGGCCTTCACGCATGTCGAGCGCCAGTGCGCGTTCGGAGCCGGCGGCTTCTTCGGTGAGGATGATCACCTGACAGGTGTGGGCGTGCCCGCGAGCGGCGATTTCGTCGGCAATGTTATGCACTTCAAACAGCGCCGACTGCGTCTTGGGTTCGGCGACGAAAGTGCCGACGCCCTGCATGCGCACCAACAGTCCTTCGGCGGTCATCTCGCGCAGGGCACGATTGATGGTCATGCGGCTGAAACCCAGCTGCGTCACCAGTTCGCTCTCGGACGGCACGCGGTGGTGCGGCGGCCAGGTGCCGTTCTGAATCTGCTGGGTGATCATGTGCTTCACCCTGGCGTAGAGCGGCGCCGGACTGTCACCCATATGGGAGGCCAGCGGCAAATGGGCAGGCGGAGTCGGCACAGAGAGATCCTTGTTATGGCGTTATTCAGGCGAAAGAGGTTACAGCGTCCACGCTAACCATTAACACATGTGCCGACAAGCGCGGCGCAGTTTACCGGCCGTATAAACGTCTGTATATGTATAGACAATTTCACGCAAGGGGTGCCGAGCCATGTCCGTTTTCTTTGCCGAGCGCGCGTTATTGCCTTCAGGCTGGGCCACTAACGTTCGTTTTGAGGTCGACGCTGATGGCCTGCTGAGCCAGGTGCAGGCCGACGCCGAACGCGGTGGCGCCGAGGTGCTCAACGGACCGGTCGTGCCAGGCATGCCCAACCTGCACTCCCACGCTTTCCAGCGGGCCATGGCCGGGCTCGCAGAAGTAGCCGGCAACCCCAATGACAGTTTCTGGACCTGGCGCGACCTGATGTATCGCCTCGTCGGGCAAATCAGTCCGCAGCAGTTGGGGGTGATCGCGCGGCAGCTGTACATCGAAATGCTCAAGGGCGGTTTTACCTCGGTTGCCGAATTCCACTACGTCCATCAGGACACCACCGGCAAGCCCTACGCCGACCCCGCCGAGCTGGCGCTGCAGGTCAGTCAGGCGGCGAGTTCGGTCGGCATCGGCATGACCTTGCTGCCGGTGCTCTACAGCCATTCCGGTTTTGGGGGCTTGACCCCCAACGAAGGCCAGCGCCGGTTCATCAACAGCACCGACAGTTACCTGGATTTGCAGTCCCGTCTCAAGCCTGTCATCAGTGCGCAACCCGCCCAGGCGCTGGGGCTGTGCTTTCATTCGCTTCGTGCCGTAACCCCGCAGCAGATCAGCGACGTGACGGCCGCCAGCGATTCGCACTGCCCGATTCACATTCATATCGCCGAGCAGCAGAAGGAGGTCGACGACTGCCTGAGCTGGAGCGGCCGCCGGCCTTTGCAGTGGCTCTATGAGAACGTCGATGTGGATGCGCGCTGGTGCCTGGTTCACGCGACCCACGCCGAGCCGGCCGAAGTGGCGTTGATGGCGAAAAGTCGTGCGGTCGCAGGACTCTGCCTGACCACCGAAGCAAACCTGGGCGACGGGATATTCCCGGGGGTGGATTACATCGCGCAGGGCGGCCGCTGGGGCATCGGCTCTGACAGCCATGTGTCGCTAAGCGTGGTCGAAGAGCTGCGCTGGCTTGAATACGGCCAGCGTCTGCGCGATCAACGTCGTAATCGCTTGTATCGGCCAGACCAGCCAATGGTCGGCCGTACCCTTTACGACGCGGCGCTGGTGGGCGGTGCGCAAGCGATGGGGCAACCGGTAGGCGCGTTGGAAGTGGGCAAACGAGCCGACTGGCTGGTGCTGGACGGCAACGACCCGTATCTGGCGACCGCGTCCGGCGACGGCATTCTCAACCGTTGGTTGTTCGCCGGGAGTGATCGTCAGATCAAGGACGTCATGGTCAATGGCCGCTGGGTGATCCGCGACGGCCATCATGCTGATGAAGCGCAGAGCAGCCACGCCTTCGCTCAGGTATTGCGGGACCTGCTGGGCTGATGCAGTTGCAGTGAACGGCCCGACGGGTTGATCACCTGAACAGGTCAGTCTGCCGCCTTGCCTACTTTTGAATCCACCACCCGCCAGATCAGTTTGGTGGTGTCATAACCTTGCTGCTGCGCTCGCATCAGCAGCTCGTTGCGCACCGAATCCGGCACATGAGGGGTGCGCGACAGCAGCCACAAGAACTTGCGGCTTGGGCTACCGACCAGCGCTACCTTGTAGTCGGGGCTTACGTACAGCACCCAGTAGTCACCCTTTGCGAGCCCCGGGAAAATGTTCGAGAACCAGTTGTCGAACACAACCCACAGCTTGTCGGTCTTGCCCTGAATCTGCGGCGATGCCGTCCCGGTTGCTTGCTCCCACTTGCCTTCGATTGTCCGGCAGCGGTTGGTGACGGCAATGTTCCCGTCGTCCTTCAGCGTGTAATGCGCTTCGGACTGCGCGCAGTTGCGCTGGAAGAACATCGGCAGCCGCGCCACTTCGTACCATGTGCCCTGGTAACGCTTGAGGTCGACATGATCGACCGTCTTCGGCGCCATGGATTCGCTTTCAGGCTTCACTGCGCAGGCGCTGATCCACAATGCGGCCAACGCGACAGCGCCGAATTTCAGTGCCTGACGAATGATCATTTAAGGCCCTGCCCGGAAAACAGCACGACCTTGTCGGCGGCGTACTGGACGCTGATAAACGTCTTCGCATCGCCCCAGGTGCAGCTGGACATCCCCAATGCGCCGGAGCATTCGGTAGGGCTGCCGAGCAATTGCTCAACCTGTGCCTTGGACATGCCGGCCGAGATTTTCGAGTAGTTTTCCTGATTGACCTTGCTACAGGCCGCCAGCAATACGCAGAACGACAACACTGCTAGAGAGCGCAAAGACATGAGATGGAGCCCCTTGGTAGAAGAGTGAGAGCAACGTCGCGACATCTGGTGTCCGCCGTCGAGGTGCAGCGCCGAATCAGCGCTCACCGCTTTTGTGTAGGAGCCGCTTGCTGGCGAACGCGATGGGCCAGTCACCGACTGTATGGCTGTCCCTAAGCCTTCGCCAGCAAGCCGGCTCCTACAAATAAGCATCCCCTCTCCGATGCGCCAATCAGCGCTGAATCGAGAAAAGAAATGGCCGCCAGAGGCGGCCATTTGGGACGTTATTGCTTGTGATACGCCGTCGCGCGTTCGACTTCTTCCTTCGAACCCAGGAAGACGGCGACCCGCTGGTGCAGGCCTTCCGGCTGGATGTCGAGGATGCGCTGATGGCCGTCGGTTGACGCGCCGCCGGCTTGTTCAACCAGGAACGACATCGGGTTGGCTTCATACATCAGGCGCAGCTTGCCCGGCTTGGAAGGCTCGCGGGAATCGCGCGGGTACATGAACAGACCGCCACGGGTCAGGATGCGGTGTACGTCGGCAACCATGGCCGCGACCCAACGCATGTTGTAATTCTTCTTCAGCGGACCGTCTTCGCCCGCCAGCAGCTCTTCGACGTAGCGCTTGACGGGGGCTTCCCAGTGGCGCTGGTTGGACATGTTGACGGCGAATTCCTGAGTGGACTCCGGAATCTGAATGTCTTCGTGGCTGAGGACAAAGCTGCCCATCTCGCGGTCCAGTGTGAAACCTTTCACGCCGTCACCCAGGGTCAGCACCAGCATGGTCTGTGGGCCGTAGATGGCATAACCCGCCGCCACTTGCTGGGTGCCTGGTTGCAGGAAGGCTTTTTCGTTCAGCGCTTCGTTCTGGCTCAGGTACTCGTTCGGGCATCGCAGCACCGAGAAGATCGTGCCGACCGGCGCGTTGATGTCGATGTTGGAGGAACCGTCCAGTGGGTCGAATACCAGCAGGTAGGCGCCCTTCGGGTATTTGCCGGGAATCTGGTAGGCGTTGTCCATTTCTTCGGACGCCATACCGGCCAGGTGGCCACCCCATTCATTGGCTTCGAGCAGAATCTCGTTGGACATGACGTCCAGTTTCTTCTGCACTTCGCCCTGCACGTTTTCGGTGCCCATGCTGCCGAGCACGCCGCCCAGAGCGCCTTTGGACACCGCGTGGCTGATCTCCTTGCACGCACGCGCCACCACTTCAATCAGAAAGCGCAGATCGGCAGGGGTGTTGTTGGTGCGGGTCTGCTCGATCAGATAACGACTCAAGGTAACGCGGGACATGGATAGCTCCGAAAATGGGGGATAAAAACGCGCACAGTCTAGCGTGAGCGGAAATTTAATACTGCCTGTCAGACCGGTCAGGTAGTGATTGAGTTCACGGGCTACATAAGCCTAGCGCTATCAGAGTGAAGAAATGGCAGCCATCGTCTGCAATTTTTTCGATCCCGTATCGATTCAGCGTCATCACACCGACAATTATTATTTGGCGCGCGGTTGGCACTTGTTTTGGGTCATTTGCTACTACGAGGCCCGCGCAGCGTGCCAAGCGCCATCCATGCCAGAAAAACCACGCCCAGTATGAGCACGGCCCACAAGCCGATGCGCTTCATGTCAGGGCTGCTGGCTTGCACGGGCGCAGGCGCCTCCGCCGGCACAGCCGGTGTGGACGCCATGGACGCGCTGCCCAGCGCCGCCAGTTTCTCGGGGCTGACGCCAGGGATCAGCGTCGACAAGGGCAGTGCCGCGCTTCTCACCGTGGCGTTGCCGACGGCCAGGCTGTAGGGCGGCGCGCCTCGTGCGAGAAAAACCAGCTGCGTGGCGCGTACGGCAAAACTCAGCGTCGGCGCGTCTTTGCCCAAGCCACCGCCGCGATCGTCGACCTCAAGTTTGAGCTGCTGCACGACGTTGCCCGGCAGCTCCATTTCGTCCTGCACGACGTCCTGACCGTTCTGGCTGAGCCGGTAAAGCAGCCCGTTGTCGATCAACTGCCAAGGCGCGTTGCCGTCGCGTCGCCCGTACAGCGTGGCGGGCGCGAGGCTGTTGGGCTGCGCAATATCGACCCGCATGCGTTCCAGCGGCAGGGCCACCGGGAGTTGCCACACATACACGCCGGGCTTTTCGACGCGCCCCTTGATTGCCGGCGACCAGCTCAACGGCAGCACGCCGGGTTGCGTACTGATCAGCTCCACCGCATCCAGCGTCGGCGCGGACTGCGGCGACTGCCACAGCAGGCGCACATACCGCGCGCTGCGACCGGGCAGATTAACCACCCGCTGCTCGACCCGTTCTTCTGCGAATGAGAGCCTCGCCACTTGACCTTCGCCCCAGCGCTGCCAGTGTTGCAGGTCGTCGCTGGCCTCGATGCTGAACCGCTGAAACCCGTCGCGCTCGCTGCTCCAGTCAAGAATCAGTTGGTCCAGCGGCGCGTTGATCGCGCTGGTATCCAGCAGCCAGCCACGCAGGATCTCTTCACCGGCCTCGATCTCACCCTGGGGCTGAACCTCCACCAGCGTGCCGTTGGGCGTACGTTCCACACGGATTTTCGGCTCGATGTCTTTGGCGCCATCGCTGTTGTAGAGGGGGAACCACTTCACCGGGACAGGGCTTGCGTCGGCTGCGCGCTGGGACGGGCTTTGTGTGATTGCGTAGGGCTGGGCCTGACCGTCCGCGTTGAAAACACGCACGTCGTTGAGGTTGCTCTGACGCGCGTTCAACTGCACGCCGAGCGGCAGTTCCAGCCGATACCAAGGGCCTTCACCGCCCACGGTCAAGGGCGCGTGAGTGCTGAAATCATCCGGCAGATCTTCCGCTCGACTGAGCGTGGACACGCACAGCATGGCGCCCAGCAACGGGACGAGCAGGGCGGCTTTCATGACGAACTGACGACTCAACTGAACACTCCTTGTGTGCTTCATTTCGATACCGGGTCCGCAGCGTCGGCATCGGTTACACCCTTACCTGGCGCCGGATGCCGGGGCGGCAAGGGCGCGAAATATCCTACCACCAGCAACAGAACGCCAACCCCGATGAAGGAAATGATGCGCTCCAGGCCGCCGCGATTGCTCAGCTCGACGAAGAACAGTTTGGCCACAACGACACCAATCAGCGCGGCGCCGGCGATCCAGAGGTCACGGCGAGCGCGCAGGTGTCCGCCGATCATCAGCGCCAGGGCCATCAGCGTCCAGACGATGGAAAGCCCGGCTTGCACGCGCATCGATTCGAACAGCGCCTCGGGGTACCAGGCCACACCGGCCCAGTGATGGGCGGTGCGCAAGACCATGGCAGTAATGAGCGCGAACAACGATGCGCCCGCGATGAGCAGCGCCGCTTTTTGAGCGCGGCTCTCGCTGACGCCCAGCTGCGGCAATTGCTGGCGGGTCCAGCTGAAAACCCCTGTCAGGGTGATCAGCAAGCCAAGTTCCAGCGGATTCAGCAGCGGAAGGTAGGGCAGGGGATCTGCAGCGCCTTCGCTGAATCCGTTCGCCAGCCAGAACCAGCCGAGCATCAATGCGGCCAGTGGCGCCGCCGCCCAGACGCGGTACTCGCGCGGGTATGCGCCGACAGGCCAGGGCCACGTACGCGATGCCGTTGTGGCCAGCAAATACAGACTCGGCAGCAGCGCCCAGCCCAGCCAGCGCCAGGCGTTATACGACTCCGACAGCATCAGCAATGCGTAACGCAGTTGCAGCGAGAGCACGATGATGATCAGCCAGCAGCCGATGACGTGGGCGGCACTGCGCAGGCGCGCAAGCAACCTGCTGTCGAGGCGTTTCAATGACCACAGATGAATTGCAAACACCGTGATCCAGCCCAGCCAGCCCCAGTGTGCAGCGGGGTTGTAATAGGCATTGAAGCTCATCAGCGCAAGCAACACCGCGCTCAGGGGCATCAGCAGCGTCGACAGTTGGGCGATACCGTTCCAGTTCAAGCGCAGGGCGGCAACTGTCCACAGTCCGACGCTGACAGCGCCCAGCAGCAATAACGTCGAGAATTCGGCTGCTCCCGGCACGTAATGGGTGCTGACGCACAGTGCTGCGGACCACCACAGCGCGCCCCAGATCAACAACACCGGTTGCAGGAAACGCTCGCTCAGCGACAGACGCAACGTGCCGATGCGTTCCACGGTGAAGGCGCTGACGAGACCGGCGAGGGCGATGATCAGCGGCGTCCAGAAGTCGCCGTGGTTGAAGTTCGGCACATACCAGCGACCGACCACGCCCAAAAATGCGATCCCGGCGCCCAGTTGCAGGAGCAAGCCGAATCCCCGCGCCAGCAGGCGGTTCTGGCGCATGCCCAACCAGAACACCGCAGCGCCTTCGACCGCCCAGGCGACAGTTGTCCACTGCGCGCTAAGGGCGAGGGGAATCGCCAGCGTCGCGAACACCACGCCCAGCGAAACGCACGTTTCCACCAGCAGCAACGCCCGTCCCGGTGCGCGCCCGGCCAGCAATCGGGCGATGCCCATGTACAGCAATCCAAGCGCCAATGCGCTAAACGCAGCGCCAAATTCCAGATGCTGGATCAGCGCGTACTGAAGGCCGAAGCCGACGACGGGCGTCCCGAACAACAGGCTGCCATCGACGTAATGGGTCTGGCGCGCCGACCAGCGCAAGGTGGCTGCCCGGCTGTCATCCTCGGGCCCGGCTGCGTGCTCTTGCAGCTTGCGGCGGGCGAACAGCAGGCCGATTGCCAGGTACATCAGGAAGAACAGAATCAGGAAGGGCTCGGTGCTCCAGAACAGCTCGGGCGTGTAGGCGTCCATGCCCCAGGCGAAACCGATGCCGAAGGTGCCGATGAAGCCGATCAGGTTCAGCGGGCGCCAGGCTTTGAACCATGCGATGGCGAAAATACCCGCGTTGAGCAGGGCGAAATAACTGAACAGGGCGACGTGACTGCCCTCACCCGAGGACGTCAGCAGCGGCGCGGCGAACCCGCCCAGCGCGGCGACGCAGGCCAGAGCGAGGGCGTTTTGCGTGACGGCAAGAATGGCCGAAAAAACAGTGACCGCCACCAACAGGCTGAACGCCATGCCCGTGGCAAGCAGCGTGTGCACTTTCATGGCGGCGAACACCGTCAGGTACAGCACCGCGACGCCGGTCCCCTGGAGCATCAGCGCGAAGGATTCATTACGCTCACGCAGCCACCAACCCAGGCCCAGCAACGCCAGCGCTGCCACGGCGACGCCGGCGTAACGGGCCTCAATCGGAACGGCCATGCCTTCGGTGGCGTAGCGCAGCAGAAACGCAAGGCCAAGAAACAGCAGCACCACACCGACCCGCAGCACAGTGTTGCCACCCAGCAGCCAGTTCTGCGCGCGCAGCAAGGCGCTGTCGAACAGATTGGGTTGGGAGGGTGCGGGCTGAGCATCAGAGGCGTGCGCGTAGCTTGGGGTGACCGGCGATGTCGCTGGCTCGGGCCGTCGCCATTGCGTGTCGTCCGTCGGCGCGGTGACCGGTTCGAGATTCGGAAGATCCCACAGCAATTCCGGACCGTCGTCTGCAATGGGCTGCACATTCAGGGGCGCCGACACGGGCGCATCCGGTGATTGAGCGGCGGCGGAGTCGAGCTGGCTCAGGCGTTGTTGTATGGCGTCGAGGTCGAGCCGGGTCCTGGCGAGTTCGGCTTTTTGCACGGCCGCCTCACGGCTCAACGCGGTCAGGCGAAAGCTCAAGCCTGCGGCCAGACCAACGACCGCACCGACAGCGCCGCCCATCAGCGACTCATCAAGAAGCGCCCCGATTACCAGACCGGCCAGCAGAAGAATCCATTGCACGCGACGACATCCCTTTTCGGCCGATCAACGGCGATGGCGGAAAGTATATCGGGCGTCAGGAAAGGGGAAACATTTTGTGTTGGGGAGGAGAATTGTGTCGCCGATGCACCCGGCTCAAAACAGACCAAGCGTTTTGATACATCCACCGGTTGGAGGCTGGAACCACGGTTGGTGGCTGATCCTACGGTTGAACCCTAATCTTACGGTTAGATCCTGACCCTACGGTTAAATCCTGATCTGTAGGAGCCGGCTTGCTGGCGAACCCGGCAGGCCAGTCACCTCTCAGGCAGCTGAACCAACGCGTTCGCCAGCAAGCCGGCTCATACAAGTCTAGGTTTGACATCAAGCCGGTCGTCACAATCGAAGCCGTACACGATCAAGCCAGACTTCAGGCGGGACGCGCACGCCATTCGGCGGTGATCGTTTCCGGGAGGAAACGATCACCAGCAGGCGCTTAGTCCAGCGCGTTCCAGATTTCAGTCGCGTACTCGCGGATGGTCCGGTCCGAAGAGAACCAGCCCATGCGCGCCGTGTTGAGCACTGCCGAGCGCCACCATTCTTTCGAATCGTGCCAACGCGCTTCCACCTTGGCCTGTGCGTGCCAGTACGACTCAAAGTCAGCGCAGACGAAGAAACGGTCGTAGTTGATCAGCTGATCGATCAGCCCGGCATAACGATACGGATCATCCGGCGAGAAGACCCCGCCCCGAATCGCTTGCAGCACGTCATTCAAGCGCCCGGACGCGGCGATGTCCTGATGCGCGTTGAACTCACCGGCATGCTTGCGCGCTTCGACTTCCTGCGCGGTCATGCCGAAGATGAACATGTGCTCCAGACCGACCTGCTCGCTCATCTCCACGTTGGCGCCATCGAGCGTGCCGATGGTCAGCGCGCCGTTGAGGCCGAATTTCATGTTACTGGTGCCGGACGCTTCCAGACCTGCCGTGGAAATCTGCTCCGACAAATCCGCCGCCGGAATAATGCTTTCCGCCAGGCTGACGTTGTAGTTGGGCATGAACACGACTTTCAGACGGCCGCGCAGCGTAGGGTCATTGTTGACCGTGCGCGCGATGTCGTTGGTCAGTTTGATGATCAGCTTGGCCGAGTGGTAGCTGGCTGCCGCCTTGCCGCCGAAGATCTTCACGCGCGGCACCCAGTCGGTGCTCGGATCGGCCCGCATGGCCTGATACAGCGCCACAGTGTGGAACAGGTTCAGCAACTGACGCTTGTACTCGTGGATACGCTTGACCTGTACGTCAAACATCGCCTCGGGGTTGATCACGATACCCAGGCGTTCCTGGATGATCGTAGCCAGAGCCTGCTTGCTCTGCAGACGCTGAGCGGCAAATTCCTGCTGGAATCGTGCATCGTCGGCCAGCGGTTCCAGTTTCAGCAGCGCGGTCTCGTGGTTGTCGAGCACTTGCTCGCCTAGCTCGTTGACCAGCATGGACGTCAATTGCGGGTTGGACTGGAACAGCCAGCGGCGGAAGGTGATGCCGTTGGTTTTGTTGTTGATGCGGTCCGGGTGCAGCTTGTGCAGATGGGCGAAGACGGTTTTGCGCATCAGTTGTGTGTGCAGCGCCGACACGCCGTTCACGCTGTGCGAGCCGAGGAACGCCAGGTTGCCCATGCGCACGCGACGGCCGTTGTCTTCTTCGATCAGCGAGACCGCGCGCAGCAGGTCGAACAACGCAGGGTCATCTTTGAAGTCTTGGCGAACCTTGTCGATGTGCTGAGCGTTGATCATGTAAATGATCTGCATGTGGCGCGGCAGCATCCGCTCCATCAGGCCGACGGACCAGGTTTCCAGTGCTTCAGGCAGCAGCGTGTGGTTGGTGTAGGCCAAGGTGCCGACGGTGATGCGCCAGGCCTCGTCCCACTCCACGTCGTGCAGGTCGATGAGGACGCGCATCAGCTCCGCTACAGCGATCGACGGGTGCGTGTCGTTCATCTGGATCGCTGCGTGCTCCGGCAGGCTGCTGATGCTGTAGCCCATGTTCTTGTGGCGGCGCAGCAAATCCTGCAGCGACGCCGAGACGAAGAAGTATTCCTGACGCAGGCGCAGTTCCTGGCCCGCTTCGGTGCTGTCGTTTGGATAGAGGACGCGGGAGATACTTTCTGCCCGTACCACTTCCGCCACCGCACCGACGTGGTCGCCGGCGTTGAAGCGTTCCAGATGCAAATCTTCCACCGCACGTGCACGCCAAAGCCGCAGCGTATTCACCGCTTTGCCGCGCCAGCCCACAACCGGGGTGTCGTAAGCGATCGCCCGGACGGTTTCGCCTGCGCTCCAGACCTGACGGGTTTCACCCGAGGCATCGAGCACCGGGGCGCCAGCAGCATCTAGCAGAGGCTGCACGCTGCCGCCGAAACCGATCTGGTAAATGACTTCAGGGCGTTCGAATTCCCATGGGTTACCAAAGTCCAGCCAGTTCTCGGTTTGCTCCTGCTGCCAGCCATCGACGATGGCCTGACGGAACAGGCCATGCTCGTAACGAATGCCATAGCCGTGACCGGCGATGCCGAGGGTCGACATGCTTTCCATGAAGCACGCGGCCAGACGGCCCAGACCGCCGTTACCCAATGCAGCGTCCGGCTCCAGGGAACGAATCTGCTCCAGATCGACGTTCAGGCCTTTCAAGGCTTCGCGGGCGGTGTCGAGGATGCCAAGGTTGCTCAGGCTGTCGAACATCAGGCGGCCGATCAGGAACTCGAGCGAGAGGTAATAGACGCGCTTCTTTTCCTGCCGGTAGACGTAGCGCGTGTGGTTCATCCAGCGCTCGGCCATTTTGTCGCGAGTCGCCAGAGCGATTGCCATGAACCAGTCATGGTCGAAAGCATGGTCGGGATCTTTACCGACTGCATACTCGAGTTTGTTCAGCACGGCTTCCCGGAAGGCTGCCACTTCAGCGTCACGAACGTTGGGTTCCGGAGACATCGGGTACGACCTCAAGTTGGTTTGACGATTGAATGGGTGGGTTGACTGTAGGGCGTGTCATTGGTTATTTCCTCCCGGTCGGGTGAGAAATACGCGGCTGCACGACCCTCGGTTCGACTCAACCAAGCCACCTCGGTTCGCCGTCATTGCATATCGGCGGCAAATCTCTGGCGCTTTCCCCAGTATCCGCAGAAGGCTTGCATTGATCGTTCCACTCCCGGCCTGGGTCTTGCTTTTACTGGCCCGCGACCGCTAAACGGCGGTGAAACAAGGCATAACAGTTGGCCCGAATCAGGCAAGCATGTTCATTCGCCGATTCGGGTTTATGATGCCCCACGGCAGATACACCGCAGCCCCCGAATCGGACTTTGGAGCACCTATGCAGACTTTGTACCCGCAGATCAAACCTTACGCCCGGCACGATCTGGCGGTGGAAGAGCCGCATGTGCTGTATGTCGATGAAAGCGGCTCGCCAGATGGCCTGCCTGTTGTATTCATTCACGGCGGGCCGGGTTCGGGATGCGATGCACAGAGTCGTCGCTATTTTGATCCGAACCTCTATCGCATCATCACCTTCGATCAGCGCGGTTGCGGCCGTTCTACGCCACACGCCAGCCTGGAAAACAACACCACCTGGCATCTGGTCGATGACCTTGAGCGCATCCGCACCCATCTGGGCATCGACAAGTGGGTCGTGTTCGGCGGCTCGTGGGGTTCGACGCTTTCTCTGGCCTACGCGCAGAAGCACCCCGATCGGGTTCACGCACTGATCTTGCGCGGCATCTTTCTGAGCCGGCCGCAGGACATCAAGTGGTTTTATCAGGAAGGCGCGAGCCGCCTGTTCCCGGATTACTGGCAGGACTACATGGCGCCGATTCCGCCGGACGAGCGCGGCGACGTGCTCGGCGCCTTTCACAAACGCCTTACCGGCAGCGATCAGATTGCACAGATGCACGCCGCCAAAGCCTGGTCGACCTGGGAAGGGCGCACTGCCACGTTACGTCCGAACCCGCAGGTGGTTGATCGCTTCACCGAGCCCCATCGTGCGCTGTCCATTGCACGGATCGAATGCCACTACTTCACCAACGGCGGGTTTCTGGAAGAGAACCAGCTGATTCGCGACATGCCGAAGATTGCCCATCTGCCGGGCATTATCGTGCATGGCCGCTACGACATGATCTGCACCCTGGACAACGCCTGGGAGCTGCATCAGGCATGGCCGAACAGTGAGCTTCAGGTCATCCGTGACGCGGGTCACTCGGCGTCCGAGCCGGGTATCACTGATGCGCTGGTGCGCGCGGCGTCAGAAGTGGCGCGGCGTTTGCTGGATCTACCGCCTGAAGAGGCCTGAATGAAAGCCTTGCTTCAGCGCGTATGCCAAGCGCGCGTCGACGTTGCCGGCCAGACCATTGGCGCGATTGATCGGGGGTTAATGGTCCTGATTGGCATCGAGCCTCAAGACACGACGGCCAGCGCCGACAAGATGTTGCACAAGCTGCTTAACTACCGGGTATTCAGTGACGCCGACGCAAAGATGAACCTCTCGCTAACTGACGTTAAGGGCGGGTTGCTGCTGGTCTCTCAGTTCACACTGGCGGCCGATACCAAAAGCGGGATGCGGCCGAGCTTTTCAAAAGCCGCGCCCCCGGCACTGGGCGCCGAGTTGTTCGAGTACTTGGCAGCGAAGGCCAAAACCTCTCACGCGACGGTGGAAACGGGCCAGTTTGGTGCGGATATGCAGGTTCACCTCATTAATGATGGCCCCGTGACATTTTTGCTGGAGACGTGAACAGCCCGGTCTGTTTGGTGGCCCCGGATTTACCTGCTTCACACGCAATAAATAGTTTGTGTCACCTGATGCGTTGTAACGCGAGCTACTGGATAATCGCGCGCTACAAAGACGGGCCTGGGCCCGACAAATCGGTTAAACGCAGACTGGTCCGACGCCGCTTGGGGAATCATTGGCCCCTTTTGGAGTCGGAACAATGCTCGCCAACCCGGCATTTGATAGCTGGCCGTTGGTTTCTTCATCTGTTTTCGGCGAGGGTTGCTCGTGATTGTTAGTCCATGTAATGCACCAAAGAACCCGGGCGGGCGCTTTCGCAGCGCGCTGCTGGCAGGGTCGGCTTTGTTTTGTCTGTTCGGCGCCAGTCAGCTCTGGGCGTTCGATCTAGACGACGTGGCGACAAAGGCCAAAGATCTGGCCGGACAGAAATTCACCGCGCCGAAGAGCAATCTTCCGGCCGAATTCCGCGACATGAAGTTCGCGGACTATCAAAAGATCCGCTTCCTGCAAGACAAAGCCGAATGGGCCAATGACAAGACCCCGTTCAAGGTCTCGTTCTACCATCAGGGCATGCACTTCGATACGCCGGTCAAGATCAACGAAGTGACCGCCAATTCCGTCAACGAAATCAAGTACGACCCGAGTCGCTTCGACTTCGGTGACGTGAAGTTCGATCCGCGGTCGACCGAGAACCTGGGCTACGCCGGTTTCCGCGTCACTTACCCGATCAACAAAGACGACAAGCAAGACGAAATCATGACCATGCTGGGCGCGAGCTACTTCCGCGTAATCGGTAAGGGTCAGGTTTATGGTCTGTCTGCGCGCGGTATGGCGATCGACACGGCCATGCCGTCGGGCGAGGAATTCCCTCGTTTCACCGAATTCTGGATCGAGAAGCCGAACCCGGATGACAACCATCTGGTCATCTTCGCCTTGCTCGACTCTCCTCGCGCCACTGGCGCGTACAAGCTGACACTGCGTCCTGGCACCAACACACTGGTGGATGTGCAGTCGCGCATGTACCTGCGTGACAAGGTCGGCAAACTGGGCGTTGCGCCGCTGACCAGCATGTATTTGTTCGGTGCGAACCAGCCGTCGAAAGTCCTCAACTACCGTCGCGAGCTGCACGACTCCAGCGGTTTGTCGATCCAGGCGGCCAATGGCGAGTGGATCTGGCGTCCGCTGAACAACCCTAAACACCTTGCCGTGAGCAGCTTCTCGGTCGAGAACCCGCGCGGTTTCGGTCTGTTGCAACGTGGCCGCAACTTCAGCCATTACGAAGACCTGGACGACCGCTATGACAAGCGTCCAAGCGCCTGGATCGAGCCGAAGGGTGACTGGGGCAAAGGCACCGTCGACCTGGTAGAGATCCCGACTGCTGACGAAACCAACGACAACATCGTTGCCTTCTGGAAGCCGGAAACCCAACCAGAGCCGGGTCAGCCGATCGACTTCAACTATCGCCTGCACTGGACAATGGATGAGGATGCCATTCACTCGCCAGACCTGGGCTGGGTCAAGCAGACCCTGCGCTCCACCGGTGACGTGAAGCAATCGAACCTGATCCGTCAGCCGGATGGCAGCGTTGCCTACCTGGTTGATTTCGTTGGCCCGACACTGGCCAAGCTGGGTGAAGATCCTTCGATCCGCAGTCAGGTCATCACCGATGACAACACTGATCTGGTGGAGAACAACCTGCGCTACAACCCGGTGACCAAAGGCTGGCGTCTGACGCTGCGCCTGAAGGTCAAGGATCCGGGCAAGTCGGTTGAAATGCGCGCCTACCTGCTGCGCGAAACCCCTGCCGAACCGGGCAAGGAGCCAGCCGTCATCACGGCTGACAAGTCAGACAAGAAGCCGGCTGCCAAGGCTGACGCCAAAGCGGCTGTTGCTGCTGCGCCAATCGTTGCTGCACCGAAGGACGAGAAAGCTGAAATCGTCAAAACCGACGCCTTGAAAGCCGGTGATCCGAAGGAAGCCAAAGGCCCTAAAACCGATGGCAAAGACGTAGCCAAGGCGGACGCCGCCAAGCCTGCCGATGCCGCCAAAGTAGCCGAAGCCAAGTCGGATGAGGCGTCCAAGCCTGAAGCCGCACTGGGCGACGCCGCCAAGGCCAACAAAGGCAGCAAAGACACCCCGCAGCCAGCGGTACAGGCTGCATCCACCCAACAGGGGCCGGCCATGATTCAACAAGTCCTGACCGAAACCTGGAGCTACCAGTTGCCAGCCGATGAGTAATTCACACACCGTGCCAGAGCCCTTGAATGAGTCGCTCAGCGAGTACCTGGCGCATTTGCCGATGACCGACGCGCAGCGGGCAGAATTTGCCAGCTGCACCTCGTTCGCTGAGCTGCACGAGCGCCTTTCGGCGCAGACCGTCGCCGATCCTGCCGAGGCCGCCCAGGCTTCGGTGGGTCGCCGCCTGACGCTGACGACCGCTGACGAACTGCACGAGGCCGAGATGCTGAGTGTCGACGCCAGCGGACGCGTGCGCCTGAAAGCCACGCCGCCGATCCGTCGCACCAAGGTCGTGCCGGAGCCATGGCGGACCAACATCCTGCACCGTGGCTGGCGTCGACTGACCGGGAAGTCCAACCCGCCGCCGCCCAAGGATGACTTGCCGCGCGATCTGCCAAAGGCGCGCTGGCGCACCGTGGGTTCGATCCGTCGCTACATCTTGCTGACGCTCATGCTGGGCCAGACCATCGTGGCTGGCTTCTACATGAAAGGCATTCTGCCGTATCAAGGCTGGTCGCTGGTTTCGTTCGAAGAGATCAGTCATCAGACCCTATGGCAGACCGCCGTACAGGTCATGCCGTATGCGCTGCAGACCAGTATCCTTCTGCTGTTCGGGATTCTGTTCTGCTGGGTATCGGCGGGTTTCTGGACGGCGCTGATGGGCTTCCTCGAACTGCTGACAGGTCGCGACAAGTACCGGATTTCCGGTGCCAGTGCGGGCAATGAGCCGATCGAAGCCGGTGCTCGCACTGCGCTGGTCATGCCGATCTGTAACGAAGACGTCCCTCGCGTGTTCGCCGGTCTGCGGGCGACCTTCGAGTCGGTCAAGGCCACGGGCGATCTGGATCGTTTCGACTTTTTCATCCTCAGCGATTCCAACGAAACCGACATCTGTGTGGCCGAGCAACAAGCCTGGCTCGACGTGTGCCGTGAAACAGGTGGCTTCGGCAAGATCTTCTACCGTCGTCGCCGCCGTCGCGTTAAGCGCAAGAGCGGTAACCTTGATGACTTCTGCCGTCGCTGGGGCGGTGAATACCGCTACATGGTTGTCTTGGACGCTGACTCGGTAATGAGCGGCGAATGCCTGACCAGTCTGGTTCGCCTGATGGAGGCAACCCCGGACGCCGGTATCATTCAGACCGCGCCACGTGCATCGGGCATGGACACGCTGTATGCGCGCATGCAGCAGTTCGCCACGCGTGTGTACGGTCCGCTGTTCACGGCCGGCCTGCACTTCTGGCAGCTGGGCGAATCCCACTATTGGGGCCACAACGCGATCATCCGCATGAAGCCGTTCATCGAGCACTGCGCCCTGGCGCCGTTGCCCGGGAAGGGTGCGTTTGCCGGTGCGATCCTGTCCCACGACTTCGTCGAAGCCGCGCTCATGCGCCGCGCCGGCTGGGGCGTCTGGATTGCCTATGATCTGCCCGGCAGTTATGAAGAGCTGCCGCCGAACCTGCTGGATGAGCTCAAGCGTGACCGTCGCTGGTGCCACGGTAACTTGATGAACTTCCGTCTGTTCCTGGTCAAAGGTATGCACCCGGTGCACCGCGCGGTGTTCCTGACCGGCGTGATGTCCTACCTGTCGGCACCGTTGTGGTTCTTCTTCCTGGTGCTGTCCACTGCGCTGCTGGCGGTGAACACGCTGATGGAACCGACCTACTTCATGGAGCCGCGTCAGCTGTATCCGTTGTGGCCACAGTGGCACCCGGAGAAAGCCGTCGCACTGTTCTCCACCACCGTTGTGTTGTTGTTCCTGCCTAAGCTGCTCAGCGTGATCCTGATCTGGGCCAAAGGCGCGACGGGCTATGGCGGGCGCATCAAGGTCACCATGTCGATGCTGCTGGAGATGCTGTTCTCCATGCTGCTTGCTCCGGTGCGCATGATCTTCCACACCCGCTTCGTACTGGCTGCTTTCCTGGGCTGGGCGGCAACGTGGAATTCCCCGCAGCGTGATGATGACTCGACGCCGTGGAGCGAAGCGGTCAAGCGTCACGGACCGCAGACGCTGCTGGGCTTTTGCTGGGCGCTGTTAGTGGCTTGGCTGAACCCGAGCTTCCTGTGGTGGCTGGTGCCGATCGTCGGTTCGTTGATGCTGTCGATCCCGGTGTCGGTGATCTCCAGCCGCACGAACCTGGGCCTGAAAGCGCGCGATACCAAGCTGTTCTTGATCCCGGAAGAGCACACTCCTCCTCAAGAGCTGGTATCCACCGATCAGTACACCCACGAGAACCGCTGGCATGCGCTGAACGACGGCTTCGTACGCGCCGTGGTCGATCCACAGCAGAACGCACTGGCTTGTGCCTTGGCGACATCTCGCCATCGCGACGCCGAGCCGATCGAGTGGATGCGTGTCGAGCGTGTGCGTCATGCGATCAAGGGCGGCCCTGAGCTTCTGAACAACCACGAACGCCTGCAATTGCTGAGCGATCCGGTTGCGCTGGCTCGGTTGCACCAGCTGGTCTGGAGCGAAGGCAACTCTGCCTGGCTCAATGCCTGGCGCGCCTCGGTGGACGCCGATCCTCATGCGCCGCTGCTGCCACTGCAGCCAGCGACCCATGTGAACGACGCGGCTCTGGCCAACGTCTGATTCATGCGCTGAACAAAAACGCCGCCGAAGAGCAATCTTCGGCGGCGTTTTTGTTTGGGAATCGGTGTTGGCGCTTCCCCTGTAGGACGGCTTTAGCCGGAAAGAGGCCAGTGCGTGCGCTATTAATTCTGCGGTGTGAATGCAGAGGCATTCCCGGCTAAAGCCAGTCCTACAACTCGACGTCGCAGCCCGTTTCGCCTCAACTCACCCGAAACTTGCCGACCATTTCCTGCAGCTGCACGCCCAGCCGGGCCAGTTCAATGCTCGAAGCAGCGGTCTCTTCGCTGGAGGCGGCGGTTTGCTCTGACACATCCCTCACGTTCAACACGCTGCGGTTGATCTGCTCTGCCACGCTGCTTTGTTCTTCTCCGGCCGCCGCGATCTGTTGATTCATGGTTTGAATCGTCGATACCGTGCGTGTGATGTGCCCCAAGGCGGTGCCGGCCTGTCGGCTCAGCTCGACGCTGCTGTCCGTCAGCGTCCGGCTTGCGTCGAGGGTCATGACCACTTGCTGGGTGCCGCTTTGCAGCGCTGCGATGAGCACTTCGATTTCCTCGGTGGATTCCTGAGTGCGTTGCGCCAGGCCGCGCACCTCGTCGGCCACGACCGCAAACCCCCGTCCTGCTTCACCCGCCCGGGCAGCCTCGATGGCGGCGTTCAGTGCGAGCAGATTGGTCTGCTGCGATACTGACTTGATCACATCGAGCACTCCGCCGATCTTGTCGCTTTCCAGCTTCAGCTTGCCCATCGCCTCCGTCGAATTATTGACCTCAAGGGCCAGACGCTCGATTTGCGCGATGGCGTCGTTGACAACCCGGTCGCCATCTCGTGCCTGTTGGTCGGCCTGCTGCGCCGCCTCACTGGCCTCTTCGGCATTGCGGGCCACTTCCATGACGGTCGAGGTCATCTCATTCATCGCCGTGGCGACGCAGTCCGTTTCGTCTTTCTGGCTGTTGACGCCCACGCTGGTTTGCTCAGTCACGGCCGACAGCTGCTCCGCCGCACTGGCTATCTGGGTCACGCCGTCGCTGATGCCGCTGATGAGTTGGCGCAGGCTCAGCGTCATGTCCTGCATGCTGCGCTGAAGCATGCCCATCTCGTCACGACGGCCAACATCAAGGTCCTGACTCAAATCCCCTTTGGCGATGCGTGCAGCCGCGCTCAAGGTCAGCCGCAGCGGCGCGATGATTTGCTGGGTAATCAGCCACGCGGCCAACAGGCCCAGGAGCATGGCGAGGCCGGCCACGCCACTGAGGGTCTGCCGCGACTGAGTGGCTTCGGCATCTCGCCGCTGGCCTTGCAGGGCGGTAATCTCGCCCGTCGATGTCAGCAGACTCTCGCTGAGCGCCTCCATGGACTCCTGAGCCGCCTCAACCGCGACTTGCAGGTCTTTGAACCGGCCCATGTGCTCGCGGTACTTGAGCAGAGTCTTACGAGCGTTGAGCAACTCGCTGACATTGCCATCGGCCTGATCGCTGGCAATCTGCTCGACTTCCTTCAGCGCTTCGTCGATGGCGGTAATGGCGGCGATCTCGTAGGACTCTTTGCCGCTGAATACATAAGCCTGGACTTCATAGCGAGCGTTTTGTACCTGCCCGCGCAATTGCTGGATGTTGGTGAACTCCCCCAGACGCTCGCTGCTGTCCTGCTCCTGACTGACGGCTTTCAACACTTCGCTTTCCACGAGGCCGATGGACGTGATTGCCTCTTCAGACAGAACGGCCAGCTGCGCACGGGAGTCGGCGCGGGCGCTCAACAGCTTGGTCAGGTCGGCGAAGGTCGCTTCGAGCGCGCGTACCGTGTCGCTTTGCCCGTTGAGCAACTTGAGAATGTCGGCGGGAGGTGCGTCTTCGCGCAACACCATCAGATGCGCTTCGATTTCGTTGATGCGGGCGACGACGCGCGAGGCGCTTTCAGCCGTGTTCTCCACCCGAAACACAATGCGCTCGGCGCGCAGGTCCTTGGTCATGGCATTGAGTTGGGCGATAGAGGTTAATGACTCCGAGCGCTCGATCATGGTGTCGAGCCCATGCCAGCCGGTCAGCGTAATGGCCAGGGTCAGAAGCAGAACCAGGCCGAAGCCCAGCGAGAGTTTGAGCTTGACGCTGGTGTTGGCCAGCGCCCGGTTGATGCCTTGCAACATGATGCGTCTCCTGCGGATGAGCGATAAACGCGCATCGGCAGACGAAGCGGAGGCGTGACCTGATCAGATCGTAGGAGATTTCCGAGGGGCTGGAAGAGGTGACGTGTGTCACAGATTCCGCCCTCTGCACAGGTGGGCTCCCGCACATCCATGCTGATTGGCAGTGACACCAATGAGTACTCTAAATCCGTAGGAGCCGGCTTGCTGGCGAATGTGCCGGGTCAGTCAACATTTCTGTAACTGATCCACCGCATTCGCCAGCAAGCTGTTGTGGCTCAATAGTTTTGGACCATGATGTAGGAGCATCAACCTAAGGAAGCATCATGGGATTTCGGATCGTTACCGCCGAAGAAAAGGCCGAAGCTATTCGGCTAGTCGTCGAATTGAATTACTCAGTGCCCAAGGC
>NZ_DASVUM010000036.1:0-3302 GCF_036387035.1 Pseudomonas sp. | reverse complement strand
GGAGAGCATTCATGACACCAGCAGCCGCCAATCTTCCGTTCAGTCAGTTTGTCGAGTTCGCCGTCGACCCGCACCATCAGGCAGGGCTGGTCGGTGCACTTAATGAGCGTTTCGAGCGGTTTACGCGTACTTACCCAGGTTTTGTCCGCGCCAGCGTGCAGGTCAGCGAAGACCGCCAGCGGGTGCTGAGCCATGTGCAATGGTTATCCAAGACTGACTGCGAGCGCGCGTTTGCGAACACCGAGCAGGGCGAAGGAGATTTTTGGGAGCTGATGGGTCGACACCGGGCGACGTCGATGACCTTTAACGCGTACGAAGTGGCAGGGGAAATCGTAGGACCGCGCCAGAGTTGAACGCAGTCCCATGCCTGGCGTTTCCGTGGTTTTATACGGACAAGTTCAGCATCCGCTCACCCTGGGTTTGCTCACCGGGACGGCGTTTATTGACGGCCAGTTCGCCGATCTTGATCAGACGGGCACGGATGACGTTGCGGCTTAACCCGAGCAATTGTGCGGTGTGCACCTGGTTGTAATGACTGAAGCGATACGCTGCGCGCAGCAAGGCGTCTTCGACTTTCTCGTGCAGCGCGCCGGCCTGCTCCTCGAACAGGCGCTGGAAGGCGCGGGCCAGCAGCGCTTCAGTCGAATCGTCGACGGCGGGGGATGCATCGTCCTGGCGCTCGACGCGAAGGTTCGAGAGGCGCAAATCGCTGGGCTGAATCACGCCATTGCGGCAGATCAGCAGGGTATGGTGAATGACGTTTTCCAGCTCGCGGATGTTGCCCGGCCAGCCGTAGGTGCGCAGCTTGTGCTCGGCCTCGGCACTGATATGGATCGCTCCGCAACCCAGTCGCTGGCTGTAGACGTCGATGAAGTGGCGGCTCAGCGGCATGATGTCGCCCGGCCGTTCGCGCAGCGTGCTCAGTTCCAGGTTGACGACATTGAGGCGATAGAACAGGTCTTCGCGAAAGTGCCCGGCGTTGATGGCGCGTTCCAGTTGCACGTTGGTCGCTGCCAGCACCCGCACGTTGATGGGCGTGCTCTTGCGCGAGCCCAGCCTCACCACCTCACGCTCCTGCAAGACGCGCAGCAGCTTGACTTGAATCGCCAGCGGCAGGTCACCGATTTCGTCGAGAAACAGCGTGCCGCCGTTGGCTTCTTCAAACCAGCCGGCCTTGGCAGTGAGGGCGCCGGTGAACGCGCCTTTTTCCTGGCCGAACAGTTCCGCTTCCACCAGCGACTCTGAAAACGCGCCGCAGTTGACCGCCACGAACGGCTGATGACGGCGGCTGCTCAGGTTGTGAATGTGGCGGGCCACCAGTTCTTTGCCGGTGCCGGTTTCGCCGATGATCAGCACACTTGCATCACTGGGCGCGACTTGTTCGATGTGGGCCAGCAGCGCCTTGGATCTCGGGTCTTCGAACACCTGCGCCGTGGCGCGAATCGAGGTGGCCAGGGCCGGCGAGGGCGGTAGGGTCAATAGCTGCATGGGGGTCACTTGTGGTTGAAACGGTACGCTGGCGGTCATGAAGGGACTCCTTGTCGCGGTCGCACAGCAACCGGGCAATCCCTGTAGGAGTGCCCGGGGCGCGGTGAAACTTACTTCTGCGGCGGTAAGTCGTTGGCGATCATCTCGCCGAACGGGCCGGTGAGGTTGGTGATGCCGCGACCTGCCAGGCTGCGATAGGGCTCAGGCAACAACGGGAACACCAGCTCGGCGAAGCGGTAGGCTTCTTCAAGGTGTGGGTAGCCGGAGAAGATGAAGCTTTCAATGCCCAGGTCGGCGTATTCCTTGATCCGCGCGGCGACTTCCTGCGGATTGCCGACCAGCGCCGTGCCTGCACCGCCCCGCACCAGGCCCACGCCGGCCCACAGATTGGGGGCGATTTCCAGGTTGTCGCGGCGACCATCGTGCAGCGCGGCCATGCGGCGCTGGCCTTCGGAGTCGAAACGCGAGAAGGATTTTTGCGCGGCGGCGATGGTGTCGTCGCTGATGTGCTCGATCAGGGTGTCAGCGGCCTTCCAGGCCTCTTCGCTGGTTTCACGCACAATCACGTGCAGGCGGATGCCGAACTTGACCGTGCGGCCGTTGCGTGCGGCGCGCTCACGAACGTCCGCCAGCTTCTCGGCCACGGCGGCAGGAGGCTCGCCCCACGTTAGGTAAACGTCGACCTGCTCGGCGGCCAAGTCATGGGCGGCCTCTGATGAGCCGCCAAAGTACAGCGGCGGATACGGCTTCTGGATCGGCGGATAGAGGGCCTTGGCATTCTGCACTTTCAGGTGCTTGCCTTCGAAGTCCACGGCTTCGCCCTGCAACACGCGGCGCCAGATCTTCAGGAATTCGTCGGTGACTTCGTAGCGCTCACTGTGATCGAGGAAGCTGCCGTCACCGCGGTTTTCGTCCGGATCGCCACCGGTGACGACGTTGATCAGCAAGCGCCCGCCGGACAAACGATCCAGGGTCGCGGCCATGCGCGCGGAAACGGTGGGCGAAATGATCCCCGGCCGAATCGCTACCAGGTAGCGCAAGCGCTCGGTCAGCGGCACGAGCGCCGACGCGATCACCCAAGAGTCTTCGCACGAGCGGCCGGTCGGGATCAGCACGCCGTGATAACCCAGATCGTCCGCCGCTTGCGCGACCTGCTTCAGGTAATTGAGCGTGACCGGGCGCGCGCCCTTGGTCGTGCCCAGGTAATGGCCGTCGCCGTGTGTCGGTAGAAACCAGAAAACATCCATGAAAAATCCTTCAAGCGGAATCAGTGGGCTTTTGACAAGTGCACCCGTTATAAAGGCTTCGATTTATTCCGTAAAAGAACTGAATCCCATATTTTTATAACCGTTAGAGATATGCCCGGTTTGTACGGATCCGAGGGCGGATGCGAATGCTTGAGTGGCGAAGAACCCTATTGGAGCGCGCATTGTGGGACCGGCTTCAGCCGGGAAGGCGTCGGGCGTCACGCCGCAGGATTGATGGTGTTCACACAGGCCTCTTCACGGCTGAACCCGGTCCCACTAAAAAGCACCGGGCAAAAAAACAGGCGCCGAGGCGCCTGAAAGAGAGTACGGGAGACTCTGCGAAATCAAAAAATCTGGGTGAACAGCCAGTACAAGCTGCCCGACAGCAGGATGGCGGCGGGGAGGGTCAGCACCCATGCCATCGCGAGATTGCGCAAGGTGCGCATTTGCAGCCCGGAGCCGTTGGCGACCATGCTGCCGGCCACCCCCGAAGACAATACGTGGGTGGTCGACACCGGCAATCCGTACATGTCCGCCGCGCCAATGGTCAGCATCGCGACGACTTCC
>NZ_DASVUM010000035.1:0-34613 GCF_036387035.1 Pseudomonas sp. | reverse complement strand
ATCCGCTGCGATCCCTACGTGAAGGGTTTTTACGAGGGGCTGGTTGGCCGCGGCAAGCGCAAAATGCAGGCGATCTGCGCAGTAATGCGTAAATACCTGACAGGTTTGTGGGCATGCATGCGCAACGGCGAAAACTTCGATGCGGCCAAGCTTTTCAGCGAAAAACATCTGCAAAAAGCTTGATCCGGAACAGAGTATCTACAGTATTGCGCGACATCAGTAGATCACGTGCAGCTCGCCATTTCCTGTGGGACGATGCCGGTCCGCCCTACCAGAGGACACACTCATGCTGCGAATCCGGGGAACTGTCGGCGATCTGCCGGTGGATCTGACTGTGGAAATGGACGAATCCGATTGGGCTCGGCTGGGCATCCAGCTGGGCGCTCAGGTGCAGGAACCATCGGCAACGAGCACGTCCGTCAAGCCAGCAGCGAGTCGCAACGACGCCGTATGGGACATCGCCCAGGATCTGCTGCACAAGGCGGGCCACCTGACCGGGCCGGATCTGCTCGGTCAGCTGGAAGGTCTGTCAGGCAGCACGGCGGCGGGCAAACGCCTGATGGTGCGCATGCGCCACAGCGCCAATGTGAGAGTGGAAAGCCAGGGCGACACGCCGGTGTATCACTGGATCGAGTGAAATGGCTTTTGCTTCACTGTGCCTCTACTGATCGACATCCCGTACCTTGTGGGAGCGAGCTCGCTCCCACATCCTGGGTGTCGTTAGTAAAGCGCCGCAAACAACCGACGGCGATAGGTGGTGACCAGCGGGTGATCGTTGCCCAGCAGGTCAAATACCTGCAGCAGCGTCTTGTGCGGCTGGCCTTCGTTGTAGCTGCGGTTGCGGATGAACAGCTTGAGCAAGCCATCCAGCGCGGCTTCATATTGCTGACGTGACAATTGCTGAATCGCCAACTGATGAGCGGCTTCATCGTCCTGAGGGTTCTGCGCCAGGCGCGACTTCAGATCGGCGACGTCAGGCAGCGCCGCGGCCTCAGCCAAAAACGTCAGCTGCGCCTTCGCACCGGCCAGTGCGGCCTTGTGGTCATCGCCTTTCACCGCGTCCAGCACCGTACGAGCTTCCGTCAGCTCGCCGCGTTCGGCCAGGCAGCGCGCGTACAGAATCAGCGCGGCGGCGTTGGTGTTGTCCTCGGCCAGGACCGTCTGCAACACCGCTTCGGCCTCCGCGAAATGGCTCTCGGCAAACATCGCCTGGGCGGTTTCCAGCGGGTCGGCGGCGGCCGGAGGCGGCATCTGCACATGGGGCTCGAGCAGTGCGCGGATTTGCGACTCAGGCTGGGCGCCGGCGAACCCGTCCACTGGCTGACCGTCCTTGAACAGCACCACGGTGGGCAGGCTGCGAATGCCGAAGCGCGCGACAATGTCCTGTTCAGCGTCACAGTCGACCTTGGCCAGCAGCAGTTCGCCCTGATAACTCTCTGCAATTTGCTGCAGCAGCGGCATCAGCACCTTGCACGGCGCGCACCACTCGGCCCAGAAATCCACCAGCACGGGTTTGTAAAAGGAGTTCTCGATGACCATCTGATCGAAGGTGGCGGTGGTCGCATCGAAGATGTAGGGCGTGTCCTGGCTCATCGCGGGTCTCGAAAAAAGGCTTGATGGCGAGAACTATAAAGGGCTGGGGGGATTGTCGGAAGCGCGACAACGCATGTGCATTTTGGCGCCGACCCGTGGGAGCGTGGCGTGTCCCGTGATCGGCGACGAGTCGTCGTAAAACCGGTTGGCTCGATCACGCTGACGCACCGTGTTGGGCAGGTTGCTGCCGCTGCGCGCCAGGTCGCGGGACAAGCTACGCTTCTACAGGTTGGGTCAGTCAGACCGGTTCATCCAGACCAGAACCAGACTATCGCTGCGCATGATAAAGACTCACCTGGCGAAACTCCCACGGCTCAGCCAGATCCGGCAGCGTCAGCGCCTCGAGCGTTGCCAGCCGTTTATAGATCGGATGCTGGAAATCCCGAACCCGGGAATCGGCCACCAAGGCTTGTTTCCCGCGACTGAGAAACTCGTCCAGCAGCGGCAGGTTGGAGCGGTCGTACAAAACGTCGGCCACCAGGATCAGGTCGAAACGATTCTCTTCCGCGAAGAAGTCCCTTGAATACCCCAGCGTCACCCTATTGAGTTCGGCGTTTGCCTGGCAGGCCTCGATGGCCAGCGGATCAAGATCACAGGCGACGACTTCAAGCGCCCCGGCTTTCATCGCAGCGATGCCCGCCACACCTGAGCCAGCACCAAAATCCAGAACCCGTTTGCCGGCGACCCAGTGCGGATGCTCGGCCAGGTATCGCGCCAGGGCCAGGCCGCTTGCCCAGCAGAAGCTCCAGTAGGGCGGGTCTTCAAGAATGCGCCGGGTTTCCTCGGGGCTAAAGGCGCGGTCCATGTTGTCCGCGTCGATCAGCCACAACTTCAGGTCCGTATCCGGCAGCGGCTCGGCGACCAGTCGCGCATCGCCCAACAGCTCGCTCAACGCAGCTTGCAGATGAAGCGGGGCGATCACGGCGCGGGAGCGAATTGCAGCTGACCCAGCGCCTGAGTGGTGGGTTGAGTGATCAGCACGGACGGCAGATGCAGAATCAACTGACCCGACTTGCTGGCGCGGCCGCGCAGCTCGACACGCGCCCCCACTGGATAGGCTTCCGGATTAAAACGCAGCTGGAACGGCAGCGACTGGTTGTTGCCCATCAGTTTGGTGCTGGCCAGCAGCTTCTGCGGGCGATTGCGATCGTCGATCACCAACAGCGCCAGCTCGACTTCGGCGCCGGCCGGCACGCCCAGCAACTGGCCGCTCAATTCGCGCTGGAATGGCTGCAACGGACCTTGCCCTTCCGGCAGTGTGATGGCGTTGGGCGCAGGTTTCGCCGGCGTCGCAGGTTTCGGTGCCTCGGCCGTGCTGCAGGCAGCGAGCAGGCCCACAAGGCTGATGAGAGCAAGCGTACGTAGCGTCATGAACAGCTCCAGACAAAGCAGAATGCGGGCGAAATACACAAAGGATGGCGCAGTATCGCCGAGTGCGGCGGGTTTCACCGCACTGAATGCGCGTCTGTATACCTCAAAGCCCGAGACTTGTCTTGCCGGCGAGATGCGCTACCATGGCCCTCCCTTTTTTTGTTGCCTGCCACCATGCACTGTCCCTTTTGCGGTGCCAACGACACCAAAGTCATTGACTCGCGCCTCGTTGCCGAAGGCGATCAGGTTCGCCGCCGCCGTGAATGCGTCGCCTGCGGTGAACGCTTCACGACATTCGAAACCGCCGAACTGGTACTGCCCCGTCTGATCAAGCAGGACGGCAGCCGCCAGCCCTTCGATGAAGAGAAGCTGCGCGCCGGCATGCAGCGCGCCCTGGAAAAGCGCCCGGTCAGCGTCGAGCGTCTGGAAGCGGCCCTCGCCCACATCAAAAGCAAGCTGAGAGCGACCGGCGAGCGCGAGGTCAAATCCCTGATCGTTGGTGAACTGGTCATGGGCGAACTGCAAAAGCTCGACGAAGTCGCCTACATCCGCTTTGCTTCTGTTTACCGGCGGTTTCAGGACCTCAACGAATTCCGCGAAGAAATCGACCGACTGGCCCGCGAGCCGGTTAAAGAGTGAGCATGACCTCGACAGAGCAAAGCGTGCTCGACGCCGCCTACATGGCGCGGGCGCTGGAACTGGCGCGCAAGGGCGTTTACTCGACGCACCCCAACCCGCGGGTGGGCTGCGTCATCGTGCGTGATGGTGCGATTGTCGGCGAAGGCTGGCACGCGCGCGCGGGCGAACCCCATGCGGAAGTGCACGCGCTGCGCCAGGCGGGCGACAAGGCAAAGGACGCGACCGCTTACGTCACCCTTGAGCCCTGCAGCCATCACGGCCGCACCCCGCCGTGCGCCGACGCGCTGGTGAACGCCGGTGTGGCGCGCGTCGTCGCGGCCATGCAAGACCCCAACCCCGACGTGGCCGGTCGTGGCCTGTTGCGCCTGATGAGCGCAGGCATCGCGGTGCAGAGCGGTGTGCTCGAAAGCGAAGCCCGAGCGCTGAACAAAGGTTTTCTCAAACGCATGGAACACGGCCTGCCGTACGTGCGGGTCAAGCTGGCGATGAGCCTGGACGGACGCACGGCCATGGCCAGCGGCGAAAGTCAGTGGATCACCGGGCCCGAAGCGCGTTCGGCCGTGCAACGCTTGCGTGCGCAGTCAAGCGTTGTGCTGACCGGCGCCGATACCGTGCTGGCCGACAACGCGCGGCTCACCGTGCGCCCTGATGAGTTGCGGCTCAATGCCGAACTTACGGCGTTGGCCGCGACCCGACCGCCGCTGCGGGTCTTGGTCGACGGGCGCTTGCGGGTGCCCCTTGATGCGCCGTTCTTTAAAGCGGGCGGTGCGCTGGTGGCCACGTGCGCCGCTGCTTCAGCACGCGGGCGTTACCACGACGAAGGCCATGAAATCCTGGCACTGGCCAGCAGCGGCGGGCACGTCGACCTGCGCAAGCTGTTGCTTGAGCTGGCAGCCCGGGGCGTCAATGACGTGCTGGTCGAGGCCGGGCCCAAGCTAGCCGGCGCGTTCACCCGGCTAGGCCTGGTGGACGAATTTCAGATCTTTGTGGCGGGCAAGTTCATGGGGTCGTCCGCGCGTCCGTTGCTGGACCTCCCGCTGGCGCAAATGAGCGAAGCGCTCGAACTCAAGATCGTCGAAATGCGTGCGGTCGGCGATGACTGGCGAGTCATTGCGATACCCGCGCCGCACCCCGGCGTATAATTCCGGCTTCCGCGCTCAGCGCTGGCCCTGTTTTCCAGGAGCACCCATGTTTACCGGCATCATCGAATCTATCGGCAGCATCCGTGCCATCACCCCGAAAGGCGGCGATGTCCGCGTTCACGTAGAGACCGGCAAGCTCGACCTTTCCGACGTCAAGCTGGGCGACAGCATCGCTGTCAACGGCGTCTGCCTGACCGCCGTCGAGTTACCGGGCGACGGCTTCTGGGCTGACGTCAGCCGCGAAACCCTGGACGTCACCGCGTTCGTCGATCTCAAGACCGGCAGCCGCGTCAATCTCGAAAAAGCCCTCACGCCGACCACGCGCCTGGGCGGCCATCTGGTCAGCGGCCACGTCGACGGCGTCGGCGAGGTGCTGTCCCGCGAAGAGAACGCCCGCGCGATCCAGTTCCGCATGCGCGCGCCTCGCGAGCTGGCCAAATACATCTCGCACAAAGGCTCGATCACCGTCGACGGCATCAGCCTGACCGTAAACGCGGTCAACGGCGCCGAGTTCGAGCTGACCATCGTTCCGCACACGCTCGCCGAGACCATCATGGGCGACTACCGCCCGGGCCGTAAGATCAACCTGGAAGTCGACCTGTTGGCGCGTTACCTGGAGCGACTGTTGCTCGGTGACAAAGCCGCTGATCCGACGCCGGCCCAGGGCGGCAGCATCACCGAAAGCTTTCTCGCCGCCAACGGCTACCTAAAATCCTGAATTGAAGGGGGTGCCGCGTGGCGCTCAACAGCATCGAAGAACTGGTAGAAGACATTCGCCAAGGCAAGATGGTCATCCTTATGGATGACGAAGACCGTGAGAACGAAGGCGATCTGATCATGGCCTCCGAATGCGTCAAGGCCGAGCACATCAATTTCATGGCGCGTTTCGCCCGTGGCCTGATCTGCATGCCGATGACCCGCGAGCGCTGCGAAACCCTGAAACTGCCGTTGATGGCCCCGCGCAATGGCTCGGGCTTCGGCACCAAGTTCACCGTGTCCATCGAAGCCGCAGAAGGCGTAAGCACCGGCATTTCCGCGGCCGACCGCGCGCGTACCGTGCAGGCTGCTGCTGCCAAAGATGCCAGGGCCGAAGACATCGTCAGCCCGGGCCATATCTTCCCGCTGATGGCGCAGGCTGGCGGCACGCTTTCCCGTGCCGGCCACACCGAAGCGGCGTGTGACCTTGCGCGCATGGCCGGTTTCGAGCCGACCGGTGTGATCTGCGAAGTCATGAACGATGATGGCACCATGTCCCGTCGTGCTGAACTGGAAGCCTTTGCCGCCGAGCACAACATCAAGATCGGGACCATTGCCGACCTGATCCATTACCGGATGATCCACGAACGTACCGTTCAGCGGATTGCCGAGCAGCCTCTCGACACTGAACTGGGCCACTTCAATCTGGTGACCTACCGCGATTCCGTTGAAGGCGACGTGCACCTGGCGCTGACCCTTGGCAAGATCTGCGCGGAAGAGGCCACGCTGGTCCGGGTCCATAACATGGACCCGCTGCGCGACTTGTTGATGGTCAAACAGCCCGGCCGCTGGAGCCTGCGCGCTGCAATGAGTATCGTGGCCGAGGCTGGCAGCGGCGTGGTGCTGCTGCTCGGTCACCCCCTCGATGGCGACACGGTTCTGGCCCATGTGCGTGAAACCGCAGGCGGCACACCGATCAAGACCCCCACCACGTACAGCACCGTCGGTGCCGGTTCGCAGATCCTTCGTGACCTTGGCGTGCGCAAAATGCGTCTGATGAGTTCGCCAATGAAGTTCAATGCGATATCCGGTTTCGATCTGGAAGTTGTAGAATACGTGCCCTCCGAATAAAGACTGGCAGGTGACAGGCCCCAATGGCGTTCAGCCGTGGGTGGTTCTTGTCCCTGGAGTCGCCCGATTCGTGGCCTAAAATCCCTGAAAGCGCGCGTTCCATGCGCGCTTTCATGCTCTTTAATACGAGAACACGAGACTCAGCCGAATGACCCTGAAGACCATCGAAGGTACCTTCATCGCCCCCCAAGGTCGCTATGCCCTGGTGGTTGGCCGCTTCAACAGCTTCGTCGTCGAAAGCCTGGTGAGCGGTGCCGTTGATGCCCTGGTTCGCCATGGCGTGAGCGAAAGCGACATCACCATCATCCGCGCACCGGGTGCGTTCGAGATCCCGCTGGTCGTGCAGAAGGTCGCTAAACGCAGCGAGTTCGCCGCCATCATCGCGCTCGGCGCTGTCATTCGTGGCGGCACCCCGCACTTCGAATACGTCGCTGGCGAATGCACCAAGGGCCTGTCCCAGGTGTCCATGGAATTCGGCGTGCCTGTCGCCTTCGGTGTCCTGACTGTCGATTCCATCGAGCAAGCGATCGAGCGTTCCGGCACCAAGGCTGGTAACAAAGGCGCTGAAGCCGCCCTGTCCGCCATCGAAATGGTCAGCCTGTTGGCGCAGTTGGAGGCCAAGTGATTAACGACGAAAGCGATCAGTTCAACCCACGCGATCCACGTGCGGCCGACGCTGGCAAACCCTCAAAAAGCGAAAAGCGTCGTGCGGCTCGCCAGATGGCGACCCAAGCCCTGTACCAGCGCCACATGGCGGGTCAGTCGCTAAACGAGATCGAAGCACAATTTCGCGTCGACAACGACTTCACCTCGGTTGATGCCAGCTATTTCCACGACATCCTGCACGGTGTCCCGGCCAATCAGGACAAAATCGACGCAGCGCTGGCGCCGTGTCTGGACCTGACCATCGCCGAACTGGACCCGGTCGAACTCGCCGTTCTGCGCCTGTCGACCTGGGAACTGCTTGAGCGCATCGACGTGCCGTACCGCGTGGTCATCAACGAAGGCATCGAACTGGCGAAAGTCTACGGTTCGACCGACGGCCACAAATTCGTCAACGGCGTGCTCGACAAACTGGCTCCGCGTCTGCGCGAAGTCGAAGTGAAGGCGTACAAGCGCTGAGGCTTCTGGGTTTCTCCAGAACCTGAGCGTCTGCGCCATGGGCGAGTTCGAGCTGATCCGCAATTACTTTGCAGCTGCGCCTTGCGCGCAGCCCGGCGAAGGCGTTGCGCTGGGGATCGGTGACGATTGCGCCCTGTTGTCGGTGGCCGCTGGCGAGCAGCTTGCCATCTCCACCGACACGCTGGTCGCCGGGGTGCATTTCCCCGAAGACGGCGATCCTTTCCTGCTCGGCCAGCGCGCACTCGGTGTGTCGGCCAGCGACCTGGCCGCCATGGGCGCCAGCCCCCTCGCATTTACCCTTGCCCTGACCCTGCCGCAGGTTTCCGCCGACTGGCTGGAAGCGTTCGCGCGCGGTTTGAACGTCATGGCCCAGGGCTGCGGCCTTCGCCTGATTGGTGGCGACACGACGCGCGGGCCCTTGAGCCTGACGGTCACCGTTTTCGGCACAGTCCCTGTCGGTCAAGCCTTGACCCGAAGCGGCGCACGGCCCGGGGATCTACTGTGCGTGGGCGGTCCGCTGGGTGACGCTGCCGGGGCGCTGCCGCTGGTGTTGAACCAGCGCAGCACCGAAGCGTCTACCACTCACGCCTTGCTGGCGCGCTACTGGTCGCCGCAGCCGCAATTCGAGTTGGGGATTGCGTTGCGCGGCAAGGCCAGCGCAGCGCTGGACATCTCCGACGGGCTGCTCGCCGACTGCGGACACATCGCCACGTCATCGGGAGTACGCTTGCTCGTTGAGCGTGAGAAGGTGCCGATGTCTGACGCACTGCTTGCTTTTTTCGGGCCTGACGCGGCGTTGAATGCGGCGCTCAGTGGAGGAGATGACTACAGACTGGCGTTCACGTTGCCGCCATCATGGCTGGCTGAGTTGCAAGCCGCCGGCTGGCCTGTCTTCGTTCTGGGTCGGGTGGTCGAAGGCCACGGCGTGGCGCTGATTGACGCACTTGGGCAGGACGTCACCCCGTTGACGCGGGGCTACCAACATTTTCAGGAGACACGGTGACAGATCATCCTAATCAGGTCCCGGCGGAAAACGTTCCACCGTCGGTATGGACCAATCCGTGGCATTTCCTGGCCTTCGGCTTCGGCTCCGGCACATTGCCCAAAGCACCCGGCACCTGGGGCTCGATGGTGGCAGTGCCGTTTATCCCGCTGTGGCAGATGCTGCCGGACTGGGGCTACTGGCTGATGCTCGGGCTGACCATGCTGTTCGGCTTCTGGCTGTGCGGCAAGGTGGCGGATGACCTGCGCGTTCACGACCATGAAGGCATCGTCTGGGACGAAATGGTCGGGATGTGGATCACCTTGTGGCTGGTGCCCGAGGGTTGGGTCTGGCTGTTGGTGGGTTTTCTGGTCTTCCGCTTTTTCGACATCCTCAAGCCCTGGCCCATTCACTGGATCGACAAGCACGTACATGGCGGGGTCGGCATCATGCTCGATGATGTGCTCGCCGGCGTTTTTGCGTGGCTGGCGATGCAGGGGCTGGTCTGGCTGTGGGCCGTAATCTAGGGCCGCGCTCATGAAGCGTTCAGGCATTAAATGGCTGCTGGGCCTGTCGTTGCTGATGACGAGCGTCTGGGCGACGGCCGACGTAACTGCTCCCTCATCAGAGTCCGACCTGCCCGCCGAGATCCAGTTGGTGAGCGAGCACTGGATCGGCTACACCGAGACCGATGGCACGGGACTGGGTTGGGATTTGATGCGCGAGATATTCGAGCCGGCCGGCGTGAAGGTCGAGCAGCGCACCGAGCCTTACACCCGAGCGGTCGGGCTGGTGCAGCGAGGCGAGGCCGATGCCTGGGTGGCAGCCTACAAGGATGAGGTCGCGGGCACGCTGTATTCGACGTGGCACTACGACACTGACGAAATCTACACGCTGGGGCTGGCCTCGAAGCCAAGCCCGACGCTGCAATCGCTGGGCAAGTATCGTTTGGCCTGGGTGCGCGGGTACGAGTACCAACATTATCTGCCGAACGTCATGCACTTCAACGAAGTCGCCAGGCGCGATCACATTCTGCCCATGCTCGAATACGGGCGCGCGGACCTGTACATCGACGCCAAGCCGGAGATCGATTTCATCCTCGCTCAAAGCAAAGAGCCGCAGCGCTATCGCCTGACCTATCTCACCGCCATTCCTCTGTACCTCAGCTTCGGCGACACCCCGCGGGGGCGCGCATTGCGGGACCTGTTTGATGCGCGCATGAGCAAGCTGGTAGCCAGTGGGAAGCTCCGGCCTATATTCGCGCGGTGGAAGCACCCTTATCCGTTCGACTCAAACGAGGGTCAGTCCCGTCCAGACGTCGGCCACTGATCAACCAGGTTGATCTGAATGGTCGACAATTCAGCCTAAGCGTGTGTCGGAACCTGCTGTTACAATGTAGCCTTGCGAATTCCAGTCCCCATACTGATCAGGAGCACCCGGTGCCCGTCGTATTTGTCGCGGCTTCCAAGCTGCCTACCCCCTTTGCCACTTTCAAGATGAACGGCTTTCTCGAGCAGGAAAATGGTCGGGAGCATGTCGTGCTCACTCTCGGAGATGTATCAGATGGCGCGCCGGTACTCGGTCGTGTGCATTCCGAATGCCTGACCGGTGATGCGCTGTTCAGCCAGCGCTGCGATTGCGGCTCCCAGCTTGAAGCGGCGTTGCGTGCAATCGCCACCGAAGGCCGTGGCGTGCTGTTGTACTTGCGCCAGGAAGGTCGCGGCATTGGCCTGATGAACAAGATCCGCGCCTATGAATTGCAGGACGGCGGCGCCGACACCGTCGAAGCAAACGAGCGCCTGGGCTTCGCCGCTGACCAGCGCGATTACGCCATCTGCCTGCCGATGCTTGAGCACTTGGGTATCAAGTCGTTGCGCCTGATGACCAATAACCCACGCAAGGTCAAAGCGCTGACTGACATGGGCATTACTGTCGCCGAGCGTGTGCCGCTGCACACCGGCCATAACCCGCACAACAAGCTCTACCTGGCGACCAAAGCCGGCAAGCTGGGTCACATGATGGGCAACGAGCATCAAAGCGAAGTCGATCCGGCGTGACTTTCCGCCGTCTGCGCCGTGGTCCGGCGCGGGCGGGGCGTGTCTGATGCGCCCTTTGATCACTTGCCTGCTGTGGCTGATTGCGTGGCAGGCCGCCGCCGCTCCTCAGCGTGTGGTCAGCCTTGCTCCTTCGCTCACTGAAATCGTTATCGAGCTGAATGCATCCGATCTGCTGGTTGGCGTGCTCGACGGCGGCGTGCGTCCGGAGAGGGTGGTGGGCCTGCCTTCGGTGGGTCGATACGGGCAGCTCGACATCGAGCGCCTGCTCAGTTTGCAGCCCGACCTTTTATTGCTGTGGCCTGGCAGCGTAAGCGCCGCTCAGCGCGATCAGCTCAAGCGCTTGAACATTCCCGTCTACACCGCCGAACCGCACACGTTGGACGAGCTGGCTGACCAGATCGAGCAAATGGGCGGGCGCCTTGGTCGCGTCGAACGCGGAAGACAAGCGGCAGAGGATTTTCGCCAGCGACTGGCCTCGCTGCGCAAGCGCTATCGGCGCGATGTCCCGTTGAGCGTTTTCTACCAAGTGTGGGATCAGCCTCTTTACACCGTGGGCGGGCATCAAATCATCAGCGACGCCCTGACTGTTTGCGGCGCGCGTAACGTATTCGACGATCTGACACTGCCTGCGCCGCAGGTTGGTCTCGAGTCGGTGCTGCAGCGAAATCCGGACGTGATAGTGGCCAGCGATGCGGCGTTGCTGCCGGGCTGGAAAAGGTGGACGCAGTTGAAAGCCCTGAATACCGGTCGTTTGTTGGCCGTGCCGGATAAGGGCCTTGAACGCGCCAGTGGCCAGATGCTGCAAGCAGTCGCCCAGCTCTGCAGCGCGCTCGCACCGGAGCGTTAGAACGGCCGGCTATCCCGGCCGCGTATCGCACCGCATCTGACACCCAAAAGCCCCGGCAGGTGAGCAAGCTCACCCCCACCAGAACCGGGTAGCCGTTTTATATCTCTGAATAGAAAGCTATCTGTCACCCCGCAGCACCCGTGGGAGCAAGCCTGCTCGCGAAGGCTTAGTTCCAGGCAGCGGAGATGTGTTGGGTAGACGACGCTGTCTTCAGCAAAGACATGGCGGCCTAGGATGCAGCGTTCTGTCTGTCTACAGGCATCAACAGACAGAACGCATCCGTCGCAAAGTTAGCCCTGCAAGGCCTGCATCTTCAGCAGTCGCTGGCTGATCGAGGCTTCGATGCCTGCCGCATCCAGCCCGCATTCCGCGAGCATCTGCGCCGGTTTGGCGTGCTCGACGTAAACGTCGGGCAGTCCCAGGTGCAGCACCGACTTGAGAATATCCTCGCGCGCCAGGAACTCGCTCACCGCCGCGCCCGCACCACCCATGATGGCGTTTTCTTCGAGGGTGACGAGCAGGTCATGGCTGTCGGCCATTTGGCGCACCAGCGCCTCGTCCAGCGGTTTGACGAAACGCATGTCGACCACCGTCGCGTCGAGCTTCTGCGCGACGATCAAGGCTTCGGTCAGCTGCACGCCGAACACCAGCATCGCCACCGTGCTGCCCTGACGACGCACCACGCCCTTACCGATTTCCAGCGGTTCCAGCCCGCTCTCGATCACTGCATCGGGGCCATTCCCGCGCGGGTAACGCACGGCCGCAGGGCCTTTGAACAGGTAACCGGTGGTGAGCATCTTGCGCAGCTCGTTTTCATCGCTTGGTGTCATGACCAGCATGCCGGGGACGCAGCGCAGGTACGACAGATCGAAACTGCCGGCGTGGGTCGGGCCGTCTTCACCGACCAGACCCGCACGGTCGATGGCAAACAACACGTCCAGATTCTGCACGGCGACGTCATGAATCAGCTGGTCGTAACCGCGCTGCAGGAACGTCGAGTAAATCGCCACCACCGGCTTGGCGCCCTCGCAGGCCATCCCTGCGGCCAGCGTTACTGCGTGCTGCTCGGCGATGGCGACATCGAAATAACGCTCCGGGAAACGTTCGCTGAAGGCGACCAGATCAGAGCCCTCTTTCATGGCAGGTGTGATGCCCACCAGGCGCTCGTCCGCCTCGGCCGTGTCGCACAGCCACTGGCCGAACACACCGGAATACTTGGGTCCGGCAGCCTTTTTCGGCACGACGGGCGCGTTCAGCGGATCGAGCTTGGTGATCGCGTGATAGCCGATCGGGTCGACCTCGGCCGGCGCGAAACCTTTGCCTTTCTTGGTGACCACGTGCAGGAACTGCGGACCCTTGAGGTCGCGCATATTGCGCAGGGTGGCGATCAGGATAGGCAGGTCGTGGCCGTCGATCGGGCCGATGTAGTTCCAGCCGAGTTCTTCGAACAGCGTGCCGGGCACCAGCATCCCTTTGGCGTATTCCTCGGTGCGGCGGGCGATTTCCCATGCGCCGGGCAGACGCGACAGCACTTTCTTGCTGCCTTCGCGCATGCTCGCGTAAGTGCGGCTTGAAAGAATCTTGGCCAGATAATTCGACAGCCCACCGACATTGCGCGAGATCGACATGTCGTTGTCGTTGAGAATCACCAGCATGTCGGCGTTGACTTCAGGCGCGTGGTTGAGCGCCTCGAATGCCATGCCGGCGGTCAGAGCGCCGTCGCCGATCACGGCAATGGACTTGCGCTCACTGCCCTGCAGCCGGGAGGCAACCGCCATGCCCAGGGCGGCGCTGATAGAAGTGCTGGAGTGACCCACACCGAAGGTGTCGTATTCGCTCTCGCTGCGACGCGGGAAGGCCGCCACTCCGCCTTTCTGGCGCAGGGTCGACATCTGCGCGCGACGACCCGTCAGGATCTTGTGCGGGTACGCCTGATGACCGACGTCCCAGACCAGCCGGTCGTCGGGGGTATCGAAGACGTAGTGCAAGGCCACGGTCAGTTCGATGACGCCGAGGCCGGCGCCGAAATGGCCGCCGGTCTGGCCAACGGTGTAGAGCAGCTCCAGGCGCAATTCATCAACCAGGGCTTCAAGCTCTGCTTCACCTAAGCGGCGCAGGCCGTCCGGCGTCACTGCCTTATCAAGCAGTGGCGTGGACGGGCGCTCGCGGGGAATCTCTTTGAACGTCGTGGGCATCAGGCGAATCGTTATAAGTAAAAGAGTCGGCAGTTTACCTGATGCATTGCCGGCTGCGCACGGTGTGCAGCGATGCGATGTTCAGGGTCAACGATTGCCGGCGAAATGGGGCTGTGGCGCAAAGCGGCTTGCGTCCGACCCGTCTTATGACCTGCGCTCAATGGCGACGTTCGACGATATAACGCGCCAGGGCCCGCAAGGGCTCTGCGGCCGCGTCGAATGGACGCAGCGCGACGAGGGCCTGATCGCGCAATTCAAGTGCGTAATGCTTGGCTTCTTCCAGACCCAGCAGCGCCGGGTAGGTCGGCTTGTCACGGGCCATATCCGCACCCTGGCGTTTGCCAAGCGTCGCGGTATCGCTTTCGACGTCAAGAATGTCGTCCTGCACCTGAAACGCCAGGCCAACCGCGCGCGCGTAGATTTGCAGCGAATCGAGTTGGACCTGAGTAGCGTTGCCACTGGCCAGCGCGCCGAGCCTGACGCTGGCTTCGATCAGTGCGCCGGTCTTGTGCCGGTGCATGAACGCCAGCGCGTTTTGGTCGAGCTTGAGCCCGACCGAGCCCAGGTCGATCGCTTGACCGCCGACCATGCCGGCAGGGCCGGACGCACGCGCAAGGGTGGCGACCATCTTCAGCCGGGTGTCGGCGTTCTGAGGCGTCAATGCGTTATCGCTCAGCACGCTGAAGGCCAACGTCTGCAGGCCGTCGCCGGCGAGGATCGCGCAGGCTTCGTCGAAGGCTTTATGAGTGGTGGGCAGGCCGCGACGCAGATCGTCATCGTCCATTGCCGGAAGGTCGTCGTGTACCAGCGAATAAGCGTGGATCAGCTCGACCGCGCAGGCGGCGCCGTTGGCATGCTCGGCATCGCCACCCAGGGCTTCGCAGGCGGCGTAAACCAGCAGCGGCCGCACGCGCTTGCCGCCGTTGGTGACGCTGTAGCGCATGGCGGCGTAAAGGCGGCTCAGTTCAGGGGCGGGGGCGTCGAACAGGGTCTCCAGCGCCGCATTGACGCGCGCCTGGCTGAGCGCCTGATACGCCGCGATCATTCCGGCTGTTCCGCGTCGAACGGCTCTTCGGCCAGTTCGCCGTCGCGCTCCAGCAGGACCTGCACTTTCTGCTCGGCCTGGGCCAGTGCGCTCTGGCATTCGCGGGTCAGGCGGATGCCTTGTTCGAAGGCGGTCAGCGAGTCTTCCAGCGACAGCTCGCCGTTCTCCAGACGCTCGACGAGCGTTTGCAAATCCGTGAGGGACTGTTCGAAATCCAGTGCAGCTTTCTTGCGGGCCATGGCGGCTATCCCGGTAGACGTTAAACCGGCGCGACACTAGCAGAGCTCAGGCATCGGGGCAAATGAGAAGGGTTAGGCGGGCGAGCCTGGCTGCCGCTGCGCGCCAGATCGGAGGACAAGCCACGGGCTTGCAGGAATGTGTGTGCAACCTCAATCCGTCGCCTCACCCCAATCCGTAGGAGCCGGCTTGCTGGCGAACGCGCTGTGTAAGCAAATAGAGATTTATCTGACCCAACGGGTTCGCCAGCAAGCCGGCTCCTACAGATCGGCGGTGTGGCAGTGATACCTGCGTTTTTGGACCCACCGCAATCGCGGGCCAGCGCCGCCCCTGCAATCGAGCGCGGTCGGTTTAGAGAAAGGTAAACACCGCCTCAGCCGGCAACCGCGATTTCGGCAGTTTGGCGTTGAAATCACTCTCGCTGCGGTAGCCCAGGCTGACCACGACCAGGCTGGTGAAACCCTTGTCGCGCAGGCCCAATTCTTCGTCGAGCTTCTTGAAATCGAAACCTTCCATCGGCGTCGCGTCCAGTCCCAGCGATGCAGCGCCCAGCAGCAAGGTGCCAAGCGCCAGGTAGGTCTGCTTTTCCATCCAGTGCTGCACATCCTTCTGATCGAATCTGTGCATGTTCACGTAGCCGCGACGGCTCTTGTCCTGACCGGCCCTGGCCTCGTCGTTGGCAAAACGCCCGTCGAGTGCCTCCTGCGCCAGAACGGCCTGCAGGTGGAATTCGGGTACCTCGGTGCGGGTGCAGAACACGATCAAGTGGGAGGCCGTGAGCATCTTGGCCTCGTTGTAAGCAAAGCCACCCTCGGCCGACTTGGCCACGCGGGCTTTGCCCTGTTCATCGGAGGCGATGATGAAGTGCCAGGGCTGCGAGTTCACCGACGACGGGCTGTGACGCAGTTGCTCCAACAGCTCGTTGATCGCCTCCTGCGGGATTTTGCGTGAGGCATCGTAGGCTTTGGTGGTGTAGCGCGATTTTGCGAGCGCGGTCAGTTGCATGATGGGTCTCCGGAAGTAAAAAATTGAATCAGCGGGTCGGTGCTGGCGCGGCGTCGATCTTGACCCGCAGCAGGCTGTAGGGTTTTTCGCGCAGATCCTTGCCGTCGTGGAAGCCGGCCTGGCGCTGCAACTGGTTGGCGATGAAATACAGATAGCCGTCGGGCCCGACCGACAAGGTGTCCGGCCAGAGCACGCGAGGGTCATGAACCAGGGTCTGCCAGCTGCCGTCGGCCAGGCGTTTGCGGATGCCGTTGTGCTCGTAGTCGCCGGCATAGACCGCGCCGTTGGCGTCGGCTTCCAGACCGTCGGAGGCGCCTTTCTCGCCGAGGTCTTTGACCGCAGCTCTCAGTTGAGCCTCGCTCACGTTGGCATCCCGGAGCATCGCAGCGGGCACCGCGAAAAGGTGACGACTGGAGAGCGGGCTGAAGTAAAGCGTCTTGCCGTCAGCAGACAGCGCGATGCCATCGGATGCCACCCCCAGCGTTTTTGCTTTGCCGTCAGGGCCTTTGGTGACGAGGGCCGCCTGGCCTTCGACGACCGGCTTGAAGTCAGGGTCGACCGAGGTGGACTTCGCGCCGCTCAAACGACGGGTCGCCTTGCCGCTGGCGATGTCCATGACGATGATCGCGCCGGGCCCGGAGACCGACGAATCCGTCACATAGACCGTGCCTTCCTTGCCGTTGCGAAAATCAAAGCGCATGTCGTTGACGTACGTGCTTGGCAGGATGACGTTGGCCGGGAAGACCAGGGTTTTGACCACCTTGTTACTGGCCAGATCGACCGCAACCAGCTTCGCGCCGCCCGTTTTGGGCGCTGCGAAATTCGGCGCCGCCGTGTCCAGCAACCAGACGCGGCCCTGACCGTCGGCGACTACGCTTTGGACGCTGATCAGCCCTTTGGCGGGGTCTTTCGGGTCTTCTTTGTTGATCGCTGCATCGGGGTAAGCAACGACCTTGCCGTCACGGATTTCACCCACGGTAAACGGCACATCGTCGCCCCAGTGCGGGAAGTTGACGAAAATGCGCCCGGTCTCCGTCACGGTCACGCCGGTGGGCATGGCGTCGTGGAAGCTGAACACCTGCTCCAGCTGACCGAGGGGTTTCTCCGCCGGTGCGTTGGCGGGCAGCGTGGCGACATTGGCTGCCATGCTGGCAGCGACGCCGTTCTGGCTGATCAGGGCGACTGAGAGTGCCAGTGCCGACCCCATCATGTTCTGTTTCATGGACACAAAGCGCTCCCGGCCTGCCGCAGCAGGCCATTCAAATAATGGAAAAGGGTCAGAAACCTTCGAGGACGATCTTGCCCTTGGCCTTTCCGCTTTCGATCACGGCGTGGGCGCGGCGCAGGTTTTCAGCATTGATAGCGCCGAAGTGCTCCCCGAGGGTGGTCTTCAGCACGCCCCGGTCGATCAGGTCGGCGACGCGATTAAGCAGTTCATGCTGGGCAATCATGTCCGGCGTTTCGTAGAGCGAGCGGGTGAACATCAGTTCCCAGTGCAGCGACAGCGCCTTGCGTTTCATTGGCACCACGTCGAGGGATTTCGGGTCATCGATCAGCGCCAGCTTGCCTTGTGGCCGCAGGGCCTCGATCAGTTGCGTGAAGTAGGTGTCGGTGTGGGTCAGACTGGCGACGTGGCTCACTTGGCCGACGCCGATTCGGTTCAGCTGCTCGACCAGTGGCTGGCTGTGATCGATGACGTGATGCGCGCCCAGGCCCTCGACCCATTCGCGGGTTTCCGGGCGCGAGGCGGTGCCGATCACGGTCAGTTTGGTCAACTGCCGGGCCAGTTGCACCAGAATCGATCCGACGCCGCCACCGGCACCAACGATCAACAGGCTGTCACCTTCGCCGCCGCCTTCTTCAACGCCCAAGCGGTCAAAGAGCAGTTCCCAGGCGGTGATCGAAGTCAACGGCAGTGCGGCGGCGTGGGCGTTGTCGAGGGTTTTCGGCTTGTGGCCGGCGATGCGCTCGTCGACGAGGTGAAACTCGCTGTAGCTGCCGGGACGGGCGATGGAACCGGCGTAGAACACTTCGTCTCCGGCCTTGAATAACGTCACCTCGCTGCCCGTTTCGCGAACCACACCAACGGCGTCCCAACCCACGATTTTAGGTTCCGTCGCAGCAGAGCCGGCGCGAATCTTGGTGTCGACCGGATTCACCGAAATGGCCTTGACCTCAACCAGCAGATCGCGCGGGCCGGGCGTCGGCTTGGGCAAATCCATGTCGAGCAGCGCATTAGGGTCTTCGATGGGCAGACCGTGCTGGGTGAAGGCGATGGCTTTCATGGCGATCTCTCTAAGCGAATGACAGAAGGTGGTTAAACGTTGGACCCATCTTGTTCTTGTTCGTCAGATAGAAAAAGCTGCAGAATCCGGCAACACTTTCACCACTGGAGTGAAAATGATCCGCATCGATGACCTCAGCCTGTTCGTGCGTACCGCCGCGCTGGGCAGCTTTTCCAACGCAGCGCGCGAGGTGGATCTGCTGCCGGGCCAGGTGGCCGCGGCCATCAAGCGCCTGGAACGTGAGCTGGATATTCGCCTGTTTGCGCGATCGACGCGCAGCTTGCGCCTCACCGCCGAGGGCGAGCAGTACCTGCCGACCGCGCAGACGGTGCTGGATGCATTAAGGGACGGCCGGGATAAATTGCGGCGCGAGAGTGCCGAGCTGCAAGGCACGTTGCAGGTGGCGGCACCTTCCGATCTGGGAAGAAACCTGCTGCTGCCCTGGCTCACGGATTTTCGCAGCCAACACCCTGCGCTGAATTTGCGCCTGTTTGTCTCCGATCAGGTGGCTGATCTGTTTCGCGACCCGGTGGACGTCGCGATTCGCTACGGCGTGATAGAAGACGCGAACTACATCGCCCTGCCGTTGGCGCCCTGGAATCGCCGGGTGCTGGTGGCATCGCCTGACTATCTGGCGCGCGAGGGTCGGCCCAGGGTGTCGGACGATTTGTCGCGACATCAGTGCCTGCTGTTTACGCTGGCGGGTCGGGTGTACGACAAATGGCGGCTGGGCGGGCGGGTGTTTTCGGTATCAGGCCCGTTGCTCACCGATGACGCCGATCTGGTGAGGCGCTGGGCGGTGGCGGGGCAGGGTGTGGCGTACAAATCGTGGCTGGACGTTTGCGAGGATGTGCACGCCGGGCGGTTGGAAGTGTTGCTGCCCGATTACCCGGGCGAGCCAACCCCGCTCAACCTGGTCTGCCCGCACCGCAAGCAGTTCTCGCCGGCGGTGCAGCAGTTGCATTCGTTGCTGAAAAACCGTTTTGCCGGAATGGAGAACGGATTACCGGAGTTGTTGTGAGAACGTCTATCCGGCGCCTACAGGCTGAGGTCGGGTCGATTCCTCGTTGATCGTTCTTCGTTCTTCGTTCTTCGTTGATCGCTGATCGTTGATCGTTCCCACGCTCCGCGTGGTAACGCCGCTCGTGACGCTCCGCGTCAACTGACAGCGGACGCGGAGCGTCGGGGAATGTGTTCCCACGCAGAGCGTGGGAACGATCAACGTGAGAACGATCACAATACCGCTACGGCATCAGTGCGAATGCCGCGGCTCACCGCTTCGTGCAATCACTCGCAAATGCAACGTAGCCGGTTCCAGGCACCCACCCGTGGACAACTGCCCCACCAACTGCCGATACAGCTCCTGCCACGGGGTCTGCGAGGCTGGCATTTTCGGCTCGAACAGCGCCCGTCGCTCGGCCATTTCCTCATCGCTGACCAGCACGTTGACGCTGCGGTTGTTCAAATCAACCCGCAGCCGGTCGTTGGTTTTCAGCAGCGCAAGGCCACCGCCCACTGCCGCTTCGGGCGACATGTTCAGGATCGAAGGGCTGGCCGACGTGCCGCTCTGCCGGCCATCGCCCAGGCACGGCAGCGAATCGATGCCTTGCTTGATCAGCGCGGAGGGCGGCGCCATGTTCACCACTTCGGCGCTGCCGGGATAACCGACGGTGCCGGCACCACGGATCACCAGAATGCAGCGCTCATCGACTTCCAGCGACGGGTCGTTGATCCGCGCGTGATAGTCCTCTGGTCCCTCGAAAACGATGGCCCGTGCCTCGAAGCTGTTCTCGGCACCGGGCTCGGACAGATACGTCTTGCGGAATGCCTCGCCGACCACCGACATCTTCATGATCGCGCTGTCGAAAAAATTGCCGCTCAGCACGATGAAACCGGCGCGGTGTTTAAGCGGGTCTTCGTAAGGTCGGATCACGTCGGTGTCGTGGGCGACGGCATTGCGTACGATTTCGCCGATGGTTTTGCCGGAGACCGAACCGCAGTTCTCGTGCAGCTTGCCGGCCTTCTGCAGCTCGTGCATCACCGCCGGTACGCCACCTGCACGGTGGAAGCCCTCACCCAGGTATTTGCCGGCCGGCATGCAGTTGACCAGCAGCGGCACGTCTTCGCCGATGCGCTGCCAGTCGTCGAGGCTCAATTCGACGCCCATGTGTCGGGCAATGGCGATGAGATGGGGCGGGCAGTTGCTCGACGCACCCAGCGCCGAGGCCACGGCAATCGCGTTTTCGAAGGCTTCGCGGGTCATGAGCTGCGAAGGGCGGACGTCTTCACGGACCAGATCACAAATGCGCTTGCCGGTCATATAAGCCATCTGCCCGCGCTCGCGGTACGCCGCCGGAATACTCGCGCATCCGGGCAGCGACATGCCCAACGCTTCGGCCAGCGCGTTCATCGAAAGCGCCGTGCCCATGGTGTTGCAATGCCCCACCGACGGCGACGCGGCGGTGGTCATTTCCATGAAGCCTTCGTAATTGATCTCGCCTGCGGACAGCAGGTTGCGCGCATGCCAGAGCACCGTGCCGGAACCGATCAGCTCGCCCTTGTGACGACCATCCAGCATCGGACCGCCAGACAGCACGATGGCCGGCAGGTCAGTGGTCGCGGCTGCCATCAGGCAGGCCGGAGTGGTTTTGTCACAGCCGGTGGTCAGGACAACGCCATCCAGCGGGTAGCCGTGGAGAATCTCCACCAGCCCGAGGTACGCCAGATTACGGTCCAGAGCGGCGGTGGGGCGGCGGGTCTGCTCGGCCATCGGGTGCACCGGAAACTCCATCGGAATCCCGCCCGCATCACGGATGCCGGCTTTGACCCGTTGGGCAAGCTCCAGGTGATGACGGTTGCAGGGCGCCAGATCCGAGCCGGTCTGTGCGATGCCAATGATGGGTCGGCCCGATTGCAGCTCCTCGCGGGTCAGGCCGTAATTCATGTAGCGCTCGACGTACAGCGCCGTCATGTCAGCGTGGTCCGGATCATCGAACCATTGCTGGCTGCGAAGCGGGCGTTTAGGCGTATCGGACATGGTTCGGGTCTCTCTTGGAATTAGGTGGCGTGAGTCATGCTGGCAGAACGCATTCTGTAGGAGCCGGCTCGCTGGCGAACAGGGTGTATCAGGCGACGGAGGTCTGTCTGATAAGTCTCGGGTTCGCCAGCAAGCCGGCTCCTACAGGGTTTCGCCGTTTCCAGCGAGCCCGTGCAGGCAGGATGAGGCGGGCCGGTGAACGCTCAGGATTACAGCAAACCGCGCACGGCCAGGTTGCGTAACAGCGCGCCGACGCCAAACGTCCACGGCGCCGCGTCGCTGCTGTGGGTGACTTGATTGTGCAGGGTGCCGAACAGGCTGCTGCTGATGCTGACCTCATCGCCCAGCTTGTGGGTGAAACCGCTGCCGGGGTGGTCGCGGTCGGCGGTCGGGGCGAAAAGGGTGCCGAGAAACAGCAGGAAGCCGTCAGGGTATTGGTGGTTGGCATTAAGGGCCTGACCGGCGATGTCGGCCGGATCTCGGCTGATCTGCGACATCGAGCTCGAGCCTTTCATCTCATAACCGTCGACTCCTTTAACCCGCAGGTCGACCACGCAGTTGCGCACGTCGTCCAGGGAAAAGGTTTCGTCGAACAACCGAATGAACGGACCAATGGCGCATGAGGCGTTGTTGTCCTTGGCCTTGCTCAACAGCAACGCGCTGCGGCCTTCGAAGTCACGGAGGTTGACGTCGTTGCCCAGCGTGGCGCCGAGAATGTCCCCGGAGCTGTTTACCACCAGAACCACTTCCGGCTCCGGGTTGTTCCACTCCGACTTCGGGTGGATACCGATCTGGCTGCCGCTTCCCACCGCCGCCAGCACAGGCGCCTTGGTGAAAATCTCTGCGTCCGGCCCGATGCCGACTTCCAGGTACTGCGACCACATGCCTTGCTCGATCAGCAATGCCTTGAGCTTGCTGGCTTGTTCGGAGCCCGGCTTGATGTTGCGCAGGTTGTCACCGATCGCGTTTTGCACGATGGCGCGCACGCTCTCCGCCTTTGCCGGATCGCCCGCCGCCTGCTCCTCGATCACGCGCTCGATCATGCTCGCGGCGAAGGTTACGCCTGCCGCCTTGATCACTTGCAGGTCCGCCGGGGCGAGCAAATAAGGCGTATTGGGATTCGGCGTCGTTGTCGTGTTGGCCAGCAGCTCTTCGATACTGGCAATGCGCGTGCCCTGAGCGTCGCGCACGGCAGCCAGGGGAGATTCCAGCTCGAACAGCTCGCTCAACGTGGCGAAGCTGGATGAAAGATCAAACACCCCGTCGTTGCGCAACACCACGGGCGACGGGCCGCCGACTTTGCCGGGCACCCAGGCGCGTCCGATCAACGTGCCATTCAGGCCGTCGGCAGGGAGGGTGTTTTCGGGAGTGAGCTGGATCGACATGGTGAAGTCCTCGATTTGGTTTTTATGCTTTTGCCAATGACCCTAATCAGCACCGGCGATAAACTCCAATGACATCTGCTCAGTAATCGATAACACTGGGTTATCGCTCATGGAGGCTGCCGCTCATGTCAGACATTTCTTTTTCCACGGTCTGTAACTGGCTCAAGTTCAAGCACCTGGTGCTCATCGAAACCTTGGCACGCACCCGTAATATGCATGCGGCGGCATTGCACATGAACCTCAGTCAGCCCGCGGTGAGCAAGATGCTGCGGGAGATTGAGCGGCTGCTGGGCTTCGATGTCTTTGAGCGCTTACCGCGCAACATGCCGCCAACCGCCCTCGGCGAGCACGTGGTGCGCTATGCGCAGATCGCCCTGAACGATGCGAGTAAATTCGTCGATCAGATCAGCAGCCTGCGCGAAGGCGGGCATGGCTTCCTCAAGGTAGGGGCTATTTTCGCGGCGACGGCGGTGGTGCTTCCCGAAGCCATCGTCCAGCTGAAAGCGCGTTGGCCGCTGTTGTCGATCGAGGTGGTTGAGCAGACCAGCGACCACCTGATGGAAATGCTTGACGACAAAAAGCTCGACCTTGCAGTGGCGCGTTACACCGACGAAAACCAGCAGCAGGTGTACGACTTTCAGGCCTTGGCGCCGGAGCCGTTCTGCATGGTGGTCAACAGCCGCCATCCCCTTACCGAGCTGGCCCAGACACCGCTGCAAGCGCTCGGCGACTGGCCATGGATTCTGTACCCGCTGGGCACGCCGATTCGCGCACGGATGGAGCAGGCGTTTGCCAAAGCCGGGATTGCCACGCCGAAGAACACCATAGACACCATCTCGATGCAGACCTTCCTGCAAGTGCTCCAGTCCGGGCCGATGATCGCCATGTTGCCAGCGTCCATGGCACAGCCGCATCTGGATTCCGGGTTGCTGAAAGTGCTGAATACACCGCTCAAACTGGCGCCGCAGGATTACGGAATCCTGACTCGCCGAGGCGAGCCGTTGCTTGGAGCGGCGTCGGAATTTGCCGAGCTTCTGCTGGCGAATGCACGCAGTGCGCGTCGTTGAGCGATAACGGCGCGTTATCAATCAATGGAAACAAGTCATTATCCTAATCGAAGTTGTTATCGGTAACATCGCCCCGTGTTTCGACCCTCCATAACAACAATACAGGCGCGTCCGAGTGCCTGGAGGTCCCACCATGGATACCGTTTCCCAGCGCCTGCCCGAGTCCTCGGGTCCCGGGCAAGCCAGCTTTGAAGACCGCACCTACCGCAAAGTCATTCTGCGCATCCTTCCCGTCCTGTTGCTGTGTTACATGGCGGCGTATCTGGACCGCGTGAACATCGGCTTCGCCAAGCTGGACATGCTCAACGATCTGCAATTCAGCAACACCATCTATGCGCTCGGCGCGAGCATGTTCTTCTGGGGTTATTTCCTGTTCGAAGTACCCAGCAACCTGCTGTTGCATCGCTTCGGCGCGCGGTTCTGGATTGCCCGGATCATGCTCACGTGGGCCATCGTATCGATGGCGGTTGCGTTCACCGTGCCGCTGGCGAAGTTTTTCCACATCGAGTCGGAAACCATGTTTTACGTGCTGCGCTTCTTGCTCGGCATCTGTGAGGCAGGGTTCTTTCCAGGCGTCATCCTTTACCTGAACTATTGGTTTCCTACGCGTCGGCAGAGCCGGGTGATGGCAGGTTTCCTCATGGCGATGCCGATCAGCCTGACGCTGGGCGGTGTGATCTCCGGGTGGCTGATGACCCGGATGCAAGGCGTGAGCGGCATGGCCGGCTGGCAGTGGCTGTTGATCATCGAAGGCCTGCCTTCGGTGGTCATGGCGTTCGTGGTGCTGGCATTCATGGCCAATAACATTGATGCGGCCAAATGGCTGTCGCCCCAGGAAAAGGCCATGCTCAAGGCCAACCTGGAGACAGACAGCAAAGGCAAGGCGACGAGTCTGCGCGAGGTGTTTTTCAACGGACGCGTGTGGCTGCTGGTGCTGATCCTGCTGACGTTCAACACCGGTTTCTACGGGCTGGCGTTCTGGATGCCGTCGATCATTAAAAGCGCCGGTGTCTCCAACCCTCTGGACATCGGGCTGCTGACGGCCATTCCCTATGGCATTGCCGTGATCGCCATGACGCTGAACGCGCGGCACTCCAACAAGACCGGCGAGCGCCGCTGGCACGCGGCAGTCCCGGCGATTATTGGCGGCATCGGCTTGATCCTCAGCGCCTACTTCGCCAGCAACGTGGTGCTGTCGATCATCTTCCTGAGCGTGTCCGCCTCCGGCGTGCTGAGCCTGATGCCGATCTACTGGACGTTGCCGGGCACCGTGCTGTCCGGCGTCGCGGCCGCGGCGGGTATCGGCATGATCAACGCCATCGGCAACCTCTCGGGTTTTACGGGCTCGATGATCACCGCCGTCGCCGAGAACCTCACGGGCAACATCAACAACGGCACCTACGTGCTGGGCGCCTGTTTGTTCATCAGCGCCGGGCTGATCCTGTCGATCCCCCGCGCGATGCTGGGCAACCACAAGGCTGAGGCGCCTGTGCGGGGCGAAGCGCTTTCTCACGCCTAACCAGGAAGGCAGCCGCTGAAGGTTGAGCGGCTGCACCGAACCTTGGAGTGAGCTTGCTCACGAAGACGGCGTTCCATGCCATGAAAATGCAGCGGTTGTACCGGCCCCTTCCCGAGCAAGCTCGGTCCCACAGGAAAGCGCGCCAGCGTTTAGATCTTGCCGGGCAATCCCTTACGGTTTTACCTGCCATCGCCAGCCGCGATGGCAAGCTCACCATTGCTTGATTTACGCGTCTCCCGGTCACTCCTAGCATCGGTCGCACATGACCCTCGCCGTCGGCGAAATGGAGAAGACCCTGTGAAAAATTTCCGGATTGGCCAGATCGTCCCCAGCTCCAACACCACCATGGAAACCGAGATCCCGGCGATGCTGACGTCCCGGTATTCACTGTTCCCCGACGAGCGCTTCACCTTCCATTCGTCACGCATGCGCATGATGAAAGTAAGCCCCGAAGAGCTTAAAAAGATGGACGTCGACAGCGACCGTTGCGCGCTGGAATTGAGCGATGCGCGCGTTGATGTCATGGCTTACGCCTGCCTGGTGGCGATCATGTGCCAGGGCGCCGGTTACCACAAAGTCTCTCAGGAGCGCCTGAGCAAGACCGTCGCCAGTAACGCCTCCAATGCCCCCGTGCTGAGTTCCGCTGGTGCGCTCATCGACAGCCTGCACAGGCTCGACTACAAAAAAGTCTCGATCATCACGCCGTACATGAAGCCACTCACCCAGCAGGTCATTGACTACATCGAAGCGGCTGGAATCGAGGTGGTGGACGCCATCAGCCTGGAAGTCTCCGACAACTTGAAAGTCGGTCGGCTCGACCCGATGGACCTGGTTTCCCATGCCGACAGGCTCAACATCGGGCAAGCCGACGGGGTGGTGCTGTCATGCTGCGTGCAGATGCCGTCGCTGCCGGCCATTCAAGTCGTACAGGATCGACTGGATAAACCGGTGCTGTCTGCGTCAGTGGCGACTGTCTATCAGATGCTCAAGACCCTTGGCCTTGAAGCCCGTGTTCCTGACGCCGGCCATCTGTTGTCGGGCGCGTTCTGAGGCGATGCCTGACGAGGTACTATGGCGACCACTCAGGCCAGCACGCCCGGTACCCTACATGAAGCTCGACCCCGTCTCGCTGCGCCTCTTCGTCAGCGTCGTCGAAGAAGGCACCATTGCCGCCGCCGCCAAGCGCGAGCACATCGCGGCGGCGGCCATCAGCAAGCGGCTCAGCGAGCTGGAAGAGCTCCTTAATGCCCGGCTGCTCAAGCGCACCAACAAAGGCATCACGCCCACCGACGCCGGCCTGTCGCTGCTGTTCATGGCCCGCAGCGCACTCAACAACCTCAACGACATCGTCCTGCAAATGCGCGAGTACTCCGACGGCACGCGCGGGTCTGTGCACGTAGTCGCGAACATCTCGGCCATCACCCAATTCATGCCGGGCTTGATCAAGTCCTTCATCGACCGGTACCCGCTTATCAAGGTGGTCATCGAGGAGCAACAGAGCCTGGCAATCACCAAAGCCGTCGCGGAGAACCGGGCCGAGGTCGGCATCTTCACGCGCCTGCCCCATGGCGCAGACATCGACGTCTTCCCGTTCCGTGCGGACCGCCTGGTTCTGCTCGTCCCCGATGACCATCCGCTGGCCGAGCGGGAATCCGTGCGTTTCAGTGAGACCCTGGATCATGAATACGTCGCTCTGCGCAGCGGCACCCATCTGAACTTCCAGCTGATCAAAGCCGCCAACGACCTGGGCCGCTCCTTGAGAATCCGCATGGAAGTCGCCAGCTATGACGCCTTGAGCCTGATGGTTCAGGCAGGGATTGGCATCGGCATCATGCCCGAGGGCAGCGCAGGTATTTATCGATTGAAGGGGGCAAAGGTGGTGCAACTGGACGAGCACTGGGCCAGTCGTGATCTCGACGTATGTGTTCGCGCGCGCGCAGCGCTGTCGGTGGCAGCGCAATTGTTCCTGGAGCACGTGTTAAGACCCTGAGCAGCCCTTGATGCGTTCAATCAAGAGGGCGGGAAGGCAACTCATGACTGAGACGGCAATCTTCGGACAAGCGGCTATTTCGTTATCAAGCGGTACTTGGCAACGAAACGCTGTTGATAAGAAGCAAAAAGCCAAGAACCCCTTAGTTATATCCGCAGTGCAGCCGCGAGTGAGGGTGGACGGATCTGTGATCTTACATACAGTAAGTCACACAGATTCGCTCAGCACTCGTGGGAAAGGGTTAGGCCGATGCACTTACTCCGCACTCTTGGAACGCCGAAGGTGGCCTGCAGCCACACTTCCGTAAGGAAAGCTTATTACCTGGGTTTACCCGGCGAAGGCTACGTCTGCCTGGCGTGCGGCGAAGCCGTGCCCAAGCCCGCTGCAGAACCGAACCGCGTGAAAGCGAAACATTAACTGCTCCGGCATTTATCGCTCCGGCGTTCATTTAAGTGCACGCTTACCGCCCGTTACCCGTCTGGTTGAAAAGCTGAATCTTCCGCACCGTGGTGAGTCATCCAGACAAGCCATTCGAATTATGTTCTGGCACACCTGATCACTCAAACACTGATGGTTAACCATCAGCGCAGGCGGCGCTCATCATGAATATTCATCATTTGGATTGCGGGTGCATGTGCCCATTCGGCGGCATGCTCTTCGACGGCACCACACGCGGCCTCTTTGCCCACTTGGTGTGCCATTGCTGGTTGATCGAAACCGATCACGATGGGCTGGTTCTGGTGGATACCGGATTTGGTAACGCAGACGTCAACAATCCCTTGCGCATTGCGCCGTTCTTTCGGCGGCTCAATAACATCAAGTTCAAGCACTCACTGACTGCACTGTCCCATGTCAAACGGCTTGGGTTTGAGCCATCGGATGTACGCCACATCGTGCTGACGCATCTGGACTTCGATCATGCTGGCGGGCTAAGCGACTTCCCGGATGCGATGATTCATGTGCTGCAGAACGAATACACGGCCGCCAAGACGCTGGACAACTGGCGGGCTGTCCGTCGGTACCGTGAGCCGCAATGGCAGCGCAGCCGTTACTGGCGTTTTTACGAGCCCGAGGGTGAGCAGTGGAAAGGGTTTTCAAGTGTGCGTCCCGTGCTGCAGAGCGATATGGACCTTCTGATGGTGCCGTTGCCGGGGCACAGTTCAGGCCATGCCGGTATCGCCGTTAATACGCAAGGTCATTGGAAACTGCACGCGGGTGATGCCTATTTTCATCACGATGAGGTGCACAAACCCCAGCGCCATTGCCCGCCGGGATTAAGGTTCTATCAGCGGATGATGGACCATGATCATGCTGCCCGGGTGGCCACCCAGAATAGCCTGCGTGCGTTGGCTTTGACCGAACTTGAAGGGCTGCAGATCATGTGCAGCCACGACAAGGTTGAGCTTCTAGATCGGCAGGTAGGCTAAGCGTCACGCCACCGACAGCTTGCTCGCGCAACGGCCGGCCCGCAGGACAGTGATCAGGTATCGGTCGGTCGGCAGCATCGGCAAGCGCCGAAGATTAATGTCCGCGGGCAATGCGTGGTCTCGGTATTCCATGTCGTTGACCAGCTTCAAAGTGGTCAGCTTGAGCAGTTCAATTGCAAGCTGCTCGCCGGGACAGCGATGGCCCTGCGCCGCTGAGCCGCCGCCCTGCGCGATAAAGTTGAAAGGCCCGGGCTCGTTTCGCACGAATCGCTCCGGGCGGAACAGGTGCGGGTCGGGCCACAACGCGTTGTCCCGATTGGTCCCGAAAAGATCCAGCAGGACGCGCCTGCCTTTCTTGAACTCAAAGCCTTGCCATGAAAACGACTTTCGCACCCGAGCCGCCGCGAACGGGAAGAAGCTATACAGCCGGCGCACCTCTTGAACGAACGGCTCTGCGAGCGCGGGCTGTTCGACAAGGCGGTCTTTCCATTCGGGATGCCAGCGCAGGGTCAGTGCGCTGAACAGAACGAAATGTGCCACGGCAACCGTTGGTCTCAGCACGTTGAGCAATTCCACCGCCGCCGTTTTGGGGTCCAGCGGACGGCCATCGGCCTCGATGTGGCCACTGATCACAGCCAGGGCACTGTCGGGAGCGGGCACGTATTCGCCGGAGCGAGTGCGCCGGATCCAGTTGGCGCACCAGCGCTCTGCCCGTTGACGGGCAAACACAGAGCGCAGTAGGCGAGGCCCGACACTCCCGGCACCGTCGATCAGCGAACCGAGGTCCGCTCGCATGCGGGGCACCTCTTCAGCCTTCAATGGGACGCCGGCCCAGACGCAGACGGCGGTACAGAAGATTTCCTGCACCTGGATGAAAAGGTCCCGGGGCACATCGGGCGCTGCGCTTAACTGATGCATTCGCAGGTCCCACTCGCGTCCGACCTGCGCCACCAGCGAGTCGACGCCCGGCTTGGTCATCAGGGACATGAACATGCGCTTGCGTGCTCGGTGCGCCTCACCATCCAGGCCCTGAACACCGCCCTTGCCCAACAACGTTGCTTGCAGCAGCAGGGGCGCGGCCTCCTTACGGGTGAAGAGTGCTTCGTCGTAGAAAAGGCGCGCTGCGGGCTCACCCTTGAGGCAGACAGTCCGTCGGCCGAGCAGTCGGGTCTGAAACACATCACTGTGCAGGGCCTGGCACCGGTTCGAGATGAACCCGTAACCCTCAAGCAGCAGCTGCAGCGATTCATCAAAACGCGTGCTGTCTGGAATATCGGTCACGTCAGCCTCCCTGGAAAGGTGAAAGCAATCACTTCCTTTTGGATTTGGTTGGCTTGGGGGCGGGCGCGGGGGCGTCAGATAGCGCCCGGTCCAGCGCTCCGCTCAGGCCGGGCGGCGTCACGCTGCTGGCAATGGAGCCCGGCAGGCCATCGTTGGCGTTGTCGTCATATTCTTGCCTGGCTTGCAGCCAGTGCTCGAAGTCCTCACCGTGCGGCCGGCCTCGTTCTTCCCAAATGCGATAAGCCGTCTTTCTCAGGGTTTCTTCGTCCATTGCGCTGGCTCCTTCAATCAGCGGATTGGCTGTCAGTCTCAACATGCCGGCGCGAACCTGGCAGTGCACGTCCGGCAGCGGCGCCGCGTGGTTAATGTGAACAGTGGATGCGTGCCGGAACCGGTTGGTTTAACCCGTGCGACCTGTTGCCCGACGGTCGGCGCGACGCCTTCGGAAGTACCCTATTACATTCACTTAAATGCGCTGATGCACCGGGCTGAATCCAATTGTGGGTCTGTCTAAGCACCTGAAATCTCGAACTTTCCGTTGGTCGGTTCGGTAGATGCCCGTGGCGAACGGACGCGTGGCGCCCGGCTCGAAATTTTCGTAAGCCCTCCGTAAAAGAAGAGGGCACCGAATTCTATGCACTGCTGTTCTGTGCCTTGGCAAAGCCCGTTTACGGGTTGGCAAAAAGAGGACGGCAGCAGTGCCTTATAACTGCCAGGTGTCCGACATGTGTGAATGCATAGCTCAGCTGTACTCTCCCGATTCCTACCTTGAATACCTGGCTCATGGAGCCTTGCCCTCAGGGCTCAAGGCCACGCAGCCCGGTGACCACGGTGGGGTAACCGTCAGCCGCTCCTGCCCCGACCTTCGTGATCACGACCACATCATTCGTCCGAACCATCGATTGACCGCAGTGATGAACAAAAACGGTGAATTGTGCTGCCAGCACGTGCGCTGGGGATGGTCTCCGGTCTGGAGCATGGGCATCCGGCCGCCACTGACGCACCTGCCGCTGAAGATCGTCATGCGCTCAAAAGTGTTCGAGCGGATGCGCACCTCGGGTCGCGCGGTCGTGGCAGTGGACGGCTGGTTCGATTTCAGCCTGGACAACACGTCCACAGGCGCCGGACGTTTTACCTACAACCGGCCTCGTGGTGGCGAACCCACTTACCTTGCGGCACTGGCTCAAATCAGTGATTCACCGAGCGGCTGTAACGGACTGGTGCTGGTGACGTATGGGGGCGGCGGCGACTCGGGGCCCTTACAGTTGCTTGCTCTGGATCGGGAAAGCGCGATCCGGTGGCTCGACCCTTCCCTTGACTGGCAGCAGGCGCTGGCGCTGGCTTCGGATAACTCGGATGTAGACGAGACGTTCGAAACCGTCGCCGTTCGCCAACAGTTCCCTATGCGGCGCTGACGTCGCCATTCGTTGTTGTAGACAGAGATCGTGGGGCAGTAAGCGATGGGCAACAGGCTAGATACGCTTCAAACGCAAAACCAGGCTTCGGCAACAACAGCATGTTCCTGTGCGGCGTCCGCGTTGCAATCCTCTCCCTGGGTGGCGGTTACCGATCACCTTCCACCGCCGGGAACGGAGGTATTGTTTTATATGCCGGCCTACCGGTGCCTGTTGTTGGGTTCATTTCGCCCCGCCAGCGAATACGTGCCCACCGATCACTTCCTGCTGCCTACGTGCGAGATCTGGCCATTGTCGAAGGTCTCTCACTGGGCCTCGTTACCGCAGCACCCTGACTGAGCTTCCGGGTCCGCAGCGCAGTCGTATGGAATCCCCTTCCGCCGCCAGGCCGTAAAAACTGGATGAGGTTTGCCTCATCCAGCGGCAGCGCGAGCTGCCCACTAGGCATCGTCTCAACGTCAATTCAATGCGGTGTCCAAAAACATCATCACGGCAAAGCCCAACATCAGTCCCAGCGTGGCAGGGGTCTGATGCCCGTTGCGATGGGTTTCAGGAATCACCTCATGGGACACGACGAAGATCATGGCGCCGGCGGCGATGCCCATACTGACGGGGTAAGACCAGACGAATCCGCTCGACGCTGCCAGACCGATGACCGCGCCCAGCGGCTCCATCAGGCCAGACCCCATCGCCACCAGTGCTGCCTTGGGCGCGCTGAGACCGGTGGCCCGCAGTGACATCGCGACCGCCAGACCTTCAGGAATATCCTGCAACAATATTGCGCTCGTCAGCGGAATTCCTACGCCCAGGTCGCCATTGGACAGGCTCACCCCGATGGCCATGCCTTCGGGCAAGTTGTGCAAGGTGATCGCGAGCACGAACAGCCAGACCCGGTGAATCCGCTCAGCAGTGGGCCCCTGGCGCCCAATGGTTTCGTGTTCATGGGGCACCAGTCTGTCCAGCGCCAGCATCAGGGCGACGCCAATCGCCAGTCCGGCGATCACCACCGACGCCGCCAGCGGGCCGCTGTCGGTATGAGTTCGCGCGGCCTCCAGTCCCGGCAGAATCAATGAGAACGTGCTGGCTGCCAGCATCATGCCGCCGGCAAACCCAAGCATGACGTCCTGCACCTTGGCCGATATCTGCCTGAGGGCCAGCGCCACCGCCGCGCCTATCGCCGTGGCAACGAAGCCGCCGACCCCTCCAACGAACGCATACCAGGCGTAAGGGCCCTCGGTATGAAAGACAGCCTTGGCGATGCTCCAGACAATCAAGAGCACAGCAGCCACAGCGAAGGCGCACGTCAACGCCCATAGCCGTGGCTGTTGTTTGAACCGCCGAGACCACCCGGAGGCGGCAGCTGTTGATCTCATCGACATCCCCTTGTTGTAAGTCATGACTTTGCATGGACCGGTTCGTTGTAGAGAGGTTTAGTCGAAATACGGGCCGACGGTGTCAGCGGGTCAGGCGGCCGCCTGTCGCACTGGGCGATTTTCTTGAAGAGCCACGGGTCCCTTCAGAAGAGTTCATAAAAACAACGTGGTTGGGCACGCTCATGAATATTCCAGCGCATTTCGAGTTTCACTATGTACAAAACGGCGTTAAGAAAAGTGTCACGCTTGTGACGGCCCTGTTATTTCAAACGAATACACCTGGCCACGCCGCACGCATCAATAACACGGCCCGTCCCGACAACCAGCAACGCGAAGCGCGATGAGCTCTACGCATCGCTTGGGACCGTTGCATGGGGCAGCGCGGTTGATTCCTGTCGGACAACCGAATGGCCTTCTTCGTTAATTAAAGTGCCGCTTCGTTAGTTGGCATTTTTTGCCACGGTGGACACCGTTTAGTTATCCAGTTGTCCATCATCCGGAACTGATCCGCCGTCGGCTCTTCTAGAAGCTACAGACGCATCCAGCGTCGACGTGGAGGATGAACATGCAAGTTCAAGTAGACAGTAATCATATTGAAGGCAGTGCCGAACTTCAGGAATGGGTGGGCAGTGCAGTGGTCGATGAGTTGGAGCGTTACTCGGAGCTCTTGAGCCGCATAGAAATACACGTGGGCGATGTGAACGCCCAGAGATCCGGCGCGCAGGACAAGAGATGCCAGATCGAAGCGCGGCCCAAAGGGCACACGTCCCTGTCGGTCACGCACCATGCCGAAAGCCTCGACCTGGCCGTGGCCGGTGCCGCCCGCAAGATGAGCCACGCGCTGGATCATCTGGTGGGCCGCCTGTCGCCCAAAGTCGAATCCACGGGTCACCTCACGGCGCCTCCCGTTCAAGAAGATTCGGCAGCGGAAATCGACGCGATGCTGGAAGACGAGTTCCTGGCCAAACAGGCGGATCTGGGAAAAGAGTAGGAGTCAGTCATGGTCAAAATTCAACCTTTTACGCAACAGACCCTCGTTTCGCTGTTGGCACTGGCCGACCGCCCGAACTTAAGTGTGTACATGCCCACGCACCGGACGTTTCCGGAGCGCACCCAAGACCCGATTCGGTTCAAAAATCTCGTCAAGTCGATGGAAAGCTCACTGGCGCAGCACTATCCGCAAATCTCCGCCCAAGCACTCCTCGGCCCCTTCCAGGCGCTGATCGATGACCATGACTTCTGGAACGCCTGTCCGCAGGGCATCGCTGTATTTGGCGGCCTTGAGCATTTTCACGTGTTCGGGCTGCAGCAGCCGGTACCCGAGGTCGCCGTCGTCAACAGCCACCCTTATTTGAAACCTTTGCTGCGTCTGGCGCCGATGGCCGACCGGTATCAGGTCCTGTGCCTCACAAGAAACAGCGTGTGCCTTTACGAAGGTTCTGCGCAGGCGCTGCAGAAGGTCCAGCTGCCCGATGCTGTGCCGACAACCCTTGAGCAAGCGCTGGGCGATGAGCTGACGCCTCGCAACCAGCAAGGTCATCCCGACGGCTTCAGCGGCGGCGGCGAACGCGGCGACCCGATGATGCATGAGTCGGGTGGCGGCGGTAAGCAGGACGAGATCAATCTGGACCGGGAACGGTTTTTCCGGATCGTGGACCGCAAGATTATTGAACATTGCTCGAGCACTTCCGGCCTGCCCTTGATCCTGGTCGCACTGCCCGAAAACCAGGCCGTGTTCAGAGGGGTTAGCCGCAATGCCTTGCTCTTGCCGG
>NZ_DASVUM010000034.1:0-7505 GCF_036387035.1 Pseudomonas sp. | reverse complement strand
CTGCTGGAGAGCCTGACCTGATCGCGGGCGGCGACGTTCTGCTGAATATTCAAGGCATCGCGGCCTTGCACGTCGACGCTGCTGCCGTACACCGGGCCCTGCAGCTGGGTGTTGAGGGCCTTGACGGTGACTGCGCCCGTTGCGGCGGCCTGGCCCATGTTCAATTGGCCGTTGGCGTCGATCTGGATATCACCGGCGCTGGCTGCAAGGTTGCCGGCCACTTTCACGCCGACCCCGGCTTCGGTGCCGACCAGACGAATGGCGCCGGCATACATGCCACCCAGCGCAGAACTGTCGATGGCGAGCTGTGGCCGGGCGCTGCCGTCGTCCGCCAAGGCGGTGGGGTTCAGGGTCTGGGCGTCGACGTCGTTGCGCCCGGCGATGATGTTGAGTTTGTTGGCGTGCAGTTCGGCGTTGATTTTCGCGCTGCGGGTGATGATGTCGAACTGGTCGATGTTGCCGGCGTCCAACCCTGCGCCCTCGACGGACACGCTGCCGCCCTCGACGCGGAAATGATCAAGACGGCCGTTGTCCAGTACCGGCGTGCCGGTGGTCAGGGTTGCGCGCGGCGTGTTGATGAACCCGCAGCCGTTGCAGCTGATGCCATACGGGTTGGCGACGATCACGTGGGCGCCCTGCCCGGCCACTTCGGTGTAGCCGTTGAGCTGGCTGGCGTTGGCGCCGGTCACTTCGTTGAGAATGATCGACGCGGCCCGGCCGTTGAGGTTCTGGTTGCCGACCACAATGCCGCCCAGTTGCGTGCTCTGGGTGCGGGCGGTGGCGTTGTTGAGGATCACGCCCTGGGCGCCGACGTTGTACTGCTGATACTGGTTGTGGGAAAGACCGCTGGCATTAGGCGCCGCGATATTCACGATGGGCACGCCGTTCCCTGCCTGACCCAGGGTGGTGTTGGTGGTGCCGCTCACCGCGATGCCGTCGGCCTGGACCAGCAGCGGTTGCCAGAACATGGCGTTGGCCAGAATCAAGGCGATCCCGCGCTTGGGCATGCCCCAGAAACGTGGGCGCTCAGTCAGTGCAGCAGAGGGCTGACGCACGAGGAAATCGAAGTGGCGAACGTCCATGTCAGGTATCTCCGTCAAACGTTAGAGAAAAAAGTCCATGCGGAAATAGATCGGCGACTCGCGCTCAACCAGGCCGCCGGGGCGCTCCAGAGAGTGGGCAAAGGTGACGGTCGCGGCGACGTGCTGGCCGCGGGCAAAGCACTCGAACGCGTTGCTGGACAGGCGCCCGTGCTCGTCGTCGTTGTAGCGACCGTTGGCGATCACGCCCTGGTCGTAAGACGCTGCAATGCCGTAATCGCTGAAGGCCGGGCGCAGCCAGTCGAGGGTGACGGGGCGGGTCAGGCGCAGCTCGTTGCGCCAGTAGCCGCCGCTGTCGCCGGCCAGCAGTTGGTCCTTGTAGCCGCGCACCGACGATGAACCGCCCAGGCTCATGCGTTGAGGGCTGAACAGCACGTCTTCGCTGCGCTGCCCGGTGGCGAGGCTGGTGAAGGTGAAGCTCTCGTCCCACAGCTTGAACGGCTGCAGGTAGCTCACGGTGCCGGTGTATTTGCGATAGCGCGCATTCGCCTCGCCCGGCCCCGGGTGGTTGTTGTCCTGGGCGCCAAACGCGCTGATGCCCTGCTGCATGCCCAGGTCAATGTTGAGAAAGGCCGAACCCACGCGCCGCCCGTGATTGACGCCGTACTGCACTTCGCTGATGCGGTTGCTGCTCTGAGCCAGCCGGCTGTCTTCGATGTAGTTGTTGCTGCGCAGGTTGGAGACGCCAACGTTCAGCGAAGTCTTGCTCAGGGCATCGCGGTAGATGACGCGCTCGGCGCGCAGCTGATGGGTCTGGCTGTCGCCGTTCTGCTTGAAATCGAAGCCACTGGCCTGGGCCTCTGAGCGGTATTCGCTTTCGCTGTAGCTGTAACTGAAATTCCACCAGCCCCACGGCAGGTTGTAAGCCAGCCCGACATTGTGCGAGGTGTGCAGGTGGTCGGTCATCGCGTCGTGACCGCCGCGCAGGCTCAGTTGATCCGCCAGACCCAGCGGGCTGTCCCACTCAAGACCGGTGTTCCACTGCTGCTCGCCGGTGCTGCGCTGGCCGTCGTTGTTGCGCGACAGGCTCACGCGCCATGGCTTTTGCGGGCTGTTCTTGACCAGCACGTCGCTGCCGCCGACCTCCTGGCCCGGCGTCAGCTCCATCTGCGCCTGATTGGACGGCAGGCGATTGAGCTGATCGACCATCTGCTCGATCTCGCGCAGGTTGACCAATTGCCCTTCGCGCCCCGGAAAGGCCATCGCCAGTTCACGTTCGCTCAGGCCACTGTCGGCAGCGCTTTGGAGTTTTTCCAGTTGGCCTTCCACCACCAGCACCTCCAACTGACCCCTGGAAAGGTCCTGCTGGGGCAGGTAGGCGCGGCTGGTTACCAGCCCTTTGGCGATATAGAGGTTGGTGATGGTCTTGAGCAATTCGTTGAGCTGGGACACGCCCATGCACGTGCCCAGATAGGGCTGCGTCAGGCGCTGGCGCTCGGAATCGGACAACGACGCGGCGCCCTTGAGCTCGATCGTCGTGATGATGAAGCAGCGGTCATCGACCGGAGCAGAGGTTGTCGCAGGGGCGGCTTGTTTGCCGGGCAGACTTTTGAGGTCTTCGAGACGCCGTTGCTGATCCTGGAGCAGTTGCTCCTGGCGGTCGCGCAACAAATCCTGATCGCCGGGATTGGGCGCGGCGCGAGCAGTCAGTGGCGTTGCGGCGAGCAGACAGAGCAGCGCAACTCTAAGGGCGAAGAGGTTCACGAAGCATCCTTGCAATGGCACAGTGACATCAAAATAACGGCGCGATGGTAATGAGCCATTACACTGACGTCAATAAGCCGACTTCAAGTTTCATGTTCGCCCGACCCCAGCGTTTCCTGGCTTCCCCCTATTGGCCAAATCCCGATCACAAAAAAAGGCCGTCCGCGCAAACGGACAGCCTCTTAGCGCTCTGCAATCTTCCTCTCGGGAGACGCAGGTCGCGGTTTACATCAAGTCTATTTCAATGGCGCAACAACTTGCGCAACGGCACCCCATCCTTGAGCACTGGCGACTTGATGACGATGTAGCTGAAGTACTTTGAGATCCCGATATTTTTGTCGAGCAGACTTTCCACCACTTCCTGGTAGTGCTGAATGCTGCGGGTCATGAAGCGCACCAGGTAGTCGTAGCCGCCGCTGATCAGGTGGCATTCCAGGACCTCGTCGACGAGACGGATATTGGATTCGAACTTGGCGAAGTCTTCGCGCTTGTGGTCGCTGAGGGTGATTTCGGTAAACACCGTGACCGAGTCGGTGATCTTGGCCAGGTTCAGGTGCGCTTTGTAGCTGGAGATATAGCCGGCGGACTCCAGCCGTTTGACCCGTTGCAGGCAGGGGCTGGCGGAGAGACCGACGGCATCGGCGAGGCTGACATTAGTCATCCGGCCGTCCTTTTGCAGTTCGACCAGGATGCTGATGTCGATCCGATCCAGTTTTACGAGCCCTTCCATTACGTACCTCTTGACTGCCGTTGTAAGACAATCTTCTAGCAAAATCAGCGCCGTAAAGACAGCTGATGCTGCGCCACCAGATCGGCCATGCTGTTGATGCAGTACTGCGCCGCGCAGGGCGAAGGCTGACGCGCCCGGTGGCGGCCGATCAGGCAGCGGTCCAGCGCAGCGTAACGGCCGACAGACGGTCGGGTCACGTGGAGGATCGGTTCCAGCGGCTCGCCCTGTTCGGTGAGCCATTGCGGACCTTCGGACAGGGAAATGAAATCTTCCGGTGCAATGCCCAGCCGCTCACCGAGCAGTCCGCGGTCCTCGGCATCGCGGTCGCCGCGCACCAGCAGGCGGTAGAACTTGCGCAGATACAGCATGGCCCCCGGCGCGTCCTCGAACAACGACCAGTTGCCCGCCGAACGGGCAAAGCTCATCCCCTCCTCCCAACTGGCGTGCAACCCCCACGTCTCAGCCAGCTGGCGGTGGGCGAAACACAGCACGCCGCTGAAGCCCAGCTCAGCGAAACGCGCATACAGGCCGGTGACGACGGTATTGAATTCGGCCAGCACCTCGTCCCTGGACGGTTGACCGCCGCGGCTGTCGAGCAGCGGTTGCAGCGCGGCCCAGACGCCGGAATCGCGATCCACCAGCACTTCATCGCAATCAATCAGTAACGTTCGGTACTCTGTCAGCCCCATCTACCTCAACCTCCTGGATGCCTCTGGCCCGCAGCGGGCAAAGCGCTACTTCAAATTCAAGACCCGTGCCAAGGCCGCATCGAGGATCTGCACGGCCTCGTCGACCTGAGCCTCGGTGGTTACCAGCGGCGCGAGGAAGCGCAGTACGTTGCGGTAGACGCCGCATTTAATCACCAGCAAACCGCCGGCGCGGGCTTCGTCGATCACCCGTTGGTTGAGATCGGCATCCGGGGTGCGCGCCGCATCATCCTTGATCAGCTCGATTGCCAGCATGAAGCCGGTGCCGCGCACATCGCCGATGCGCGGGTAACGCGCCTGCAAACCGATCAGGCCCCGGCGCAGGCGTTCGCCCAATGCCTGGCTGCGCGCGAGCAGTTGTTCTTCTTCAAACGCCTCGATCACCGCCAGGGCCGCCGCGCACGCCAGGGCGTTGCCGCCGTAAGTGCCGCCGAGGCCGCCGGGCAGTGGCGCGTCCATGATGTGCGCCTTGCCGGCGACACCCGACAACGGCAGGCCACCGGCGAGGCTTTTGGCCACGGTGACCAGATCGGGCTGGATGCCGGCGTGCTGGAAGCCGAACCAGGTGCCGGTGCGGCCGAAGCCGGTCTGGATCTCGTCGAGGATCAAGACGATGCCGTGCTTGTCGGCCAGTGCACGCAGTGCCTGGAGAAACTCCGGCGGCGCGGCTAGGAAACCGCCATCGCCCTGCACCGGTTCAATGAGGATCGCAGCGACTCGCTCTGGCGCGACCTGGGTTGCCAGCAGTTCCATCAGCGCACTGAGTGCCGCTTCGCTGCTGACGCCACGGTAAGCGTTGGGGTAAGGGGTATGGAACACCTCCGGCGCAAATGGCCCGAAGTTCTGTTTATAGGGTTGGCTCATGCCGGTGAGCGTGGTGCCGAGCAAGGTGCGCCCGTGAAAACCGCCACGGAAGGCAATGACCGCTGAACGATTGGTGTGGGCTCGGGCGATCTTCACCGCGTTTTCCACCGCCTCGGCGCCAGAGGTGAAAAACGCGGCCTTGTAGGCGTCTTGCCCGCCGATCATTTCGCACAAGCGTTGGGCCAGGTCGAGGTAAGGCTGATACGCCGCCACCTGAAAGCAGGCGTGGGAGACTTTTTGCAATTGCGCCTGCACGGCCGCGACCACCTTCGGGTGGTTATGGCCCACGTTGAGGACGCCGATACCGCCGACGAAGTCCAGGTAGCGCTTGCCGTCCACGTCCCACATTTCGGTGCCCTGGGCACGGTCGATCACCAGAGGGTGCGCGGTCACCAGGCCACGGGGCACGAATTGCTCGCGCTGACGGAGCAAATGAGGGGTTTCGTCGACTTTGCTGTTCATGGCTTTTCCCACTGTCAGTCCGGCAACCCGAAGGCGGTTGCGATGCTGTTCAGATTACGGCGTGCGAGCAACGCACTTAGCCGAACTTGGCCCGTGAGAACTGCGGATCCACTGTTTTGGCCCCGCCTTTCAACAGATCCTGCGCCGGGCTTGAGGGATGATGATCGTCACCTTTAACCAGCAGGAAATGCCCATGGCCTTGCTCTATAAAGCCGACCCCGCGCGCGCGAAACACTGGCAGACGCTGTTCGCCGAACACGCCCCGGACATTGCCTGGCGCGCCTGGCCGGACATCGGCAATCCTGAGGAAGTCGAGTACCTGGCGGCCTGGCAGGCGCCGGATAATCTGACGCAGTTGCTGCCCAATCTGAAGGTGCTGTTCGCGCTGTCGGCCGGGGTCGATCAGCTTGACCTCTCTCGGCTGCCGGCGGACCTGCCGGTGGTGCGGCTGCTGGATCCGGGCATCACGTGGGGCATGTGCGAGTACGCGACCTGGGCGGTGTTGAGTCTGCATCGGGATATGGTGCGGTACCGCGAGCAGCAGGCGGCGCGGTGTTGGCAGGCGCATCTGTTGCAACCGGCGCAGAGTCGGCGCGTCGGGGTGATGGGGCTGGGGACGCAGGCGCAGCAGATTCTGGCGACGCTGGCGCCGTTCGGGTTTGCGTTGTCGGGCTGGGCGCGCAGTGTTCATGAGATTGAGGGTGTGGCGTGTTTTGCGGGTCAGGCGCAGTTGTCGGCGTTTTTGGGCCAGTGCGATATTTTGCTGTGTGTGTTGCCATTGACGGAGCAGACGGAGGGGATTCTGGACCGGAATCTGTTTGCGTTGCTGCCACGGGGTGCGGGGCTGATCAATATGGGCCGCGGCGGGCATCTGGTGGAGGGGGATTTGCTGGAGGCGCTGGACAGCGGGCAGTTGGGCGGCGCGGTGCTGGATGTGTTGCAGGTGGAGCCGGCAGCGGCGGATCATCCTTTTTGGGATCATCGGCAGGTGGTGTTGACGCCGCATGTGGCGGCGATGACGCAGCCGGCGAGTGCGTTTGGGGTGTTGTTGGAGAATATCCGGCGGTTTGAGCGGGGGGAGCGGATGGTGGGTCAGATAGATCGAAATCGCGGTTATTGAGGTCTGGATCAAGCGCAAGATCGAGAGCCTCTGCCTAACGGCAGAGCGTTTCGCCTTCGGCGAGTTACTTTTAAAAAGCCGGGAGCCGGACCAACTAAAAGTAACCAAAAGTGCCTGCTCTCGGTTGGGCCCGACTTCGTCGGGTTCCTTCACTCCGGTCTCGCTCCGTGGGCCCTGCGTTCAGCCTGCACCCAAGTCGCGTTTGGCGGTGTCTGGACCTCTTGTGTTTGAAGATCAACAGCAGATCTAAAGCAGATCTAAAGCAGATCTAAAGCACATCTAAAGTAGATCTAAAGCAGATCTAAAGCAGATCTAGAACAGATCTAGAACAGATCTAGAACAGACCAAAGGCTTCCCGGCTAAAGCCGGTCCCACTGACACAGCGCATGCTTTTAGTGGGACCGGCTTTAGCCGGGAAGAGGCCCGTCCAGACGCTGACATCTGATCGTTCCCACCCTCTGCGTGGTAACGCCGCCCCGGACGCTCTGCGTCCATGTAGGACCGGCTTTAGTTGGGAAGCGGACGCGATCTGTGCGCGGCCTCTTCCTTAGCTGACACACCTTATCCAGCCTCGGCAGTCATTCCCTTCCGCCCTACTTTGGGCATGCCGCCGCGCGGCAACATCACGTAACCGTCCCTTCGTTGACCGCTCCTCGACCCACCCGCATCCTGCGCGCCCTCAAATTTGCGCGCACCCGGTAGGTCATGTTCAAGGACGACACAAAAGATCCCTTCTGGGAAAACTCGATGTTCAAAGGCACAACGCTTCCCAACGGCGGCGCGTCCTGGGCAGCCTGGAATCCACCGCCCGAACCTGT
>NZ_DASVUM010000033.1:0-2563 GCF_036387035.1 Pseudomonas sp. | reverse complement strand
AAAGTCGATCGCCACGTGTCCGGGCAGCATCGTGTGGACGGGCATGGTTCTGCCGTCCTTGTCGGTCACGCCGTTGAACACTTCGCCATTCTGCGTGGTGATCCGGTAACGGACAAAGCGTGCTGCAGCTTGTTGCGCGTCAACCAGGGTGTACCCCGCCCCATAGCCATAAGGTATTGGCGTGACCGGAGTCGTCAGCGTGGTGGCACCGGCCTTCAGCACATAGTCGGCCCGGTGATAGATGTTGCCGGGCGCGCCCAACTCGATCTCGCCATCCTTAATGCGGATGAATGCGCCACCGCAATTCAGGAGCAGCTCTTGCGGGGGGCTGATTTCGATCCGGCCGCCGAGGCTTTCGATCTTGATGTCATTGTTGGCCAGTGCGTGCAGCGCGCCAGTTTGCGCGTGAAGCTGAACGTCGCCCTGAACCGCTTTGAGTTGCAGGCCCTTGGTCACTGCGCACAGGCTGATCGCACCCTCGGCGGTGCCGGTGATGTTGCGTCCGGCGCTGATGTCGGTTGAGCGCGAGGAGGTGATGGCGACGCTTTCGCGACCGGAGGACAGGCAGATCGCTTCAGGGGTGACGATGCCGATGCCGGCCGGCGCGTGCAGCAGAAGACCGGGCTCGGTGAGGTGAGTCAGTGCGTCGTTCAGTTGCGCATGGGTGTCGGTGTCGGCGGCGATGGCGCCTGCACTTCTCGCGGCCTGGGCCATGGTGCGGGCCACGGACAATGCGCTTTCCAGTTCCTCGATCACGGCATCCATGTCGAGCTGCTGAACGTGCGCCTGGGTCTGTTCATCCGCACTGATGAACAGCCCGCGTCCCGCCCGAGTCGCGCCCCAGCCGTCCGTACGCAGCTCAAACCCTTCGCCGCGCTTATCCTTCTCGTTGTCGACCAGATGCCCAAGGTTTAGCTGGCTTTTGCCGCTGTGTTCGGTGCTGAGTTTGATGTGTTCCTTGCCGCGGTCGTCTTCCATGCGCAGCTTGTTATTGGCCGGCGTGCGCAGGACGTTGCGTTTGTAATCGCTGTGCAGCAGCGTCACATGATCAGGGTGGCGATTGTCATGAAGCGCGTGTGCGATGTACGGCCGGTCCGGGTCGCCTTGCTCGAAGGCAATCGCCACTTCGGTCCCGCAGATCAGCGGCAAGTGCAGGCCGTGGGTATCGCCGGCATAAGGCCGGGCCAGCCTCAGCCACAGGCTTTCCTCACCCAGCTTCCAGTTGTCGCGGTCGAACAGAAAGCTGACCTTGTAGCGGCCTTCACTGTCGATGTGGCTGTAAGGGTCGTTGGCCAGCGAACTGGTCACACGCGCCGGCACAGTGCCCGCTATCTGTGGCTTAGTCAGCAGCGGCGGGCGAAAGCACACGCTCTCCGAATACGGAATTGCTTCAAAACTTAGCTCAAAACTGCGGTCCCTCGCAGCGCGCAACTGCAAGCGAGTGACCACCGCACCCGGTTCAAACGCCTGCGGCGCACCACCGGAAATCGCCAGCACCTGCGCCAATCCCAACGAAGCACTGCTGCTAATCCCACTCAGGCGAGTTTGGTTATTCACATACCGCTCATGCCGCAACCGGCCGTAGAAAAACCCGCTTTCCCCCAGCAGATCCTCATCCTGATCCAGCTTGTCGCCCAATACGCGGTACGGCTCGGCATAGTGATAAGCCTCGCCATAAGCGGTTGGATCACCCCGTGTCTGGTCAACATCGCTGTCCAGCCATGCACTCGCATCACGGTGGTGATAAGCACGAAAGTGAACGTTCCTTTCCACCACCTGATGACTGACCTGCAGCCGCCAAACCCCATCCTCGCCGCTGCTGCCCAACCCCGACTGAGGCCGAAACGGCAAGCTCACCCGCGGGCGAACGTAATGACGCTGGTCGTCATGAAACTCGACCACCGCGATACCCAATCGCTCATCGTTTGTGAAGCGATACCAAATCCCCACCTCCGCCAACAGGCGGGAAATAAACGCGAGATCGCTCTCGCCGTACTGCATCACCTGCTCGCGCTTCGGATACTCCCGCACTAGCGAGAACAAGAAATCCTGCCCTTCAAAATCATGTCGCGTTCGCAAGATGCTCTCGACAATCTGCGGGACCGACTGATGCTGATAAATCCGAAACTGCCGTCCACGACCGAGCAATGCCAGGCGCGGCTCCAGCGTCACTTCATAACGCGCCTCGTCAGCAGAACCGGACAGTCGCTTGAAGCCGGTGATCACCCCGTGCAACGTACGCAGCGCTTTAATCGGTGGCGTCGGCAAGCCACGAATAGCAATCGGCAACGTGTGGGCCGCAGCATGCAAGCTGAACTCGGCGGTCTTCCCCAGCACCCGCTCAGCCCCGATTTCCTGATCGATGGAAGTAAATTCCACGCGATAAACAAACGGCTGGCTCAGCCGCTCCTCACCCTCAAAGGCTAAAACGTCAAGCGCAATTGGCAAGCGATGAACAACAAGTTTATGGCGACTGTGATCGAAGAAAGGCGGCAAATTGGTGAGCATGAGCGAGCGTCCCTGACAGGAAATGCGCCCCCGACCGGCCCATAAAGAACCGATC
>NZ_DASVUM010000032.1:0-35761 GCF_036387035.1 Pseudomonas sp. | reverse complement strand
GCCCGCATAGACTTTCAGCTTACGATACATGTCGCGACCCAGCGGGTTCTTAGGCAGCATGCCTTTGACCGCGGTCTCGATCACGCGCTCAGGAGCTTTGGCGATCAGCTTTTCAAAGTTGATCGACTTGATCCCGCCCGGGAAACCGGAGTGAGAGTAGTAGATCTTGTCGGTGGTCTTGGCACCGGTCACACGGATCTGCTCAGCATTGATCACGACGATGTAGTCGCCAGTGTCAACGTGCGGAGTGTATTCCGGCTTGTGCTTGCCACGCAGACGGCTCGCGATTTCAGTGGCCAGACGACCCAGGGTCTGACCAGCAGCGTCGACGACGAACCAGTCGCGCTTTACTGTTTCCGGTTTAGCGGTAAAAGTTTTCATTCTTTATAGCCTCAAAGGCCGCCCTGAAAAATAGACGGCGGAGCATACTCATTAGTACGGTCTTTGACAAGTCAAAGGCCGCCGGGCACGAACGCTATAGGGGGCTCGGGTCAGCGCGTTCGATCGCAGCGGTTTCTTTTGTCGCAGGGCATCACTCCCACGACAAAGAGGAGCGGAATTATGCAGATTGCGAAAAAAATTTCAACCTGCTTTTATGGCTCTTTTAAACAGGAGAGCCAAATGGACTACCGTCAACTGGGCAGAACAGACCTCAGGGTCAGCGCAATCTGCCTCGGCACCATGACCTGGGGCGAGCAGAACAGCCAGTCCGAGGCCTTCGCGCAGATCGAACGGGCCAAGGCCGCCGGCATCAATTTCATCGACACCGCCGAGATGTACCCGGTCCCGCCGAAGAAAGAAACCTACGCCAGCACCGAGACCATTATCGGGAACTGGTTCAAGCAGAGCGGTGACCGCGCCGACTGGATCCTGGCCAGCAAGATCGCCGGCCCCGGCAATGGCATCGACTATATCCGTGACGGTCAGCTGAAATTCAACCGCGAACACATCGTCGCCGCCCTTGATGCCAGCCTTAAACGCCTGCAGACCGATTACCTTGACCTGTATCAATTGCACTGGCCTGAGCGCACGACCAACTTCTTCGGCAAGCTCGGTTACAGCCACAACGAAGAGCAGTTCACCCCGCTGCTGGAAGTGCTCCAGGTGCTGGACGAGCAGGTCAAGGCCGGCAAGATCCGCCACGTCGGTCTGTCCAACGAAACGCCATGGGGCACGATGAAGTTTCTGGCCGAGTCGGACGCCCATGGCCTGACGCGGCCCGTGTCGATTCAAAACCCCTACAACCTGCTCAACCGCAGCTTCGAGGTCGGTCTGGCGGAAGTGGCCATTCGTGAGCAATGCGGCCTGCTGGCCTACTCGCCCCTGGCGTTCGGGATGTTGTCCGGCAAGTACGCCAACGGCGCTCGTCCTGCCAAGGGTCGTTTGAGCCTGTACAGCCGTTTCACGCGGTACTTCAATCCGCAATCGGAAGCGGCGTGTGCGCGCTACGTTGCGCTGGCCCGCGAGCATGGCCTTGATCCGGCACAGATGGCCCTGGCGTTTGTGACCAGCCGCAGCTTCGTCACCAGCAACATCATCGGTGCCACGACGCTGGAGCAACTGGAAAGCAACCTGGCGAGCGCGGAAGTAGTGCTCTCCGAAGAAGTGATGGCGGGTATTGAAGCGATTCACAAGGATCAGCCCAATCCTGCGCCTTGACACCTGACATACCCCCGTTATAAACGTGGCTTGCCCCGCGATCGTCGGGACCCGGTCGCACATGCGGTGAATGCGGTCTTCTGAGAGACTGCATTCGTCGCATTTGCTGCCGGTTCCCGGCAGATCGCGGGACAAGCCACGCTCCTACAGTTATCGATTCGCTCGGCCTACAGAGACCGGGCGATAATCTCTTTCATGATCTCGTTGGTCCCCGCATAAATCCGCTGCACCCGCGCATCTGCCCACGCCCGGGCGATCGGGTATTCCCACATGAAGCCGTAGCCGCCATGCAGCTGCACGCATTCATCCAGCACTTTGCATTGCAGGTCGGTTGACCAGTATTTCGCCATGGCGGCTGTCGGCACATCGAGCTTGCCCTCAAGGTGCAGTGCCAGGCAGTGGTCGATGAACGTGCGACCTATCTGCACTTCGGTGGCGATTTCGGCGAGCTTGAAGCGGGTGTTCTGGAAATCGATGATTGCCTTGCCAAACGCCTTACGCTCGCGCGTGTAGTCAAGCGTCCACTGCAAGGCGGCTTCGGCAGAAGCAATGGCGCCAATGGCGACCGTCAGGCGCTCCTGCGGCAGTTCCTGCATCAAATACGCGAAACCCATCCCGGCCTGACCGAGCAGGTTTTCTTTGGGGACTCTCACGTCCTGGAAGAACAATTCTGACGTGTCCTGCGCCTTCATCCCGACCTTCTCGAGTCGCTTGCCCTTCGCGAAACCGGGCGTGCCTGCTTCAACGACAAACAGGCTGGTGCCCTTCGCGCCCGCCTTGGGGTCGGTCTTCGCAACGACGATCACCAGATCCGCGAGAAAGCCATTGGTGATGAAGGTCTTTGAGCCGTTGATGACGTAATCCTCGCCGTCCAGGATCGCCGTGGTCTTGACCCCCTGCAGGTCAGAACCCGCACCCGGCTCGGTCATCGCGATGGCGGTGACGAGCTCTCCCGAGACCATCTTCGGCAAATATTTGAGTTTCAGCGCCTCGCTTCCGTAGTGCAGAAGATACGGCGCGACGATGTCCGAATGCAGGGAAAAACCGATGCCGGTCAGGCCGAGGCGGTAGATCTCCTCGATGACCACGGTGGTATAGAGAAAATCCGCCGCCATCCCGCCGTACTCCTCCGGCAGGTGCGAGCACAACATGCCCTGCTCCCCCGCCCGGTTCCACAGCGTGCGATCGATGTGCCCCTGTTTTTCCCACTGGGCATGAAAGGGCGCCGCATGCTGCTCGAGGAACTTGCGGACGCTGTCACGAAAAATCTCGTGCTGTGGGCTGAAGAGGGTTCTGGCAAGCATGGGCGCACCTGGCGTGAAGGATTGTCGGACAAGATGTCAGCAGAGCGTAAGCGGGGCCGGTTGACGGCGACACTGGACACATCCGACAAAAAATAAGACGATCACGCCGTTGCTTGACCACTTTCCCATATAAGAACAACAGATCATGTCTATTCAACTCAACGTGCCGTTGCGGCGCGTCAGCATTCTTGCGATTGACGGCATTTTTGCCTCCACACTTATGCAAGCCAAAGACTTCTTCCACCTGGCCAGCCTGCGCTACGGCAAGCAGTTGGGCCAAGGCTTCAAGCCGGCCTTCGAGACTCGCTTGGTCAGCCCGGACGGCAAGGAAGTCCGCAGCTTCAGCGACGTCGTAATCCCTGTAGACGGCGTGCTTGAAGACAGCGATATCATTATCCTCCCAGCGTTCGTCGAAGACTTTGACACCCTGCGCGAGCGCTATCCGCAAATCCTGCCGTGGCTGCGTGAGCAACATGCGCGGGGCGCCGTGTTGTGCGGTGAGGCCAGCGGTGTGTTCTGGCTCGGCGATGCGGGGCTGCTCGACGGCAAGGAAGCGACCACCTACTGGCGCTTCTTCAACGAGTTCGCCGAGCGTTTTCCAAACGTGCTGTTGAATCAGGAAAAGCACCTCACCGACGCCGACAACCTGTATTGCGCCGGCGGCACGATTTCAGCGTGTGATCTCTATATTTACCTGATCGAGCGTTTCTGCGGCGCCCATGTCGCGCAAACCGTGGCCCGCGACATTCTCTATGAAGTGCAACGCAGCTACGCGCCGGGACGAATCGGCTTTGGCGGGCAGAAGCTGCATCAGGACGTGATCATCTTGCAAATTCAGCACTGGCTTGAAGAGCACTTTGCCGACAAATTCCGTTTTGAAGACGTCGCACGCGAGCATGGCATGAGCATCCGCAACTTCATGCGCCGTTTCCAGACCGCAACAGGTGACAAGCCTCTGCATTACCTGCAACGCCTGCGCATCGAGACTGCAAAGGGCTTGCTGTCGGGGTCACGCAAGAGCATCAAGACCATCAGCTATGAAGTGGGCTACGACGACGCGAGCTTTTTCGCGCGGCTGTTCCGTCAACACACCGAATTGTCGCCGAACCAGTACCGTCAGCAGTTTCAGCAGGCGGCCTGAAACAAAAAAACCCTGCGGCGATGCAGGGTTTCGCTGATTCAGATTGGAGCCGGCTTGCTGGCGAATGCAGTATGTCTGCGCTCAACAAGCCGAATGGCACGCCGCGTTCGCCAGCAAGCCGGTTCCTACCGATCTGCGTTTTGACAGCAGTTTCCAGAACGCACCTGATCGTCTGGTATCAGGGCTTATGCGCCCGCGACAGGAATTCGTGGGACTGCATTTCCAGCAAACGACTCAGCGTGCGCTGGAATTCGAAATTCAGGCGGCCGCCGGTGTACAGATCTTTCAATTCGACTTCCGCCGAGATGATCAACTTGACGTTGCGATCGTAGAATTCGTCGACCATGTTGATGAACCGACGCGCAATGTCATCGGTGGTCACGCTCATCTGCTCGACGCCACTGAGCAGCACCGCGTGGAAGATCTTGCCGAGTTCGATGTAGTCGTTCTGGCTGCGAGGACCGTCGCACAGCTCACGAAAGTCGAACCACGCCACGTCGTCGCAGGTGCGGATTGCCTTGATCTGCCGATTCTCGATGATCAGCACATCGTTCTCGATGGCCTTGGTGCATTCCGGGGTCAGCGCGCGAAAGCTCTTGCGCAGGCTTTCTTCGGCCGCATCGTTCAGCGGGAAGTGGAACAGCTCGGCTTGCTCCAGGTGGCGCAGGCGATAATCGACACCGCTGTCGACGTTGACGATCTCGGTGTTCTGCTTGATCAGCGCAATCGCCGGCAGGAAGCGCGCACGCTGCAGGCCGTCCTTGTAGAGACCATCCGGCACAATGTTCGACGTCGCGACCAGCGTCACGCCGTTCTTGAACAGCTCTTCCATCAGCGTGCCGAGGATCATCGCGTCGGTGATGTCCGATACGAAGAATTCGTCGAAACAGATTACCCGCGCTTCTTCGGAAAACTGCTTGGCGATCAGGGTCAGCGGGTTCTTCTCACCCTTGAGGTGTTTCATCTCCTCGTGCACGCGCTTCATGAAGCGGTGGAAGTGCGTGCGCGTCTTGTCTTCAAACGGCAGCGCTTCGAAGAAGGTGTCGACCAGGTAGGTCTTGCCCCGGCCCACGCCGCCCCAGAAATACAGTCCTTTGACAATCGGGACCTCTTTCTTGCCGAACAGCTTGCCAAGCAATCCCGGCTTGCGGTCATGGGCGGCGACCAGGTCGTCGTACAGACGCTGCAGATGGCGCACCGCATTCTCTTGCGCAGCGTCGTGGAAAAAGTCCGGGCGCTTCAGGTCAGCTTGGTATCGTTCTAGAGGGGTCATAGTCGCTTGCAAGGGAGCAAAAACGGGCCGTCACTGTAGCGATGGCCCATTGGAATGGCAATTAATCCTGTTGTGGCGCCAGCGCCAGCTTCAGGCTCTCGATCGCGGCGTCACGGGCGGCTGCATCGGCGAACGCCGGGCTGTCTGCGACACAGGCATCATTCAGCCACAGGGTGAAGGCATCGCCTTCGGGCCGGATGTCCAGCGCATCGCCCTGTTGCAGCTGCTTGGTCACGGCGCCGGCCGCTTTGCCGTCTGCGAAATTGCGCGACAGCAACAGTTGCTCGCCATCGGCCGCCAGCAGGCGGAACCGGAAACTGCCATCGTCTTCACGGAAGCTGACAAAGCGCGCGCCTTTGCTGGCCTTCTTCTTGGTGGCCGTGACGGTTTGCGCGGCCGTACGGAATGAGCGCAGGCCGACCGCTTCGCGCAGCTCGCCCAAAAACGGCGTGGCAACGCGCCGGGCCTTCTGGGCACCCGCGAGCAGAATGTCTTCCAGATCAGCTGGCCGCTCGATCAAACGATGATAGTTTTCACGCGCTTCGCCCAATTCAGCGTCCAGCAACTGGAACAGGCGCTGCTTGGCATCCCCCCAACCCAGGCCCTGCAGCAGGTCGGCACGGAACTCGTCGCCTTGCTCCCTGGTGGCGAATGCCTGGTACAACGTGAACAGGTGCGATGTGTCCGGATCCTTGGCTTCGCCCGGCAGTCGCGAGTCGGTGACGATGCGCGAAATCGCTTCTTTCATGTCTTTCGCGCTACCGAACAACGGAACGGTGTTGTCGTAACTTTTCGACATCTTGCGGCCGTCCAGGCCAGGCAGTGTCGCGACGCTTTCTTCGATCAGCGCTTCCGGCATGACGAAGAATTCCTTGCCATTGCCGAACAGGTGATTGAAGCGCTGACCAATGTCGCGCGCCATTTCGACGTGCTGGATCTGGTCACGGCCCACGGGCACCTGGTGGGCGTTGAACATCAGGATGTCAGCCGCCATCAGCACCGGGTAGCTGAACAGGCCCATGGTGATGCCAGCGTCCGGGTCTTCACCGGCTTCGACGTTCTTGTCCACCGACGCCTTGTAGGCATGGGCGCGGTTGAGCAAGCCCTTGCCGGCGACGCAGGTCAGCAGCCAGGTCAGCTCGGGGATTTCAGGGATGTCGGACTGGCGATAAAACGTGACGCGCTCGACGTCCAGCCCCGCCGCGAGCCAGGTCGCGGCGATTTCCAGACGCGAACGCTGAATGCGCAGCGGGTCATCGCATTTGATGAGCGCGTGGTAGTCGGCCAGAAAGTAGAACGAGTCGGCATTGCTCTGGCGGCTGGCAACGATGGCCGGGCGGATGGCGCCGGCGTAGTTGCCCAGGTGCGGGGTGCCGGTGGTGGTAATACCGGTCAGGATACGAATGGTCATGGCTAGTCGCTTATTTGGGGTGCGGCGATCAATTCGAAAGGCGCGGCAGGATCAGATCCTTGAGATCGGTCAGCTTGCCGTGAAAAAAGTGCCCGCATTCTGCCACTTTCAGCAGCTCATGGGGGCGCGAGAGTTTGTCAGACCATGCGTACACAAGTTGTGGGTCAACGACTTCGTCGGTTTCCGGCTGGATGACCGTGAGCACGCCCTTTTGCGGCAGTGCATTGGCATCGGCAATGCGCATTACGGCCGGCGCGACCATGAACAAGTGAGTCAGGGTTTCGCCTTGCGCCTCAAGCCGACCGCCCAATGTCGCCGCCACGAAACCGCCAAAGGAGAAACCGAACAGCGTCAACGGCAGGTCGGGATGTTTATCGCGCAGCCACGTCGCCGCTGCCTGGGCGTCGTCGACCTCGCCCTCGCCCATGTCCGAGCTGCCGGCGCTTGCCCCGACACCGCGATAGTTGAAGCGCAGGGTGATGAAACCGGCATCCCGCGCGGTGCGCTGCAGCGTCGAGATCACTTTATTGAGCATGGTGCCGCCCTGAACCGGGTTAGGATGGCATATCAGCGCGATGCCTTTGGCCTCGTCCAGATTGAGGTACAGGGCTTCGAGTTGGCCCGCCGGGCCGTCGATGAATACAGGGGTCTCACGCATGAGCAAGAATGAACTCCGTGACCTTCAATTGGGTCGACTCGTCTAGCTGATTGTCTGTGGCTGGCAGGCTGGCGACGCGTCGCCGCTATACAGCGCAGGTTCGAGCCGTTAACGTAAAGCAAAGCCGTTTATAGAGGAAGGACTCGTGGATTACTCGCTCTTAGTTTGGTTGCTGCCGACCATTGCCCTGGTTGTTGGCGTGATCGTCGGTTTCTTCGTGGCGCGTGCGCTGCCCAACGCCGTGCCTAACGGAACTCAGCGCCAGCTGGATGACGTTCAGGAGCGTTTCGACAAGTATCAGAACGAGGTGATCACTCACTTCAACAGCACCGCGAATCTGGTGCAGAAGCTGTCGCAAAGCTACCACGACGTTCAGGAGCATCTGGCTGAAGGCGCCAACCGCCTGGCCACCGACGACATCACCCGTCAACGCTTGCTGGCCGCCCTGCACCCTGACGCCCTCCAGCCACCCCGCGATCGCTTGACGCCACCACGCACTGCCGCTGAACCGCCGAAGGACTACGCGCCCAAGTCGGCTGACTCTCCAGGCATGCTGGATGAGCATTACGGCTTGAAGAAGTAAGCGACTCGTTTCGCAAAAAGCCCGCCCCTGAGGTGATCAGGGGCGGGCTTTTTTGTGGGAGCCGGTCAGCCGTCAGATGCTAAAACCCGGAAACAAAAAACCCGCCATTATCGGCGGGTTTTTTGTAAAGCAAAGGGCGTTTAGATCACGCCGCGAGTGCGCAGCAGATCCAGCACCTGTTTGACGCCCTCGTCGACGCTCAGCGATTGCGTGTCGATGACCAGGTCGGCATCCAGCGGGACGTCATACGGGAAGGACTCACCCGGGATGTTGTCCTTGTCGGCGGCGTAGAGCCCCTGTGGGTCCCGCTCGCGGCATACCTGCGGCGATGCCTGGACATAGACGGTGATGAGTCGGTCATCGCCTATCAGGGCCTTGGCATTCTGCCGACCGCCTGCATCCGGCGCGACGAAAGCCGCCAGGGTCAGCAGGCCCGCTTCGTTGAACTGACGCGCAACGTGGGCCGCACGGCGCCAGTTCTCGGTACGACCGGCGCGGTCCTGCGCCAGGCCTTTGTTGAGATCGTGGCGCAGGTTCTGACCGTCGAGCACGAACACCGCACGGCCCATGTCGAAGAGCTTGCGCTCAACGGCGTAGGCCAGCGTGCTCTTGCCCGCGCCAGACAAACCGCTGAACAGCACGGTCGCCGGCTTCTGACCGAAGCGCTGAGCACGGTCTTGCGGGGAAACATGGGCGAGCGCACCGTGATGACTTCCGCCTTCCGCGACCACCGGTTTGGCGATGATCATGCCGGCGGCCACCGTGCCGTTGGTCAAACGGTCGATGACGATGAAGGCGCCGGTGGTGCGGTTACTGTCGTAGCCGTCGAGGGCGATAGGTGCATCCAGTGCGATCTTCACACGGCCGATTTCATTCAGCTGCAGCGAACTGGCAGGCCCTTCCTCCAGCGTGTTCACGTCAACGCGGTGGGTGATGCTGGCAATGGAGCCCGGCACGTAGGACGTGGCGCGCTTAATGTCGTACTTCTTGCCCGGCAGCATGGGCTCTTCGGCCATCCAGACCAGCATGGCGTCGAAGGCGTCAGCCACTTGCGGGACGTTGTCGGCATGCACCAACAGGTCGCCACGGGAGATGTCGATCTCGTCTTCCATGGTCAGGGTTACGGCCTGACCCGGTCCCGCGTGCTCCAGCTCGCCTTCGAAGGTGACGATGGATTTCACACGGCTGCTCTTGCCGGACGGCAACACAACCACTTCGTCGCCCTTGTGCACGATGCCGCTCGCCAGGGTGCCGGCAAAGCCGCGGAAGTTCAGGTTTGGACGATTGACGTACTGCACCGGAAAACGCAGGTCGGAGAAGTTGCGGTCGTTGGCGATCTCGACGGTTTCCAGAATCTCCATCAGCGACTTGCCGGTGTACCACGGGGAACGTTCGCTTTTGTTGACCACGTTGTCGCCCTTGAGGGCCGACATCGGTACGAATGCCATCGTCGTCGGCTTCAGCGCAATGCGATCGGCGAACGCAAGGTAATCGGCCTTGATCTGCTCAAAGACGCTTTCGTCGAAGCCATTGAGGTCCATCTTGTTGATGGCGACCACGATGTGCTTGATGCCCAGCAACGAGGCGATGAAGCTGTGGCGCTTGGTCTGGGTCTGCACGCCGTAGCGGGCGTCAACCAGAATAATTGCCAGGTCACAGGTGGACGCACCGGTGGCCATGTTGCGGGTGTACTGCTCATGGCCGGGTGTGTCGGCGATGATGAATTTGCGTTTGGATGTCGAGAAATAACGGTACGCGACATCAATGGTGATGCCCTGCTCCCGCTCAGCCTGCAAGCCGTCGACCAGCAGCGCCAGATCGACGTCATCGCCCGTGGTGCCGGATTTTTTCGAATCACGGGTGATGGCTTCCAGGTGATCTTCGTAGATCATCTTGGAGTCGTGCAGCAGCCGGCCGATCAACGTGCTCTTGCCGTCGTCGACGTTGCCACAGGTCAGGAAACGCAGCATTTCCTTGCGTTCGTGCTGGCCCAGATAGGCGAGGATGTCCTCGCTGATCAATTCAGATTGATGCGACATGTTCAGACACCCTAATTAGAAATAACCCTGACGTTTCTTTTCTTCCATCGAGCCTGCGCCATCGTGGTCGATGACCCGGCCCTGGCGCTCGGAAGTTCGCGTCAGGAGCATTTCCTGAATGATGTCGGTGAGGCTGGTGGCCTCGGACTCGACAGCGCCCGTCAACGGGTAGTCGCCCAGTGTGCGGAAGCGGACCTTCTTTTTGACGATGCGCTTTTTGTCCTCGTCGGACAGGTGATTACGCAGACGGTCGTCGTCGATCATGATCCAGGTGCCGTTCATCTCGATGACTTCGCGCTCGGCGGCGAAGTACAGCGGGACGATCGGGATGCCTTCGAGGTAGATGTACTGCCAGATGTCCAGCTCGGTCCAGTTGGAGAGCGGGAAAACGCGGATCGACTCGCCTTTGTTGACGTTGCCGTTGTAAACGTTCCACAGCTCCGGACGCTGGTTCTTCGGGTCCCAGCGGTGCTTGGTGTCGCGGAAGGAATACACGCGCTCTTTGGCGCGGGATTTCTCTTCGTCACGACGGGCGCCGCCGAACGCGGCATCAAAGCCGTGCTTGTCGAGAGCCTGCTTGAGGCCTTCGGTTTTCATGATATCGGTGTGCTTGGCACTGCCGTGGGTCAGCGGGTTGATACCCTGCGCGACGCCGTCCGGGTTCACGTGCACGATCAGATCCAGCCCCAATTCCTCGACCATCTTGTCGCGGAACCGGTACATTTCTTGGAATTTCCAGCGGGTGTCGACGTGCATTACCGGGAACGGCAGTTTGCCTGGGAAGAAGGCCTTGCGTGCCAGATGCAGCATCACGGCAGAGTCTTTACCGACGGAGTACAGCATCACCGGGTTATCGAACTCGGCAGCGACCTCGCGGATGATGTGGATGCTTTCCGCCTCCAGCTGTTTCAGATGCGTCAGTTTGTCGACCATGGTTACTCACGGGATAACGTACGTGTGTGGAGAGCCTGCGGGCTCTATCGAGCGGGGCACTTTATCATGCGGCCTTCTTCTATTCAGCGGCGCGCATAGATCGAAACGGTCTATCCATATAGCTCCCGCTTTGGACGTCGGGACTCGCTAAATCGGATTCGGGCAATCGATGAACAGATGCTCCAGGGCAAAACGCCGCGCGAGATAGTCGCCCAGCGCGTGCACGCCGTAGCGCTCGGTGGCGTGGTGGCCGGCAGCAATGAAGCTGATGCCGTTTTCCCGCGCGCTGTGGAATGTTTGCTCGGACGCCTCACCGCTCAAATACAGGTCAACTCCGGCCAGAACGGCTTGATCGATATAGCCCTGCCCGCCCCCGGTGCACCAGCCAACCCGACGAATCATGCCATCGCCTTCGATCAGCAGCGGCTCGCGGCCCAGGGCGGTCTGCACGCGATGGACGAAGTCTCGAGGGGTCATGGCCTCGCTGAGTGAGCCGACCAGCCCGACGATGCGCGGGTTGTCGGGGTCCAGCGGCCCCTCGACTGTAATCTCCAGTTGCTGGGCCAGCTGCACGTTATTGCCTACCTCAGCGTGAAGGTCGAGGGGCAAGTGGTAGGACAAAAGGCTGATGTCGTGCTTGAGCAGCGTCTTTAAACGACGTTGTTTCATGCCGGTGATGCACGGGTTTTCGCCTTTCCAGAAATACCCGTGATGCACCAGTATCAGATCGGCATTGGCCTCCACTGCGGCGTCCAGCAACGCCTGGCTCGCCGTGACACCGGAAACAATTCGGCTGACCTGCGGCCGGCCCTCGACCTGCAGGCCGTTGGGGCAATAATCCTGAATCCGCGCGCTACCCAGATAACGGTCCGCTTCTTCCACCAGGGTGCTCAAGGCAACCGCCATAAAAGTCTCCTAAATATGCAGTTCAGACCGTCTCGGTCCTCGTATAATGCCGACCATTATGGCGCAGCTAGGCGCTTCTACCTTCAGGACTCCGTTCAATGTTCAAAGCGCTGCGTTTTCTCGGCTGGCCCTTGCTCGCTGGTGTGCTTATCGCTTTATTGATTATCCAGCGCTACCCCCAGTGGGTCGGGCTGCCGAGTCAGGACGTCAACCTGCAGCAAGCGCCGCAGCCGGCCTTCGTGCAACAGGGCCCGATTTCGTATGCAGACGCCGTCAGCAGCGCTGCCCCCGCCGTCGCCAACCTGTACACGACCAAGATGGTCAACAACAACAAACCCAATCATCCGCTCTTCGAAGACCCGCAGTTTCGTCGTTTCTTCGGCGATAACCTGCCCAAACAGCGACGCATGGAATCGAGCCTGGGTTCAGCGGTGATCATGAGCCCTGAAGGCTACCTGCTCACCAACAACCACGTGACCTCCGGCGCGGACCAGATTGTCGTCGCCCTGAAAGACGGCCGCGAGACGATTGCCAAAGTGGTCGGCAGCGACCCGGAGACCGACCTTGCGGTCCTGAAAATCGACCTTAAAAACCTGCCCTCCATCACCCTCGGCCGTTCTGACGCGATCCGCATCGGCGACGTTGCCTTGGCCATCGGCAACCCGTTCGGCGTAGGCCAGACCGTGACCATGGGCATCATCAGCGCCACCGGCCGTAACCAGCTGGGCCTCAATACCTACGAAGATTTCATTCAGACCGACGCGGCGATCAACCCCGGCAATTCGGGTGGCGCGCTGGTCGACGCCAACGGCAACCTGACCGGGATCAACACGGCGATCTTCTCCAAGTCCGGCGGCTCGCAAGGCATTGGTTTTGCCATTCCGACGAAGCTGGCCCTTGAGGTGATGAAGTCGATCATCGAGCACGGTCAGGTGATTCGTGGCTGGTTGGGGATCGAGGTCCAGCCGCTGACCCAGGAGCTGTCGGAGTCGTTCGGCCTGAAGGATCGTCCGGGCATCGTGGTCGCCGGTATTTTCCGCGACGGCCCGGCGCAGAAAGCAGGCCTGCAACTGGGCGATGTGATTTTGAGTATCAACGGCGAGCCCGCTGGGGATGGGCGACGATCGATGAACCAGGTGGCACGCACCAAGCCCACCGACAAAATCGCCATTCAGGTCATGCGCAACGGCAAGGAATTGAAACTGAACGCCGAGGTCGGCGTGCGCCCACCGCAGACGACGGCGCCTGCGGCGGAGAACTGATCGGCTGCGTCTGAGCAGCCTTCGACTCAGTTGGACAAGTCGCCCAATGCATCGACCAACGCCTGATTCTGTTCAGGCGTACCGATGGTGATGCGCAGGAATTGCGCGATGCGTTCCTGTTTGAAGTGACGCACGATTACGCCCTGCTCGCGCACCTTCGCCGCCAGACCGGCCGCGTCATGCTGCGGGTGGCGGGCGAAGATGAAGTTCGCCGCCGATGGCAGCACCTCAAAGCCCTTGCCCTGCAACTGCTCGACCAGCGCTTCACGGCTGGCGATGACTCGCTGGCAGGTGCTCTCGAAATGCTCACGGTCATCGAACGCCGCGGCCGCGCCCACGATCGCCATGCGGTCCAGCGGGTACGAGTTGAAGCTGTTCTTGACGCGCTCCAGCGCTTCGATCAGGTCCGGATGCCCTACCGCGAGGCCCACGCGCAAGCCGGCGAGGGAGCGCGATTTGGACAGCGTCTGGGTGACCAGCAGGTTTGGATAGCGGTCCACCAGACTGATCGCGGTTTCGCCGCCGAAGTCGATATAGGCCTCGTCGACGATCACCACTGAATCCGGGCTGTTCCTGAGGATTTGCTCGACCGCATCAAGGGCCAACAGACAGCCGGTGGGTGCGTTCGGGTTCGGGAAGATAATGCCGCCATTGGGGCGTGCGTAGTCTTCGACGCGAATCTGGAACTGCGCGTCCAGCGGCACCGCTTCGTACCTAACGCCATACAACCCGCAGTAAACCGGATAGAAGCTGTAGCTGATGTCCGGAAACAGCAGCGGTTTATCGTGCTTGAAGAAAGCGTTGTAGGCGTGGGCCAACACCTCGTCCGAGCCGTTGCCCAGGAATACATGACTGGGCTCAACGCCGTAATAACGCGCCACCGCCTGCTTGAGCAGGTCACTGTTGGGGTCTGGATACAGACGCAGGTCGTCACCGACCGCGGCACGCATCGCCTCGATCGCCTTGGGCGAGGGGCCGTAAGGGTTCTCGTTGGTGTTGAGCTTGACCAGCTTGGTCAGCTTGGGCTGCTCGCCCGGGACATAGGGCACCAGGTCGTTGACGAAGGGACTCCAGAATTTGCTCATGCCTGCTTGCCCTCTTGTTCGGTGTCGACGATGCGGTATTCAGCGCTGCGAGCGTGGGCGGTCAACGACTCGCCGCGTGCCAGCACCGAGGCCGTCTTGCCCAGCTCGGACGCGCCCTGCTCCGAGCAGAAAATGATTGAAGAGCGTTTCTGGAAATCGTATACGCCCAGCGGCGACGAGAACCTTGCGGTGCCCGAGGTGGGCAGCACGTGGTTGGGGCCGGCGCAGTAGTCGCCCAGCGCTTCGGACGTGTGGCGGCCCATGAAGATCGCACCTGCGTGGCGAATCTGCGGCAGCCAGGCTTCAGGATCAGCCACCGACAACTCCAGGTGCTCCGGCGCGATGCGGTTGGCGACTTCAATCGCCTGATTCATGTCAGCGACCTTGATCAAGGCGCCGCGGCCATTGATAGAGGTCTGGATGATTTCAGCGCGCTCCATGGTCGGCATGAGCCTGGCGATGCTGGCCGCGACACGATCAAGGAAATCGGCATCCGGGCTGACCAGAATCGCCTGGGCGTCTTCGTCGTGCTCGGCCTGGGAAAACAGGTCCATGGCGATCCAGTCCGGATCGGTCTGGCCGTCGCACACCACCAGAATCTCCGACGGACCGGCGATCATGTCGATGCCCACTTGACCAAAGACGTGACGCTTGGCGGTGGCCACATAGATGTTGCCCGGGCCGACGACCTTGTCCACCTGCGGAACGCTTTCGGTGCCATAGGCCAGCGCCGCTACTGCCTGCGCGCCGCCGATGGTAAATACCCGGTCGACGCCGGCGATGCAGGCCGCCGCCAGCACCAGTTCGTTGAGCTCACCGCGGGGGGTCGGCACCACCATGACCACTTCACCCACACCGGCCACTTTGGCCGGAATGGCGTTCATCAATACCGAGGAAGGGTAAGAGGCTTTACCGCCCGGCACGTATAACCCGGCGCGGTCCAGCGGCGTGACCTTCTGGCCGAGCACGGTGCCGTCGGCCTCGGTGTAGCTCCAGGAATCCTGCTTTTGCCGCTCGTGGTAACTGCGCACGCGGTCGGCCGCCTTCTCAAGCGCCTGGCGCTGGGCGGGTGTGATGCGGGTCAGCGCCAGCTCCAGACGCTCGCGCGGCAGAATCAGGTCCGCCATCGACGCCACGTCCAGGCCGTCAAAACGGCGGGTGTACTCCACCAACGCCGCATCGCCGCGCTCGCGCACGTTTTTGATGATGTCCAGCACACGCTCATTGACCGAGTCGTCAGACACACTTTCCCAGCTCAGCAGATGGTCCAGATGACGGGCGAAATCCGGATCGGCAGCGTTGAGTCGGCGAATAGCGTTGGAAGTGGTCATAGCGTGGGCCTCAATGATGGCGATCTCTCAGGTGGCGATTTTATCGTGCAGCGGATAGGCAGATGCCTAAGCTAGCAAGCCATCCGCGCGGGCACCTGAGAAATTTGGCTATGACACGGATAGCGGGGCGTGAACCCGTTCGGGGTCACGCGATGCAGTCAACCGCGGTGTCGCGACTCCACGGCGGTGCGCAGGGTGTCGATCAGCGATTGAATACGGGCGTGCTGCATTTTCATCGATGCCTTGTTGACCACCAGACGCGAGCTGATGTGAGCAATCATGTCCTGGGGTTCCAGGCCATTGGCACGCAGCGTGTTGCCGGTGTCGACGACGTCGATGATCTTGTCGGCCAGGCCCACCAGCGGTGCGAGCTCCATGGAGCCGTACAGCTTGATGATGTCGACCTGACGGCCCTGTTCGGCATAGTAGCGCTTGGCGACGTTGACGAACTTGGTCGCGACGCGCAGTCGGCCCTTGGGCTCAACGGCGCCCACCGCGCCTGCGGTCATCAGCTTGCACTGGGCAATCTGCAGGTCGAGCGGCTCGTAGAGCCCTTGGCCACCATATTCCATGAGCACGTCCTTGCCCGCGACGCCGAGATCCGCAGCGCCATGCTCGACATAAGTCGGCACGTCAGTCGCACGCACGATCAACAGGCGCACGTCGGCCTGGGTCGTCGGGATGATCAGCTTGCGGCTCTTGTCCGGATTCTCGGTCGGCACGATGCCCGCCGCAGCGAGAAGCGGCAAGGTGTCGTCGAGGATACGGCCCTTGGACAGTGCGATGGTCAACATGGGAAACGTCAGTCCTTATCAGCAGCGCGTGTCGGGTCGCAACTGGCGCCCGACAACCTCCGGCTCAAGAAACCGGAGTGAACGAATCAGAAAGTCTTGGCGCGTTGGCCAGACACGTCGCCCGGGCGATCACATCGACCCGGGCAAACGCGCAGCGGCTGACTAGCCCGGAACGCGACGGATCTTCGCGCCCAACATCTGCAGTTTTTCTTCGATGCACTCGTAACCACGGTCGATGTGGTAGATGCGGTCGATCAGCGTATCGCCTTCGGCCACCAGGGCCGAAATCACCAGGCTCGCCGAAGCACGCAGGTCAGTCGCCATCACTGGCGCGCCCTTGAGCTTGGTGCAACCGGTGACGATCGCGGTGTTGCCTTCGACCTGGATCTGCGCGCCCATGCGGTGCATTTCATACACATGCATGAAGCGGTTTTCGAAGATGGTCTCGATGACCGCGCCAGTGCCCTCGGCGATCGCGTTGAGCGAGATGAACTGCGCCTGCATGTCGGTCGGGAAAGCCGGGTACGGCGCCGTGCGCACGTTGACGGCTTTCGGACGCTTGCCGTGCATGTTCAGTTCGATCCAGTCTTTGCCGGTGGTGATTTCGGCGCCGGCCTCACGCAGCTTCTCGAGAACGGCTTCGAGAATGGTCGGATCGGTGTCCTTGAGCTTCACGCGGCCGCCGGTTGCAGCTGCAGCCACCAGGTAAGTGCCGGTTTCGATACGGTCGGGCATGACGCGATACGTCGCCGAACCCAGGCGTTCAACGCCATCGATGGTGATGGTGTCGGTGCCGGCGCCAGAGACTTTACCGCCCATGGCGTTGATGAAGTTCGCCAGATCGACGACTTCAGGCTCACGCGCAGCGTTTTGCAGCACGCTGCGACCGTTGGCCAGCGCAGCCGCCATCATGATGTTCTCGGTACCGGTCACGCTCACGGTATCAAAGAAGAAGTTCGCGCCGCGCAAACCGCCTTCCGGGGCCTTGGCCTTGATGTAACCGCCTTCCACGTCGATGATCGCGCCCATGGCTTCAAGGCCACGGATGTGCAGATCAACCGGACGCGAACCGATGGCGCATCCGCCAGGCAGGGCCACTTCGGCTTCACCGAAACGGGCAACCATAGGACCCAGGACGAGGATCGACGCACGCATGGTCTTGACCAGTTCGTACGGCGCGACAAGGGTCTTGATGGTGCGAGGGTCGATTTCGACGCTGAGCTTCTCGTCGATGATCGGCTCGATGCCCATGCGACCGAACAGCTCGATCATCGTGGTGATGTCGTGCAGGTGCGGGAGGTTGGCGACGGTCACAGGACCGTCAGCCAGCAAGGTGGCTGCGAGAATCGGCAGGGCAGAGTTTTTCGCCCCGGAGATGCGGATTTCGCCATCAAGACGAATGCCGCCAGTAATAATCAGTTTATCCATTGGAATCTCGACGCCATTTTGGCTCAGGTGCGCTCGGCCCATGCAGCGCGGCTGAAAAATTTCATGGTGACCGCGTGGATGCTGCCATCGGCGATCCATGGGTTCAGATGCGTGTAGATCTGCTGCTGGCGCTTGACCGGGCTCAGTGCGGCCAGCTCGTCGCTGATCAGGTTCAGCTGAAAATTGCAGCCTTCGCCTTCAACTTCGACCTGGATGTCTGGCAACTTAGCTTCCAGGAAGCTTTTAACTTCTACGGCCTGCATGCTTAACCTCAATCGGCGCACTACGCGCGCGGGTCGGCCATCATACAAAAAAGCCCTCTCGTTGCGAACCCTACTTTGCAAGGGGCGGACGAGGGGCTTTATCGATGACAGCAATTAATGATGTTGCAACAACTCGGTCAGGCCGGAGACCTGGGCAATTTCCTGCATGTCCTCAGGCAACGCCCGGACGGTCAGTGACTTGCCAGCCGCCTGCGCATCGCGCATGAACGCAAGCAACAACGCCAGGCCCACACTGCTGGATTTCTCAACGCCCGTGCAATCCAGGGTCAGCGCAGCGGCAGTGCTCGCCTTGATCAGCGACGCGCCCTGCTCACGCAAGGCGGGGCCGGTCCGATAGTCGATTACGCCAGAGAGCATCAACTCCCCGCCGCCAGCGGCAGTAACGGACGCTTGACTCATTTGACGACCTTGTCGCTGGAGCTTTCCGACGTCTGCTTGGCCTTGGCCACTTCGCCCGCCCAGCCGTCGATGGTTTTGTCCAGGTTGTTGCCGTTGCGCTGCATGGCGTCAGCGAACTGGTCGCGGAACAGCTTGCCGATGTTGATGCCGTTGATGATGACGTTGCGCACTTTCCACTCACCGCCGATTTTCACGAGGGTGTAGGAAACAGGGTAAACCGCACCGTTATTGCCTTTGACCGACATATCGACGGACGTGCGGTCAGCCGCCTCTTGCTTGGCAGGGGAAACGGTGATGCCCTGGTTGTTGTATTCGAGCAGCGCGTTGCCATAGAACTGAATCAGGCTGCGCTTGAAGTTTTCCTGGAAGCGTTGCATCTGCGCAGGAGTGGCGTTGCGCGAGTACTTCACCGTCATGATGCTTTTCGAAATGCCGTCAGCGTCGATGACCGGCCCGACGATGCCGTTAAGTGCATCGTAGAAAGCTTGCGGGTTGGACTTGTAGGTTTCCTTGTTGGCGGACAGGTCAGCCAGCAGTTGCTTGGTGGTGCTATCAACCAGGTCGTGGGCGGTTGCATCGGACGCTGCTGCGTTGGCAAACAAAGGCAGGGCGGCCAGCAGCACCAGAAGGCCACGGCGCAGAATCGAGATCATGAAAAAACTCCTCATTTGGCGTCTTTGCCCACTGAATTGAGCAGGAATTTACCGATCAGGTCTTCGAGTACCAACGAGGACTGGGTGTCGTGGATGACGCCGCCGTCTTTCAGCTGCTGGTCATCGCCGCCGACACTGATGCCGACGTATTTTTCACCGAGCAGGCCTGCGGTCAGGATGGAAGCCGTGGAATCCACAGGCAGGTTGTTGACCCGCTTATCCACTTCCATCGTCACGCGCCCTGTGAAGGTATCGTGATCCAGATCGATTGCGGTGACCTTGCCGATGGTCACACCGGCCATGGTCACTTTCGCTCTGACAGTCAAACCGGCGATATTGTCGAAATTTGCGTAAAGTTTATAACTGTCATTGGTCGCGCTGGCGCTCAGACCGCTGACGCGCAGGGCGAGCAGGAGCAAAGCCAGAATCCCGGCCAGCAGAAACAGGCCTACACCGGTTTCGAGGGTGCGGTTTTGCATCAGAAGTCTCCAAACATCAAGGCGGTCAAAATAAAGTCCAGGCCCAATACGGCCAACGAGGCGTAGACCACGGTTTTGGTCGTGGCCCGACTGATCCCTTCGGACGTGGGCTCGCAGTCGTAGCCCTGGAACACGGCAATCCAGGTGACGACAAAAGCGAACACGACGCTCTTGATGACACCGTTGATTACATCATCGGAAAACGAAACGCTGTTCTGCATGTTGGCCCAGAAAGAGCCTTCGTAGACGCCCAGCCAGTCGACTGCCACCCACGAGCCGCCCCAGATGCCCACCACGCTGAAAATCAGCGCCAGTACCGGGAGCGAGATGAAGCCTGCCCACAGACGTGGCGCCACGATGTATTTGAGCGGGTCAACGCCAATCATCTCGAGACTGGAAAGCTGCTCGGTGGATTTCATGTTGCCGATTTCCGCCGTCAGTGCAGAGCCTGCGCGGCCAGCGAACAGTAGAGCCGTGACCACTGGACCGAGTTCACGCAACAACGTCAGGGCAACCATCTGCCCTACCGCTTGCTCGGAGCCGTACTTGGCCAGAATGCTGAAACCTTGCAACGCCAGCACCATGCCGATGAACACGCCGGACACGACGATGATTGCCAGGGACATGACCCCCACCGAGTGCAGCTGACGAACCAGCAGCTGAAAACCGCCGCCGATACCGCCGCGGCCCAGCAACGCATGAACCAGAAAAATCCCTGAACGACCCAGCACTGCAACTATATCGATCACCGAACGCCCCATCAGGCGCACGCGATCCATGAATGACTTTTTGCGCATCAGCGCTTCCCCAAAAGATCGTCGCGATAATCCGGCGCCGGATAATGGAAAGGCACCGGCCCGTCGGGGTCACCCGTCATGAACTGACGTATACGAGGGTTATCCGACTCCATCAGTTCTTGCGGCGTGCCCTGCCCCAACACCTGACCGTCACCGACGACGTATAAGTAGTCGGCGATGCTCGCGGTCTCGGCCAGGTCATGGGAGACCACGATGCTGGTGATACCCAGGGCATCGTTCAGCAGCCGGATTAGCCGGACAAGCACGCCCATGGCGATCGGGTCCTGGCCTACGAAGGGTTCGTCGTACATGAGGATCTGGGGATCCAGCGCGATGGCGCGGGCCAGTGCAACACGGCGTTTCATGCCGCCCGAGAGTTCATCCGGCATCAACTCGACTGCGCCACGAAGCCCGACCGCCTGCAGTTTCAGCAGGACGATGTCGCGAATCATGTCTTCAGGCAATTTGGTATGAACCCGCAGCGGAAACGCTACGTTTTCGAAAACATCGAGGTCGGTGAACAGTGCACCGCTCTGAAAGAGCACGCCCATCTGCTTGCGCGCATCGAAAAGATCGCTGCGCGAGAGCTTTGGCAAATTCTGGTTGTTGACCCAGACTTCGCCTGCGCTCGGACGCAATTGTGCTCCCATCAACCGCAGCAGGGTGGTTTTACCACTGCCCGACGGCCCCATGATACCGGTGACTTTGCCCCGGGGGATGCGGATGTCCACGTTATTGAAGATGCTGCGCGTACCGCGCTTGAAGGAAACGCCCTTCAGCTCGACCGCGTAGGCGTTATCGGCACTCATCTAAACTCCTTGCGATGCAACCTGTCTCTCAGATGCCGCGTTCTTCACGAACGACACACTTTTGGAGGGGCCGAACAAGCGGCGGACTATACCACCGCTGTCGTACACCGCCCAAGCTTCAACGTGTCAAGTCGCAAACAAAGCCGGGTTTAAGGAGGGTGTGGATTTTTCGTAACCCTCGACCGCCTTTATCAGGGAGTTGCTGAAGGACCTTTCCGTTCATTAAACAAACAGCAACGATGAAGCGTGAGGCTTTTGAACATTGCCGCTATAATCCCCGGCTTTTCACCAAGCGACCCCTTCCGACATGTCCACTGCCCGCAATCTGATTGAATCGGCACAGAGCACCATCCGCCTTGAAATAGAAGCCGTGGAAGGTTTGCTCGCGCATATCAATGCCGATTTCGTCAGCGCCTGCGACATGATCCTGGGCAGTCAGGGCCGGGTCGTCGTGGTCGGCATGGGCAAGTCGGGACACATCGGCAAGAAGATCGCCGCGACCCTGGCGAGCACCGGCACCCCGTCGTTTTTCGTGCACCCGGCCGAGGCCAGCCACGGCGACATGGGCATGATCACCAGCGCCGACATCATTCTGGCGTTGTCCAATTCCGGTACCACCGCCGAGATCGTCACGCTGCTTCCGCTGATCAAGCGTTTGGGCATCAAGATGATCAGCCTTACCGGCAACCCCGAATCAACGCTGGCCAAAGCCGCCGACGTGAATCTGAATGCACGCGTCGAGAAAGAAGCCTGTCCGTTGAATCTGGCGCCTACCTCCTCCACCACCGCGGCGCTGGTGATGGGCGACGCCCTGGCGGTTGCGCTGCTGGATGCCAGAGGCTTCACCGCCGAGGATTTCGCGTTTTCCCACCCGGGCGGTGCGCTGGGTCGCCGGCTGCTGTTGAAGGTCGAGCATGTCATGCACACTGGCGCCAACCTGCCGCAAGTGGCACGCGGCACCCCGCTTCGCGATTCGCTGATGGAGATGACGCGCAAGGGGCTGGGCATGACGGCCATCCTCGAAAGCGACGGCCGCCTTGCCGGCATCTTTACGGACGGTGACCTGCGTCGCACGCTGGACCGCGCGATCGACATCCGCCAGGCGACCATCGATGAAGTCATGACCGTGCACGGCAAGACCGTGCGCCCGGAAATGCTCGCGGCCGAAGCGTTGAAAATCATGGAAGACAACAAAATCGGCGCACTCATCGTGGTCGACGAGAACGATCGCCCGGTTGGCGCGTTCAACCTTCAAGACCTGCTCCGCGCAGGCGTCATGTAAATGAGCGCCGATATGAATGACCTGATGCAACGTGGCAAGAACATCAAACTGGCGATCTTCGACGTCGATGGCGTACTGACCGATGGACGCCTGTATTTCCTCGAAGACGGCAGCGAGTTCAAGACGTTTAATACGCTCGACGGCCAGGGCATCAAGATGCTCATCAACTCGGGCGTCACCACCGCGATCATCAGCGGGCGCAAGACCCCCGTGGTTGAGCGGCGCGCCAGGAACCTCGGCATTGCGCACCTTTATCAGGGCCGCGAGGACAAACTCGTGGTGCTGGACGAGCTATTGCAGCAACTGAATCTAAGCTACGACCAAGTCGCGTATTTGGGTGACGACCTCCCCGATCTGCCGGTCATCCGCCGGGTCGGCCTGGGCATGGCCGTGGCCAATGCCGCCAGCTTCGTTCGCGAGCACGCGCATGGCATTACTCAAGCACGGGGTGGCGAAGGCGCTGCCCGCGAATTCTGCGAGCTGATCCTGAGCGCTCAGGGCAACCTCGAAGCGGCACATGCCGCCTACCTATAGAAGTGCAATTATGCTGAGCAAAAAGTTTCGTACGTTTCTGCTGTTCGGTGTGCTGGCGCTGCTGCTGGCCGCCGTCGGTTACTGGAACGTCAGCCCGGAAAGCTTCCTGGATCAACCCAAGGCTGCGGTAGACGAGAGCGCCGTGGATTATTACGCGACCAACGCTCACACCCTTCAATACCTGCCCGACGGGACCCTGCAATACGACATGACCGCGGACAGGGTCGAGCACTTGAAAGCCACCGACGTCACCCTGATGACCACGCCGGTGCTGGAGATGTACCGAGGCTCGACATTCCCCTGGCACGTGCAGAGCGTTCGCGCCGAAGTGTCGCCAGGGGGCGATCACGTCGAGTTGATCGACTCGGTGCGCATCAACCGCACCGACGAAAAGGACCGCACCACCATCATCACCAGCAGCCGCATGACTGTATTCCCGCAGAAGCAATATGCGGAGACAGCCCAACCCGTTAGAATCGACGGTCTTGGCGGTGTGACGACCGGCACGGGCATGAAAGCGTATCTGAAAGAAAGCAGGATGAACCTGCTATCCAACGTAAGAGGACAGTATGAGGCTCGTTAAAACCCTTCCTTTTTTGCTCGGCCTGGGCGCAGCACTGGGAAGCGCGAGCGCCTGGTCTCTGCCGACGGATCGCGATCAACCCATCCACATCCAGTCCGATGACGCGCAGCTGGACGACAAGCAAGGTATCGCCACTTATAGAGGTAATGTCATCATTACCCAGGGCACGATGAAGATCACCGGCAACACCGTGACCATCACCCGCACACCGCAAGGTGACGTGGACGTCTTCACGTCGGTGGGCAACCTCGCCTACTACGAACAGAAGCCATCGGTGGACAAGCCGATCGTTCAGGCCTGGGGCGTCACGATCCAGTACTTCGCGGCCCAAAACCGCATCGTGCTGATCGACAAGGCCAAAGTGGTCAACGACGGCAACACGTCCGAAGGCGAGAAAATCGTCTATGACACCGTCAAGCAGGTTGTGAACGCCGGTCGTGCCAATGGCACCAAAGTCACCGCCCCGCGCCCACGCATCGACATGGTCATCCAGCCGAAAAAGAAAACCGACCAGCAGAAGGCCCAGTAATGGCAACGCTGAAAGCCCAACACCTGGCCAAGGCCTATAAAAGCCGTCAGGTCGTCCGTGACGTCAGCCTGTCCATCGAGAGCGGCCAGATCGTCGGCCTGCTCGGCCCCAACGGTGCGGGCAAGACCACGTGCTTTTACATGATCGTCGGCCTGGTTCAGGCCGACCAGGGTCGCGTATTGATCGACGATCAGGACGTGAGCCACCAACCGATGCACGGCCGCGCGCGCGCCGGCATTGGCTACCTGCCGCAGGAAGCATCGATCTTCCGCAAGCTGTCGGTGTCGGACAACATCATGGCGATCCTGGAGACCCGCAAGGAGCTCGACCGCGCGGCGCGCCGCAAGGAACTGGAAAGCCTGCTGCAGGAATTCCACATCACCCATATTCGCGACAACCTGGGCATGAGCCTGTCGGGCGGTGAGCGTCGTCGTGTGGAAATCGCACGTGCGCTGGCTACCTCACCGAAGTTCATCCTGCTCGACGAACCCTTCGCCGGTGTCGACCCTATTTCCGTAGGCGACATCAAGCAGATCATTCACCACCTCAAAGCCAAGGGGATCGGCGTTTTGATCACAGACCACAACGTGCGTGAGACGCTGGATATCTGCGAAACAGCTTACATCGTCAACGATGGGCAGCTGATTGCCGAGGGCGACGCCGAATCCATCCTGGCCAACCAGCTGGTCAAAGAAGTCTATCTGGGTCACGAGTTCCGCCTGTAATTGCCGTGACGACAAGAGGTCGTCCGGGCTCACGCCACGTGCGCCATCGCCGACCTCGTTTTTTAATTGTCATCACACTCTAGGCAAACCCTCCGGCTTCAGGCATATAATTTGCTTAAGTTGGCGCCCCGGCGCTCTGGTAGTAAATGGCGCTGAGTGCGCCGGCGAATAAGGTGTTAAGCCCTGCCATGAAACCTTCGCTAGTCTTGAGAATGGGCCAGCAGCTGACGATGACACCGCAGCTGCAACAGGCAATCCGCTTGCTCCAACTGTCTACGCTGGACCTCCAACAGGAGATTCAGGAGGCGCTGGAGTCAAACCCCATGCTGGAACGGCAGGAGGAAGGCGACGATTTCGATAACGCCGACCCGCTGGCCGATAACGTAGAGCAAAAGCCCAACGCTGATGTTCAGGAACCCACGTACCAGGAGTCGGCGCCTACTGTCGACAATCTGGAAGAGGGCGACTGGAACGAACGCATTCCCAACGAGCTGCCCGTCGACACCGCATGGGAAGACGTCTATCAGACCAGCGCGAGCAGCCTGCCCAGCAATGACGATGACGAGTGGGATTTCACCACTCGCACATCCGTCGGCGAGAGCCTGCAAAGCCACTTGCTGTGGCAGCTGAACCTGGCGCCGATGTCGGACACCGATCGCCTGATCGCCGTGACCCTGATCGACTGCATCAACAATCAGGGCTATCTCGACGAAACGCTGGAAGAACTGCTCGACGCCTTTGATCCCGAGCTCGACATCGAGCTGGACGAAATCGAAGCCGTTCTGCACCGCATCCAGCAATTCGAGCCTGCCGGTATTGGCGCCCGCAACCTCAGCGAATGCCTGATGTTGCAGCTTCGTCAGTTGCCGGTTAAAACCCGGTGGCTGGCGGAAGCGCAGAAGCTGGTCAGCGACTATATCGATCTGCTGGGCAGCCGCGACTATGCGCAACTGATGCGCCGCATGAAGCTCAAGGAAGACGACCTGCGCCAGGTCATCGAGCTGGTCCAGAGCCTGAACCCACGCCCCGGCTCGCAGATTGAATCGAGCGAACCCGAATACGTCGTACCTGACGTCATCGTGCGCAAGGACAACGAGCGATGGCTGGTAGAGCTTAACCAGGAATCCGTGCCGCGCCTGCGGGTTAATCCGCAGTACGCAGGCTTTGTGCGTCGCGCCGATACCAGTGCCGACAACACCTTCATGCGAAATCAACTGCAAGAGGCGCGCTGGTTCATCAAGAGCCTGCAGAGCCGCAACGAAACGCTGATGAAGGTGGCCACGCAAATCGTCGAGCATCAGCGAGGCTTCCTCGAGTACGGAGATGAAGCGATGAAGCCGCTGGTTCTGCATGACATCGCTGAAGCGGTCGGCATGCATGAATCAACGATTTCCCGCGTGACCACGCAAAAGTTCATGCACACCCCGCGCGGGATCTACGAACTCAAATATTTCTTTTCCAGCCACGTCAGCACCTCGGAAGGCGGCGAATGCTCGTCCACGGCGATTCGCGCGATCATCAAAAAACTGGTCGCCGCGGAAAATCAGAAAAAGCCGTTGAGTGACAGCAAGATCGCTGGTTTACTGGAAGCACAAGGCATTCAAGTGGCCCGTCGCACAGTCGCCAAGTACCGCGAATCCCTTGGGATCTCGCCGTCCAGTGAACGTAAGCGACTGATGTAAAGGTCACACGTCAAAGCGTTCCGGTGGCAGGTATTACGCCTGCCTCTTAATGCACTGGCAAGGAAGGAGAAGCTGTATGCAAGTCAACATCAGTGGACACCAGCTGGAAGTGACTGAACCTCTGCGTACTTACATCGGCGAGAAACTCGCCCGATTGGAACGCCACTTTGACAAGATCACGAATGTGCAGGTCACCATGGAGGTCGAGAAGCTCAAGCAGAAGATCGAAGCCACCTTGCACGTTCCTGGCGCTGAAGTGGTTGCCAACGCCGAACACGACGATATGTACGCAGCCATTGACCTGCTTGCCGACAAGCTTGACCGCCAACTCAAAAAACATAAGGAAAAACAGCAAAGTCTGCTGCAAGGCGCGACTGCTCGCTGACACTCCCCTCCCATGATCCGACTTGAAAATATCCTGACCCCTGGCCGTTCACACGTGAACGTGCCAGGCGACAGTAAAATCGCCGTTCTCCGCCAGATCGCCAAATTGATCGCGAGCGAATTACCTGCTCTTGACGAACAGGTGGTGTTCGACAGCCTTTATGCCCGTGAAAAACTGGGCTCCACCGGATTCGGTAATGGCATCGCCATTCCTCACTGTCGCCTGAAGGGCTGCACCACGCCGGTCAGTGCCGTCCTGCACCTGGAAAAACCCATAGATTTCGACGCCATCGACGGCGCACCGGTAGACCTGCTGTTCGTACTGCTGGTCCCGGAAGCCGCTACCGATGCTCACCTGGAATTGCTGCGCCAGATCGCCAGCATGCTCGACCAGGCCGACGTGCGCAGCCGGTTGCGCGGCGCCAAAACCAGTCAAGACCTCTACGACGTCGTGCTCGTCGCCCAGAACGGTCACTGACCATGCGCATGATCATCGTCAGCGGCCGCTCCGGCTCCGGCAAGAGCACGGCCCTCGATGTCCTTGAAGACAGCGGTTTTTACTGTGTCGACAACTTGCCGGCCGGCCTGCTGCCGGAGCTCGCCGAGCGCGCGCTGATCAATACCGAGCTGGCAGAACCCCTTCTCGCGGTGTCCATTGACGCGCGCAACCTGCCAAGCCACCTGACCCGCTTTCCGCGGATGCTGGCCGAAGTACGGGCCCGGCACATCCAGTGCGACGTGCTGTTTCTCGACGCCGATGAATCAACCCTGCTCAAGCGCTTTTCCGAAACGCGCCGTCGCCACCCACTGAGCACGGCAACGCGCTCGCTGGCCGAGGCGATTCGTGACGAGAAGACCCTGCTTGGGCCGATCATCGACCTGGCGGACATGACCGTCGACACCACGCACCTGAATCTCTATCAGCTGCGCGACATCCTTAAACTGCGCCTGCTGAACAAGCCCGAACCGGGTACGGCCTTCCTCATCGAATCCTTTGGCTTCAAGCGTGGCATGCCCGTCGACGCTGATCTGGTATTCGATGTCCGTTGTTTGCCCAATCCCTACTGGAAGCCCGAGCTGCGCGAGCAGTCGGGCCTCGACAAGCCGGTCGCCGATTACCTCGCGGCCCAACCGGATGTCGAAGAAATGTTCCAGGACATCTTTTCGTACCTCAATAAATGGTTGCCGCGCTTTGCCGCCAGCAACCGCGCCTACGTCACTATTGCCATTGGCTGCACCGGCGGACACCACCGCTCCGTTTACCTGACCGAACGCTTGGGTCAGGTGTTGCAGCAATCGCTCAAGAATGTTCAGGTTCGCCACCGCGACCTAAGCTGAAAGGACCTCCATCGCGATGCCCGCTCTACAAATCACCATCATCAACAAGCTGGGCCTGCATGCCCGGGCCGCCGCCAAATTCGTGGGTGTCGCCGGCAAGTATCCGTGTCAGATCAGGGTAGGCCGGACACCGGAAACCATGGTTGACGGCAAGAGCATCATGGCCGTCATGATGCTCGCTGCCGGCAAGGGGACCGAGATCCATCTGTCCACTGAGGGTGACGAAGCAGAGGCTGCACTGAACGGCCTGCAAGAGCTGATCAACAACAAGTTTGACGAAGGCGAATAAGCGTTACCGCGGCGCAACGCCTCCCCTCCCCCGTCAGAGATGATCGATGCCACTGACCGCCATGCCTCCGTTTTCGCGAGGGATCAGATCAGGGTCCGAGAAGATGCTGATGCTGGGCAGCGCTTTGGCGGTGGCCGCGATACTGGCCATCGTCACCTGGTTGCTGTTTCGGGAGCTGGCCACCGCGAACGAAGCCGCCGTGCGGTCGGCGAACAATGTCGTGCAACTGATCGACGCGGACGTGCAGCGTAATGCCGAGCTGTACGACACCTCTCTTCAGGGCCTGATCGCCGCGTGGCGACGACCCGACATCATGACCATCTCGCCGGAATTGCGGCAACTGGTGCTCTTCGACCGCGCTACAGCCGCGCCGTACAAGGGCGACCTGGTGCTGCTCGATGAAACCGGGCGCATCCTCGCCGACTCCACTTCGTCGACACCGCGCCCGGACAACTTTTCCGATCGTCCGGGCTTCCAGAAGCAACGAGAGAGCGATTCACTCGCGCTGCAGGTTGATGGACCGTATTTGTCGCGCTGGGGCTTCAAGGACCTGTGCATCAGCTTCAGTCGCCGCCTTCCCTCCGACAACGGCCAGTTCGTCGGCATCGCCAGTGCATCGATGCGATTGTCGTACTTCGACCAGCTGTTTCGTACGCTGGACATCGGCCCCACCAGCACCGTCAACCTGCTCAGCGCCGAAGGCGTGCTCCTAGCCCGCCAACCCGGCGACAACAACCGGACTTTTGTTGGCCAGAACTTCAGCATGCGCCCCAACTTCAAACGTATCCTGAGTGAGGTCAATGGCAGCTTCGCAGCGGTGTCCGAGCTCGACGGCGCCAACCGGCTCTACACGTTCTCACGCGTTGGCGACCTGCCGTTAATCGTCGTTGTGGCTCAGTCGCGGGACGACGTCTACGCCGTGTGGAAACGCAACGCGATGCTGGTGGCAGGGGCTACGGGTTTGCTGTGCATCGGCATCCTCTGGCTTTCATGGCTCTTGGGCCGCCAATTGCAACTGCGCCAGCATGCCGAACGCGAGCTGGCAGGGCTGGCGGCCACGGACGGGCTTACCGGCCTGGCCAATCGGCGCAGCCTTGATCAGGCACTCAAGCAGGAATGGGCACGCGGGATGCGTTCGGGACAGCCTTTGGCGTTGCTGATGATTGATGTGGACCACTTCAAGGCCTTTAACGATCGGCATGGGCATCACGGCGGCGACGTCGCACTGCGCAGTGTCGCCCAGGCGCTGGCCGCCAGCATTCGCAGACCGGGCGATCTGGCCGCGCGTTACGGCGGCGAGGAGTTCATGGTGGTGCTCCCTGAAACCAACAAAACCGGGGCCTGCGTTCTCGCCGAAAAGCTGCGTCTGGCCATTGAAGCCCTCCCGCCGTTCGGTGACGACACACTGCCCATCACCGTCAGCATCGGCGTCGCCACGCACTTACCGATTTCCCACGATGTACCCGAGCCGCTTTTTCACGCCGCTGACCGCGCCCTGTACCGAGCCAAGAAAAACGGCCGCAATCGCGTGGAGGTGGAGCCTTACCTCACGCCCTCCGCCGAACGGCAGGCATAAAAAAACGCCAGACTAGCTGGCGTCTTTGTCGAGCGGCTACAAATTACTTGTTGGCAGCACGGACGGTGTCACGCAGGGCTTTGACCTTGTCGTGGTTCGCCTGTACGCCTTGCAGCTGGCGCTGGATCAGGCTGGTGACGCTGACAGGCAAGTTCTTCTCGGTAGCTTTCTGCGAGGCTTCTTTGTAAGCCTTCAGAGCGTGATCTTCACCGGTTTCAACTTCGTTGAGGACGGCTTCGTCGCTCTTGCCGGTCAAGGCTGCTTTCAGCTCGACCCACAGACGGTGCGCGCCACCCGCAACGGTAGAGGAATCTGCCGGGTCGCCGCCCAGGGTGCGAACTTCGGCCTGAAGCTCAGCAACAGCGGTTTTGCACTCGGACGAACGGGAAAGGAGGTAAGCCTTGATTTCCGGGTTCTTGATGTCTTCAGCAGCAGTGTGAAAACCTTTCTCACCGTCAATGCTGGTCTCGATCAAGTCATTCAGGACAGAGATGGCTTCTTTGTTGATATCCGACATTTTGCGGTTCCTTTCTGGCAGGTTTATCAAAGAGTGGTTAACGAAACGCTCTATAAAGAGAATGTTGCACTGTGCGTGCCAGTTTTTTTCGGTTGGATATTTTCTTGTTTTTCAACGAGTTAACGATATCAAGCGACAGTGGCGCCGCGCTTTCTGCATGATCTGTGTGTTTGAGCAATTGCAGAATGCACGTATCGTCCAAGTTCACTCGAACGGATAAGCGGTTGTTGGATGAATCCAGAGAAACTCAAGTTATTGGTTACCCGAGACATGCCTTACGGCAAATACAAAGGCCGACTGCTCGCGGACCTGCCAGGGGACTACCTGAACTGGTTTGCCCGTCAGGGTTTTCCGGCCGGGGAGCTCGGCAGTCTGTTGGCGTTGATGCACGAGATCGATCACAACGGCCTCTCGGCACTGCTCGATCCGCTGCGCACGCGCCCTCGCGAGCCTCTGCGTCCAGAACGGTCAAAGGCCCCTGTACGTTTCGACTGAACATTTATTGACTGGAGCGAGCCGCTTGATGAACAGCACTGCGTACGCAACAACGGAACTGGCGGATGAACAGGCTCGGGACGAGACGTTCTGGCAGCAGGTGGCGGCGCAGTACGAGGTAGAGCCCGGACCGGTCAATTTCGAGTACGGCTATTTTGGGCGCATGACCCGCGCGGCACTGAAGGACTACGAACAGAACCTTGCCTACGTTAATCGCAGCAACTCGGTGTACGTGCGGCAGAAGTTCGACACCGAGGACAGCGAGACCATCCGCGCCGACCTTGCCGACCTGTTGAACGTGCCGGCGCGCGAAGTGGCCCTGACCCGCTCCGCGTCCGAGTCGGTGCAGGCGTTGATTCGCAACTACAACGGCCTGGTTCCCGGCGACCAGGTGCTGATTAGCGATCTGGATTACAACAGCGTGCAAACCGGCATGCGCTGGCTGGCGAAGCATCGCGGCGTGGAAGTCATCGAAATCACTCATCAGCACCCGGCAAGCCACGATGCGCTGCTGCAGACTTACCGCGAAGCCTTTGCCGCCCACCCGCGACTCAAGCTGCTGGCGCTGACCTACGTCACTCATCGCACGGGCCTGGTCATGCCGGTGAAGGCGATCGCCGAGCTGGCCAGAGAGCACGGTATCGAGGTCATTCTCGACGGTGCCCATGCGTTGGGCCTGCTGGATTTTCAGCTCGCAGACCTCGGCGTTTCGTTTGCAGGCTTTAACCTGCAGAAATGGATTGGCGCACCGCTGAGCCTGGGTTTCATCTACGTGAAGCACGAGCGCCTGAGCGCCATCGACCCCGACATGGCAGACGAACGCTACGGCATGGACGATATCCTCGGGCGTGTGCCTTACGGGACGCCCAACATTCCGGCCCTGATGACCCTGCCCAAAGTGTTTGCCGACCACCGCGCCGTGGGGGGCGCACGGGCCAAAGGCGCGCGCTTGGCCTACTTGCGAGACTTGTGGGTCACGCAGGCACGTGCCATCGAAGGGATCGAGGTGCTGACGCCGGACGACCCACGCCTGTATTGCGGAATCACGTCATTTCGGTTCAGCCGTCACGCCGATCAGGAACTCATGGTGAAGCGTCTGCTGGATGAGCACGGCATTTTCGCGGTGACACGGGAAGGTTCGGCCTGCGGGACGTGCATTCGCATCACGCCGGGGTTCACCACGTCGGCAAAGGATGTTGACCAGTTGGTAGCAGCGCTTCGCGCGCTGGCCTAGCGCTGGCCGCCTGACCGGGCGTGCATGAATGGAAGCCTTCGATAAAGCGGCAGAAAAAAAGACGGCGCCTTGATGAGCAAGGCGCCGTAAATCCAGTCGAGAAACGAACTACAAAGGAGCGGCAAAGATATGCGTTTCTGCCATTCCCTGTGCGGTACATATGTATCGCGTATCAGCGACGAAAAAAAACGGCGTTCCCGACCAAGGAACACCGCTAAATAGCCATGCAACAACGACTTCTGCAGCGCGCCCGCGAAGGCGCCATAAACGGATCATGTCCAACAGTTAACCAGCCTCCTCTTGAACGGAGGCTGTCGAAGGTCAAGCTTGGCCGTCAGTCGAACAACGCCATGGCTTCAGCGGTGGCGTCGGTAATCCGCTGCCAGTCGCCGTTTTTCACCCACGCGTTATCGATCATCCAGGTGCCGCCGACGCACATCACATTGGGCAGCGCCATGTAGCTTTTCAGGTTGGCCGCACTGACGCCGCCGGTTGGGCAGAAACGCACCTCCGGGAATGGTCCGCCCAGCGCCTTGATCGCGCCCACACCGCCACTGATTTCCGCCGGGAACAGCTTGAAGCGGCGATAACCCAGGGCGTAACCGATCATGATTTCCGAAGCGCTGCTGATGCCCGGCAGCAAGGGCAATTCGCTCAGCGCGCCGGTTTCCAGCAGATCCTGCGTGCTGCCCGGGGTGACGATGAACTGCGAACCGGCCTCTTCGGCCGCCTTGAGCATGTGGCGGTCGAGAATGGTACCGGCGCCGACGCTCAGCTCCGGACGTGCATCACGCAGCATGCGAATCGCCTTGAGCCCGAACTCGGAGCGCAGGGTGATTTCCAGCGCGTTCAAGCCCCCGGCGGCCAGGGCATCCGCCAGCGGCAGGACATCCTGTTCGCGGGCAATGGTGATGACCGGGAGAATCTTCGCTTTCGCGCAGAGTGCGTCGATCTGGGCAATCTTGCTCGCCATGCTGTTCAACGGCTGTTTCACGTGGGTATTTTCCATGGCGGCTGATCCTTTGCTTATGGGCACCAGTAAATCTCTAGAGACGGGTTGAGGAACGCACGCACCGGCATTTTGGCAAGGTCATCGCCGGCCAGGGCAGCGCGCAGTGTGTCGAGTTTGGCCTGGCCGGAAACGGACAGGATTTTGGTCGTTGCCGACGCCAGCACCGGACGCGTCATGGTCAGGCGCTGATGCGGGACAGTCGGTGCGAGCATGGGCAGGCAACGACGCCCACTGTCCAGGCTCAGCGCCTCGGCCAGATGCGGGCTGTCAGGGAATAGCGACGCGGTGTGGCCGTCATCGCCCATGCCCAGTATCAGCACATCAATCTTCGGCAGCCCCTTGAGCGCTTCGTCGGTGGCCGCGGCGGCTTCATCCACCGTAGTGGTCGGGCGATACAGGCTGAAAAAGCTCGCCTCGGCGGCAGGCCCTTGCAAGAGGAAGCGCTGGAGCAGCCCGGCATTGCTGTCGGCGTGTTCGGTCGGTACCCAGCGCTCGTCAGCCAGACTCACCCAGACTTTCGACCACTCGAGCGGCTTCTGCGCCAGCGCCTTGAAGAACGTCACAGGGCTTTTGCCGCCCGAGACCACCAGCGTGGCCGTGCCATGGGGGTTGCTGGAAATCGCAGCGCTCAGACGCTCAGCCACGTACTCAGCCAGCGCGTTCGCCAGCACTTCAGGGTTATCGAATTCGTGGGCCTTCAGACCCGCCGGAAATTCAAGATCACATATCGCCATACCAGGACCTCCCGTCACGCGTAATCAAAGCAATGGAGCTCATTGGGCCCCAAGAACCTGCGGGGTAAGGCTTGGGCGCATCGCCTGCCTTTTTCCAGCCTGAAATCAGCTGGTCGCACCATTGCCATGCGTATTCGATTTCATCTTTGCGGACAAACAGGTTTTGATTGCCACGCATGACCTCCAGCAGCAACCGCTCGTAGGCGTCCGGAACACGGGCGCTGCGGTAGGCATCAGAGAAGCTCAGCTGCAAGGGATTGCTGCGCAGCTGCATGCCCTTGTCCAGCCCCTGATCTTTGGTCATCACTTGCAGCGAAATGCCTTCATCAGGCTGCAGGCGGATGATCAGGCGATTGCTGATCTGCAACCGCTGCTCAGGCGCGAAAATGTAGTGCGGCGGCTCTTTGAAGTGGATCACGATCTGCGACAGCTTCTGCGGCATGCGCTTGCCAGTTCGCAGGTAGAACGGCACGCCCGACCAGCGCCAGTTGCGGATGTCGGCACGAATGGCGACAAACGTTTCGGTGTCGCTCTGGGTGTTGGAGTTTTCTTCTTCCAGGTAGCCCGGCACTGGTTTGCCGTCGCTGTAGCCGGCGATGTATTGACCGCGTACCACTTGGGTGGCCAGGCGCTCCGGGGTAAACGGCGCCAGGGCCTTGAGGACTTTCACCTTCTCGTCGCGGATGCTGTCGGCGGACAGATCGCTGGGCGGGTCCATCGCAATCAGGCACAGCAGCTGCAACAGGTGGTTCTGAATCATGTCGCGCAGTTGACCGGCCTGGTCGAAATAGCCCCAACGCCCCTCGATGCCGACCTTCTCCGCCACGGTGATCTCCACGTGGGAGATGTGATTCTGGTTCCACTGGGTCTCGAACAGGCTGTTGGCAAAGCGCAGGGCAATAAGGTTTTGCACCGTGTCCTTGCCCAGGTAATGGTCGATCCGGTAAACGCGGTTTTCGGGCAGGAACTCGGCAACGGCATCGTTGACGCGACGCGACGATGCGAGGTCGTGCCCGATAGGTTTTTCCAGCACGGCGCGGGTGCGATCGGTAAGGCCAACCAGCGCCAGGTTCTCGCAAATGGCGCCGTAGACCGACGCCGGGGTGGCGAAGTAGGCAATCATGGTCGGCGCGTCGCCCACGGCTTCAGCGAGCGCGACATAGTCCTCGCCCTTGAGGAAGTCTACGTGCAGGTAACTCAGGCGGGCCTGAAAACGCTCCACGTGTTCGGTCTCAAGCTGCGCCTCGGGGACGAAGCGACGCAGGCTTTTGTCAATGTAGGCCAGGTGCTCTTCAGGAGTGCCGGGCTCACGGGCCAACGCAATAATTCGGGTCTCGGCATGCAGCAGTCCAGCTCGATCAAGCTGGTACAACGCAGGAAACAGTTTGCGTACCGCCAGGTCACCCAAGGCGCCAAACAACGCAAAAGTGCACGGTTCAACCGTAATCGAGAGCATAATGTTGGTTCTTTTATCAAGTTAGGCTACAAATACCTTTTTTAAAGGCGTTACTCAAGGCCAAATGTAGTAATAACCACAACATTCCGTCTAAAACCATATTCCAGTGGTGATCAACACAGGCCCTCAGTACGATAGGCCACCTTTGCTACAGGCTAAAGGG
>NZ_DASVUM010000031.1:0-3053 GCF_036387035.1 Pseudomonas sp. | reverse complement strand
GCGGGTGCTCGGCAATATTTCACCGTGACCGAGGCCAGATAAACCGGTGCAGTGAGGGCGCTGGCTGCCTCACTGCACCGGTTCGAGGTGACGCCTGAAGGTATCAGTGAACCGGCAGTTCAACGCCGTCGAACAGCTCTTCGAGTTCCTGCTTGTTGTGGCACTGGATCGCCTTGGCCATCACTTCGCGGGTCAGGTGCGGTGCGAACTTCTCGATGAAATCGCACATGAAACCGCGCAGGAACGTGCCACGACGGAAGCCGATCTTGGTCACGCTGGACTCGAACAGCTCGCTGGCATCGAGTACCACCAGGTCTTTATCAAGGTTGGTGTCGACCGCCATCTTGGCGACGATGCCCACGCCCAGGCCCAGGCGCACGTAAGTCTTGATCACGTCGGCGTCGGCTGCGGTGAACACCACTTTTGGCGTGAGGCCACGGTGGCTGAAGGCTTCATCGAGCTTGGAACGGCCGGTGAAACCAAATACGTAGGTGACGATCGGGAATTCCGCCAGGGCTTCCAGGGTGAGCTTCGGCAACTTGGCCAAGGGGTGCCCCTGAGGCACAACCACGCAACGGTTCCAGCGGTAGCACGGCATCATCACCAGATCACCGAACAGCTCCAGGGCTTCGGTGGCGATGGCGAAATCGACGGTACCATCGGCGGCCATCTCGGCGATCTGCATCGGCGAGCCCTGATGCATGTGCAACGCCACATCCGGGTATTGCTTGATGAAGTCGCGGATCACCGGCGGCAGTGCGTAGCGCGCCTGGGTGTGGGTGGTGGCAATCGACAGGGTACCCTTCTTCTCGTTGGAGAATTCCTGGGCGATCTGCTTGATGCTCTCGACCTTGCGCAGGATCTCGCCGGCCGTGGTGATGATGCGCTCGCCCGCCGGAGTGACGCGGGTCAGGTGCTTGCCGCTGCGTGCAAACACTTCAACGCCCAGCTCGTCTTCGAGCAGGCGGATCTGCTTGCTGATACCGGGTTGCGACGTGTAAAGGCTTTGAGCAGTAGCGGAAACGTTGAGGTCGTGGTGCGCCACTTCCCAGATGTAGCGCAGTTGTTGAAGCTTCATATGTATCCCTCAAAGCCGGAAGACGCCTCGGGCATCAGCGACGGTATATAACTGGATTATTGGTCAGGAAGGCAAAGCTAGAACTTTTTATCACTTTTAACCGGTAATGGCACGCAGCTTTTAACGCCCTTGGCACATTCCCGGAACCGGATCACGTTTGCGCACGACTTTGCAACATCGGCACCATGTACACCGGTACGTCAGACAATTGCAGGATACGCGCCGCAGTTCGGCCAATCGGCGTATCGCCCTCCTCGTCGTGGCTGCGACTGCCGACCACCAGCAGGTCGACGCCAAGCAGGCGAGCCTGATCGAGTATCACGTTGGAGGGGTCGCCCTGGACCACTCGCACGCTGTGGATCAACGTCAGATCCTGATGCCCGTCGCCCAGCTCCTCGCGAAAACTGGCCAGCACCCGCGCTTCGATGCTGTCGATCACCGTATTGACGCCTTCACTGTGCAGTTGTTTGAGCACGTCTGCGGCCAGGAAGCTCTGCAGCACGGACTCGGCGAACAGCCCCATCGGCTCCACCACATGCACGACATGCAGTTCGGCATCGAACGTGCGCGCCAGCACCAGCGCGTGCTGCAACACATAGGGCGCGTAAACACCGAGGTCCGTGGCGTAGAGCATCGAGCGGATCATGTGACCCCCAAAGCAGCCGTTTGATGAAGACCTCATCAGCGTAGCAGCGCGCCGCGCAAGCGGATGGCCGACTGCGGCTTTTCGGTCTAACGCTTCACGGTTTTAGCTCATTGCTGATGCCGTGGGGCACGTGCCCTGTAGCCACCACTTCCCGCGCCCGCTCGCAATGGCCGGGCTGATCGTCAAAAAATACGTCCGCAGCGAACGCTTCAAGAAACGCCGATTTGTCCAGGCCGCCGAGAAACAGCGACTCATCCAGACGGATGTCCCACTCGCGCAGTGTGCGGATCACCCGTTCGTGGGCGGGGGCCGAGCGCGCGGTCACTAACGCGGTACGAATCGGGCACGACGCTTCGGGAAATTCACGCTGCAAGGCATTCAACGCGGCCAGAAAAGGCTTGAACGGTCCGCCGGGTAGCGGTCGCCTGGCCGCCTCGCGCTCGTTGGCCTGGAACGCCTGGAGCCCTCCCGACTGATAGACCCGCTCAGACTCATCGGAAAACAGCACGGCGTCGCCGTCGAAGGCGATACGCAGTTCAGCACTGGCGGCGCGACGGGCACCCCCGGAGAGGATGGTCGCAGCGGCAAAGCCAGCGTCCAGCGCGCTGCGCACGTCTTCGGCGTGGGTCGACAGAAACAGGTGACTGCCGAAGGCCGCCAGATAGGGAAACGGGCTGCGACCGCCGACAAATGCAGCGCGGGAAATGTCGAGGCCGTAGTGCTGGATCGAGTTGAACACGCGCAGCCCGGTGTCGGCGCTGTTGCGCGAGACCAGCACCACTTCGACCCGAGACGAGTCCAGGCTCACGTTCAAGCTGAGGAGTTTTTCCACCAGACGGAAGGCATCGCCCGGTTCGAGGACTTCATCCTCGTGGTCGATCTGGTACTGACGGTAGGCCGCGACCCCGTCCGCCATGTAAATCTCATGGCTTTCGCGCAAATCAAACAGCGCCCGCGAGGAAATCGCCAGCACCAGCTTGCCCTCCGGGGTTTTGACGTTTAATTCAGTGCTCATCAGTCTTCCTTAAAGCGAAAGCGGGAGGTGGCCAAGCGCATGGCAGTGGCCGTCAACGATTGCCGCGATCGATAAACGCCAGCGCGTGATACAACGCGCGCACCCGGGGCATGTCGCAGCCGGCTGCCAGCGCGGCGGCCAGGGGACGGGCATAGATGGCGTCGAGTTCCAGCGGGCGTTTTTCGGTGAAATCGTGGTACATGCTCGGCCGGTAATCCGGCATGTGGCCGGTGACCTTGAGCAAGTGCTCGGCATAGCCTTCCGGCAGCACGTGCCCACAGGCTTCAGCGCCCTGCACCACGTCGGCCATCAGC
>NZ_DASVUM010000030.1:0-34792 GCF_036387035.1 Pseudomonas sp. | reverse complement strand
ACCTCAACTCGGCAAATTAATCCCGAACGTATTCACACCATGCTCGCTGCGCACGAACACGGTGCCGCCGTGCATCAATGCGATGGCTTTGACGATCGCCAGGCCAAGGCCGTGATTGGCGCCGCTGTTGCTGCGCGAAGCGTCGACCCGATAGAACCGCTCGAACAATTTCGGCAGATGCTCGCCCGCGATCTGCGCCCCGGGATTGGTCACGCCGATGCTGACGTGATCGCCCTCATCGCGAATGTCCACATGAATCAACTGCCCTGGCGAGGTGTGCTGCACAGCGTTGTGCAACAGGTTGATCAGTGCCCGGCGCAAGTGCGCGGTTTCGATGGGCGCGCTGGCATCGCCTCGCACTTCGACTTGCACCTGGGCGTCTTCCAGAATGAAATCCAGATAATCCAGTGTTTTGGCCACCTCTTGGGCAAGTGACGCCTGGGTCAATTGAGTGGCCTTGCTGCCCTGGTCGGCGCTGGCCAGAAACAGCATGTCATTGATGATCGAACGCAGCCGTTCGAGCTCTTCGAGGTTGGATTGCAGCACCTCGAAGTAGTGTTCCGCCGAACGCCCTCGGGTCAGCGCCACCTGGGTCTGGCCGATGAGATTGGTCAGCGGCGAGCGCAGTTCATGGGCGACGTCGGCGTTGAATGACTCCAGGCGCGAATATGCCTGCTCGACCCGGTCCAGCGTCGAGTTGAACGAAGTCACGAACTGATCCAGTTCGGGTGGCAAGTGAGACAGCTTCAGGCGCCCGCTCAGTCGGGGCGGCGTCAGTTTGCGCGCCTCCAGCGACAGCGCCATCAAGGGTTTCAAGCCGATGCGCGCCACCCAGTAACCCAGGGCAGAAGCGAGCAGGACGCCGACCGCCGCGAGACTGATCAGCGCGACGAGCAAGGAATGTTGGGTTTGCCAGAAGGTTTCGGTGTCCACCGCTGTGAGAAAACGCAGCGGCGGTCGCTGATCTTTCGCCGGGAACTGACTGACCAGCACTTTGAACGGGTAGTCGTGGTCATTCAGGCTCAGGTCGCGCATGCCCAGCGGGCCGTTGGCGAACGCACGGATTTCGGCGTCAGGGTTGCCGAATTCATAGGTGGGATTGTCGCTCACCACCCAGAAGCGCAGGCGTTTGTCTTCTTCGCTGAGGAGCTTGAGCTTGGCGTTGATCTTGGCCCAGTGCTCCGGGTTTCCGTAACGCTGGACGGCTGATTCGAGCACGCTGTAACGAGCGTCCACTTCGGCTTCCGGCAACAGGCCCAAGCCCTTGTCCACCTGCAGGTAAAGCGCCCAGCCGATCAGCAGGAACACCAGCAATGCCACGAGCGCGAACATGCCGCTCAAGCGCAGGGCGATGGAATTACTCGACACGACGGCTCTCCAGCACGTAACCCATGCCGCGAATGGTGTGCAGCAGCTTCTGCTCGAACGGCCCGTCGAGCTTGGCGCGCAGGCGTTTGATGGCGACTTCGACGACGTTCGCATCGCTGTCGAAATTCACGTCCCAGACCATCTCGGCAATGGACGTCTTGGACAGGATTTCTCCCTGGCGGCGGGCCAGCACACTGAGCAGCGAGAATTCCTTGGCGGTGAGGTCCAGCCGCACGCCGGCGCGCGTGGCTTTGCGGCTGATCAGATCGATCCACAAGTCCGCGACGCTGATCTGCACCGGCTCGTGCCCGCCACTTCGGCGGGTCAAGGCTTGCAGGCGCGCGACCAGTTCCAGAAAGGAAAACGGCTTGCCCAGGTAATCGTCAGCCCCTTCGCGCAAGCCGCGAATGCGATCGTCCACGTTCTCGCGGGCGGTGAGCATGATCACCGGCGTCTGCTTGCGCGCACGCAGCGCTCGCAGCACGCCATAGCCGTCGAGGCCTGGCAGCATGACGTCGAGAATGATCACCGCGTATTCGTTTTCCAGCGCCATGTGCAGGCCTTCGATGCCTTCGCGCGCGACGTCGGTGGTGTACCCCTGCTCGGTCAGGCCCCGGTGCAGGTAATCGGCGGTTTTCTCTTCGTCTTCGATAATCAGGACACGCATCGGTCCACGCTCACTTATTTGCTGCTTGCTTGTTGGGTGCCGGGTGTTGATGACTCACTTTTTCAGCGGCCATGGCGGCAGGAGCCGGTCTGGCTGACGCTGTTGAGTCTGGCGTCGGGCGCGGTCGGTGGAACAGTCGCTCCAGTTGCAGGTAGATCACGGGCGTGGTGAACAGCGTCAGCGCCTGGCTCACCAGCAATCCTCCGACGACCGCAATGCCCAATGGCTGACGCAACTCGGCGCCGACACCATATCCGAGCATCAAGGGTAACGCGCCCAACAGCGCGGCGAGCGTGGTCATGATGATCGGCCGAAAACGCGTCAGACATGCTTCATAGATAGCGTCACGCGGAGCCATCCCGCGATTGCGCTGGGCGTCCAGCGCGAAGTCCACTAGCAGGATGCCGTTCTTCTTGACGATGCCGATCAGCAACACGATCCCGATCAGGCCCATGATCGAAAAATCCTGCCCCATCAGCCACAGCAGCAACAGCGCACCGATACCGGCGGAGGGCAGGGTGGAGATGATCGTCAGCGGGTGCACGAAGCTCTCATAAAGCACGCCGAGAATGATGTACACCGCCACTAGCGCGGCCAGGATCAGCCACGGCTGGTTGGCCAGCGAACTCTGAAACGCCTGGGCCGCGCCCTGGAAGTTGCCGATGATCGAGGCCGGCATGCCGATCTCATTCTTCGCCTGATCGACCAGCATTACCGCATCGCCCAGCGCCACGCCGGCTGACAAGTTGAACGAGAGGTTGGCGGCCGGGAACATGCCGTCATGGCTGATCGACAACGGGCCCATCTTCGGCGCACCGACCTTGGCCAGCGCTGACAGCGGCACCATTTCATTGGTCAGCGGCGAACGCAGGTAAAAGTAATTCAGGCTCTCGGCCTTGCCGCGCTGTTGCGGGTCCAGCTCAAGAATGACTTTGTACTGGTTGATGTCGGTCTGGTATTCATTGATCTGCCGCTGACCAAACGCGTCATACAGTGCCTGGTCGACGTCCGCCGTGGTCAGCCCAAATCGCGCGGCGGCGCTGCGGTCGATGTCCAGGTGCGTCACGCTGCCGCCCAACTGCAAGTCATTGGACAGATCGCGAAAGGCGGGCAGGGTCTTGAGTTTATCGGTCAGCTTCTGCGTCCAGACATTCAGCAGCGCGCCGTCGTTGCTCTTGAGCACGTACTGATACTGCGCACGGCTCGGACCGGAACTCAGGTTGATGTCCTGCCCGGCCCGCAGATACAGGACGATGCCGGGGATCTGCGCCAGTTTCGGCCGGAGCCGGTCGATGAACTGACTGGCCGTGACATCCCGGTCTTCACGGTCCTTGAGGGCAATCCACACCCTGCCGTTGGCGATCGTCTGGTTACTGCCACTGACGCCCACCGAATGCGAAAACGCCTTGACCGCCGGGTCGGCCGCGATGATTTTCGCCAGTTGTTTGTGTTTCTCGACCATGTCGGGAAAGGAAATATCCGCCGCCGCTTCGCTCGTGCCCATCACCATGCCGGTGTCCTGAATCGGGAAGAACCCTTTGGGGATCAGCACATAGCCTGCCACCGCCACCACCAGGGTCAGGCCGAAAATCCCCAGCATCAAGCGTTGGTGGGCGAGGGCGAAGCGCACGCCGCGGGCATACCGCGCGAGCAGTCGTTCGCCGAAACCGGGTTTGGCGTGGGGATCGTGTTTCGGCGCGCGCATGAACAGCGCCGCCAGGGTGGGCGCCAGCGTCAGCGAGACCAGCACCGAGATCAGGATGGTCGATGTCGCGGTCAGCGCGAACTCCTTGAACAGCCTGCCCACCACGCCGCCCATGAACAGCAGCGGAATGAACGCGGCAATCAGCGAGAAGCTGATCGACACCACGGTGAAGCCGATTTCGCTGGAACCTTTGATCGCCGCGTCGCGCATGCTTTCGCCGGCTTCCAGGTGTCGGTGGATGTTCTCGACCACGACAATGGCATCGTCGACGACGAACCCCACCGCGACCACAATGGCCACCAGCGTCAGGTTGTTCAGGCTAAAGCCGAGCACGTACATCAGCGCGAAGCTGGCCACGAGGGACACGCCCAGCACGGCGGTCACGATCAGCGTCGCCGAGAGCTGGCGCAGGAACAGCGCCATGACGGCGATCACCAGACCGATGGCAATCAGCAAGGTCATTTCCACTTCATGCAGGGAGGCACGAATGGTTTTGGTGCGGTCGCTGAGCACCGAGACGTCCACTGATGCCGGGAGCATTTCCTGTAGCTTGGGCAACTGTCCCAACACGCGGTCAACCGTTTCGACGATGTTCGCACCGGGCTGGCGGAAGACCACAATGTTCACGCCCTGCTGGTCCCCGGACCAGGCCCGCACGTAGGCGTTTTCCGATCCGTTGATGACCCGCGCAACATCGCGCAGATGAACCGGCGCGCCGTCCTTATAGGAAACGATCAGTTGTTCGTAGTCCTTCGCCTGAAACAGCTGGTCGTTGGAGGCGAGGGTCGAAATGCTGTCCTTGCCGTACAGCGCACCCTTGGCCAGGTTGAGGCTGGTCTGCTGCAGGGATTCGCGCAGGTCGGCGAGGGTCAGCCCAATGGACGCCAGTTTTTCAGGCGCCGCCTGGACGCGAATCGCCGGACGTTGCTGACCGGTGATGTTGACTTGCCCGACGCCGTCGATCTGGCTCAACTGACGTGCCAGCAGGGATTCGGTGACGTCGCTGAGTTCGGTGCCAGGCATCAGGTTCGAGCTGACGCTGAGGATCAGCACCGGGCTGTCTGCCGGGTTGACCTTGCGCCAGGTGGGCAGCGTCGGCAAGTCTGCGGGCAAACGCCCGGCCGCCGTGTTGATGGCCGCCTGCACCTCCTGCGCGGCGGTGTCGATGCTTTTGTTCAGGGTGAATTGCAGCGTCAGGTTGGTTGAGCCCAGCGCGCTGCTCGACGTCATCTGGGTCATGCCGGGGATGGCACTGAACTGCACTTCCAGCGGCGTCGCCACGGAGGACGCCATGGTTTCCGGGCTGGCGCCAGGCAATTGAGCCGCGACCTGAATCGTCGGGAATTCAGCTTCCGGCAGCGGAGCGACCGGCAGGCGAGGGAAGGCGATGCAGCCCAGGAGCACCAGCGCGAAGGTCAGCAGAACGGTCGCGATCGGGTGGTTGACGCACCATGCCGAGATCGAGGCGCGGCTGGTCATTTGGCCGCCCCGGTGGAATCAGCCAGGGTGTTGATGGGGTCGCCCTTGACCACCTCGACAAGCGCGCCGTTTTTCAGGCGTGACTGGCCGTCACTGACCAGCACATCATTGGCGTCGACCCCGCTGATGAGCATCAAGTCGCTGTCCTGGTAGAGCACTTTCACCGGCACCACTTCGGCCCTGTCACCTTTGACCCGGTACACGTAATGCTGATCGATGCCTCGCTGCACCACCTGCGGCGGGACCTTCAGAGCATCGCGTTCGATGGCGGCCTGAATCCGCACAGTCACGAGCTGTCCGGGCCAGAGCTTCTCGGCGGCATTATCAAATACTGCTTTGGCGCGAATAGTGCCGGTGCTTGCCGCCACCTGGTTGTCGATCAAGGACAACTTGCCTTGCCCAAGCAAGGTGCCGTTGGCGCCTTCGCCCAGGTACGCGTTGACCGGCGCTGGGGTGCTTGCGGCAATCAGATCATGCAGGGTGGGCAGCATTTGTTGCGGCAGGGAAAACTCCACGGAAACAGGATCGATCTGCGTCACGGAGAACAGCCCGGTCGCATCGCTGACGCGCAGGAAGTTACCCTCATCGACGTTGCGGATGCCGACACGACCGGTCACCGGCGAGCGTATCTGGGTGTAGGACAGCTGAACTTGGGAAGCATTGATCGACGCCTGATTCCCCAGCGCCGTCGCCTTGAGTTGATCGACCAGTGCTTGCTGCTGGTCGTACTGCTGCCTGGAGATGCTGTTATCAGTGGTCAGCAACTTGTAACGCTTGAGGTCCACATTCGCCACGTTCAGCTGCGCCTGACTCTGGCTCAACAGCGCTTTGGCCTGTTCGAGGGCCGCGCGGATCGAGCGATCGTCGATGGTCGCCAGCAAATCACCCGCCTTGACCTGCTGCCCTTCCTTGACCAGTACCTTGGTCAGAATGCCGTCCACCTGCGGGCGGATTACCACGCTTTGCAGTGACAGTACCGAGCCGATCCCGGTGACATAACGCGGCACGTCTTCCTGGGTCACGTTGATCACGCGCACCGGCACGGCCACCGGGGCGCTGACCTTTTTCGCAGCGGGGCGGGTCACTGCCCACGCGCCGATCACCACCAGCACGACCAACAGGGTCGCGAGCACCACAACAAGGTTCTTCTTCTGCATACAGGGACGGGCCAACGAATGAATGAGGGGCATGATCGACAGCGTCCTTTATAACCCTTTGACCCGGTCAGCAAAATGACTGCTACCTGTCAATATTGTCAGGTCAGGAAGGGCAGACAGTGAAGGTGGGTAAAGAAACAACGCCGCAAGGCGATACCCACATAGAGGCCACGAGTTTCGATGAACGAGTTCGACTGTGACAGGGAAAATTCCTACATAAACTTCGTGAGTTCTGAATGCTGGTTCACAGGACCTAAACTGACTTCGGTCAGCGTGCTCCTACTCCGGAGTAATGCGATGAAAAGCCAAAAGGCTGTTTCGCTGTTTTTCTCGATCGCAGTCATCGGCGCATGTGCCATGACGGGTCCCGCCGCCTGGGCTGCCCAAGGCGCCTTCAGGTTTCACGGCAGCGTGGTCGCTGCGGCATGCAACGCGCAGGTCTACAACCCTCCGTCCGCAACCCTCCCGTTCAAAACCCTGCAAGCGGGCGCTCAGGTCAGCGTGGGTGTGAGTCGTGGTGACGACGCTTGCGGACTGCGTTCTCTGCCCGTGCAGGCCAGTTATATCGATCTGTCTTCCAACGAGCCGACTATCAAGGCGGGCATCGTCACATTGACCTACCAATAAGCCCTTCCTCTCTCACCGGGTCCTTTGCTGACTAACCCGGCTCAATCGAGCCGGGTTTTTTGTGGGTGAAGGTTCTGCAGGTGCTCATTTTCTTCCGCGCATTCCAGCGTGTCGTGCAAACGTTCGGCCAGGGTTTTCTGAGCGGGTAAAGCTGCACGCCCCGGCCTCCAAGGCTTTTGACGCATAAGCGTCACATCCTACTGAAAGATCCGACGCGCGCCACTGTCCTTTCAGTCCAGAGGATGTAGAACGCCTGACAGCCGACATTGAGGTCGCTGCTTATAGTTCGTCCCGTCCTGTTGGGCACACACGAATCGACACAAGGAACGTCGTTATATGAAAAAGCTTTCTCTTCCCCTGGCTATCGTGGCCGCAATCGGGCTTGGCATTTCCGGGACCGCGAACGCTGCCAACAACGGCAAACTTGTTTTCACCGGCACCCTGACCAACATCACCTGTGACATCGGCGCCGGGACGGGCGCAAGCCCTGGCAACAACCCAGGCGAGATCAACGTCGACCTGGGCAACGTCTCGTTCTCCGACATCGGCCTTTTCGCCGATAACAAACTTGAAACCGCGTCGCCCGTTCAACTGCTGGTCAACTGCTCCGGCGGCGCGGCGCAATACAACACCGTGAATATGCGCTTCGTCGCCCGTCAAGGCAGCGGCCTGGATAACCTCGATCAGAAACTGCTGCGTTCGACCGGCGCTGCAGACGGCGTAGGCATCGGCCTGCTCAATGCGTCCAACCAGTTGATGGACCTGAGCGGCAACGAAACCATCGACACGCCGCTGATCAAGGACGGCGCCGATGGCGCTACCGCCGAGATCAACTTCGGTGCCGTTTACGTCCTCAACGGCGCGCCCACCAACCCGGGTAATGCCGACGGCTTCCTGCCGTTCGTGATGGATTACCAGTGATCTAGCAGGTGAGCGGGCATGGCTCGCTCACCTTCCTCATTCGCTCAATGCGAAAGCCAAGACGGTCTCACCATGCTTTCTGATTTCATTCGCTGCTCCGCCCTCTGGCTGGGGGTGCTTCTGGCTGCCCCCGCGCAGGCGGGTATCGTGATCAACACCACGCGCGTTATCTACTCAGCCGCAGACAAGGAGGTCAGCTTCGTTGTGAATAACAGCGGCACGGCTGACATCCTCGCCCAGTCATGGCTGGAAGCCGACAACGACACTCAGAACCTGCCCTTCGTCGTCACCCCGCCGCTGGCGCGGATGGCCGGCGGCGCCCGGCAAATGATCCGGGTGATCTATGCCGGCGAAGGTCTGCCGGAGGATCGCGAATCGGTGTTCTGGCTCAACGTGCAGGAGATCCCCCAGTCGGCGAAGGACAACCAGCTGCAGATCGCGATTCGCCAGCGCATCAAGCTCTTCTACCGTCCCGCCGGGTTGAGCAGTGACCCGCTCGACGCTGCAAAAAGCCTGCAATGGCGCCTGCACAACGGCCAGTTGCAGGTCAGCAATCCGACGCCGTATCACGTGTCGATGATCCAGCTCGGCGGCCGACAGCACGGCAGGCCGGTGTTCTCCGCGGACAGCCGGATGATTGCGCCCAGCCAGACCCTTCAGTTGCCCCTCACACAGCTGGGCAGTGGTGAGGCGGTGGACCTCAGTTTTGTCAGCATCAACGATTTTGGCGCGCAGGAGCCGTACACCGCGAAGGTGTCCGGCGCACAGACGACACAAGCCGCCAAAGCCATCGACCGGGCCGAGTAACCACGCTGCAGCCGGTCGGTTTACCCCGGTCTTTCTTCAGGTCGCAGTCATGCGGCTCCAGCGCCTTGCGCCTGCCAACTCTGATTTGCCAGCGCGTCGGAACCGAGAACACGAGTGAAACCAGCCAATGGAACCCCGACACAACTTAAAGGGACATGCACGGATCCCCGCATGCCTCGCTTTCTGGCATCAGGCGCAGGAGCCGTTCCGGATCAGCCTGTTGGCGAAGGTCATCATTGCCTGGGCAGTGCTGGCGCAGGCCTCGTCTGCGGCGGCAATGACCGATCAGAGCAACGACGCGGGTGATGTGAAATTCAATACCTCGTTCATCCAGGGCACCGACCAGCCCGCTGATCTCGCGACTTTTTTGCAGGGCAACAGCGTGGTTCCGGGGCGCTACCGCGTGGATGTCTACGTCAATCGTGTATTGAGCGGCCGGCGTGACATCAGCTTCGTCGCCAACGCTGCAAAAGGCACCGTCGAGGCCTGCCTTACGCTGGACATGCTCCGCCAGTTCGGTATGAACCCCGAGGCTGTGCACGGCGATGAGGCTTCGCCCACGGAATGCTTCGACCTTCAGGCGCGAGTCGAGTTTGCCCGTGTCGAGTACCAGCCGGCGAGCTTGCGCCTGAATATCAGCATCCCTCAGGCCATGATGTCACGCAGCGCTCGCGGCTATGTGCCACCTGAGTTATGGGACGAGGGAGAGACAGTCGGTTTCGTTAATTACAACTTCAGCGGTGCCCGTCGCATGCGTAACGGCCAAGCTCAGAGTCAGTACTACGTGAGTGTTCGCAACGGCATGAATCTGGGCGCGTGGCGGCTGCGCAACGAGTCCTCGCTGACCTATGGGAATGATCAGCCCTATCGCTTTCGCAGCAACCGAACATTCATGCAGCGCGACATCACGTCACTGAAAAGCCAGCTGACGCTGGGCGAAACCTTTACCGATGCGAACGTATTCGACAGCGTTCGATTCATCGGCGCGACCTTGGTGTCCGACCAGGGCATGCTCCCCGACAGCGAGCGGATTTTCGCGCCGGTCATCCGCGGGATCGCCGACACCAACGCGTTGGTTGAAGTGCGCCAGAACGGTTTCGTGCTGTTCAGCGGCAACGTCTCGCCGGGGCCATTCGAGATCACCGACATTTACCCCAGTGGCTCCAATGGCGACCTGGAAGTGACGGTGATCGAAGCCGACGGCAGCAAGCGCGTGTTCGTCCAGGCCTATGCCTCGCTGCCGATCATGGTGCCCAAAGGCGCGTTGCGCTACAGCCTGGCCGCCGGTCAATACGACAGCCACACAGAAGGCGGTCTCTCACCCGGCTTTACCGCCGCTACGTTGGTGTACGGCGTGACCGAACGGCTGACCGCGTCGGGTGGGCTGCAAGTCGCCGAGGATTACCAGGCGACCAACCTCGGGGCGGGGGTTAACACCGGGCTGGGCGCGGTGTCGCTGGACGTGACTCAGTCGCTTAGCCAGCAGCCCGAGCAACGCTACAGCGGACACAGCCTGCGGCTGCGCTACGCCAATACCCTGGACCTGACCCATACCACCCTCGCCGTGGCCGGCTATCGCTATTCGACTGACCAGTACCTCACGTTCGACGACCATGTCGAGGCGTTGCAAGGGCGCGGCGGGTTGGCCATTGCGCGCGCCAGGGATCGCCTCGAAATCAGCCTGACACAGGCATTGGCGCAGCAGTCTGCGTCGCTCAGCCTGACCGGGTCCGAGCAGCGCTACTGGGACAGGGGCAGCAAGACGCGGCAGCTTTATCTGTCGTGGAATTCGGCGTGGCGCAGCCTCAGCTACAGCGTGTCAGCCGAGCGCAATCAGACCTTCGACCGCAGCGGTGGGAGCCAGTCCGACAACCGTATTGCGCTGACCTTCAGCCTGCCGCTGGGAGGTGATTCCGGTGCGTCGCGGCTGTTTGTCAACGCCGTACGTGACAGCTCCGGCGCGTCCAGCGTGCAGTCCGGCCTCAATGGCCAGCTATTTGATGACCGCAACAGCTTCTACTCGATGCAGGCCGGGCACGACAGTGAGTCGGGGTCATCGGGGTTCGGCAAACTCAGCACCACCACGGCGTATGGTCGTTTCGATGCGGGCTACGGCCAGGGCCGCGATTACCAGGCCTTGAGCATGGGCGCGTCGGGTTCGGTGGTCGCGCATGCCGGCGGGGTGAACTTCGGTCAGCCCTTGGGCGAAACCTTTGCGCTGGTGCAGGTGAAAGGCGTCAGCGGTGCGCGACTGAGCACTTTCAGCAACGTCGAAACCGCCGATAACGGCTACGCGATCCTGCCCTACACCCAGCCGTATCAGACCAATTGGGTCAGCCTCGACACCCGCGGGCTGGGCGCCGATGTCGAGCTGGAGAATGCCGTGGACCAAGTCGTCCCCCGGCGTGGCGCGGCGCCGCTGATCAGCTTTCGTACGGCTGTCGGGCGCCGTGTGCAGTTTGAGCTGGTGCGGGCCGATGGCAGCCGCCTCCCCATGGGCGCAGCGGTGCAGGACGAGCAGGGCAAACCCCTGGCGACCGTCGACCCCAGCGGACGGGCGTTGGTGCTGAGCGAGCGGGACAGCGGCGATCTTACGGTCAAATGGACCGATCAACAGTGCCGCGCGACGTTCATGTTGCCGCCCAAAGATCCCCGTCGCAGCTACGATCGTTTGAAGGTTCAATGCCTATGAAACGCGTTTGTGTGGCAGGCATTTTGCTGGCAATGGTCAGCAGCATGGCGCAAGGCGCGGTGTCGCTATCGGGTACGCGTTTGATCTTCGACGGCCGCTATCACGAGGCGACGATCGAGGTCAGCAATCGCGGTGATTCCCAGGCCTTGATTCAGGCCTGGCTTGAGGCACCGCGCGGCGATGATCAACCCGGCGATGCACGCGCACCTGATCTGCCGTTTGCGCTAACCCCGCATCTGGCACGCGTCCCGGCCCAGGGCAAGCAGACCTTGCGGTTGCTTTATGAAGGCATCGGCCTGCCCCAGGATCGGGAGTCGATGCTGCATCTTTTCGTCCTGGAAATCCCTCGGCGCAGTCTGGCGCCCCAGCAATTGAGCATCGCCATCCGCCAGCGCATCAACGTGTTTTATCGACCGAAAGGGCTTGTCGGCGATCCGGCGAATGCGCCGCAGTCGCTGATCTGGCAACGCGCTTCAACCAACGATGCCACGCTTTCCGTACACAACCCGACGCCTTATCACGTTTCGCTGCAGGCGCTGCGCATTAATGGGATCGAGATCGCGGACTACCGGCTGCTGCCGCCGTTTTCAGACGCATCAGTGCGCCTGCCTGTGCTCGGCAAAGAAGCCGTCAGTGCCGAAACCCTGACCTTCAAGGCCATGACCGATTACGGCGGACAGCGTGATTACTGCGCGCCGTTTCAGGCAGGTCAGCCGTTCACTGTGCCGCTGGGCCAGCCGGATTCCCACTCACTCACAGGAAAATGCTGAGATGAAAATACACATGATCCGGCGGTGGCGGATGCTGCCGTTCACGTTGCTGATGACGCTGTTGATGCCTGGCTTCGCGATGGCGCTGACCTGCAAGACCCAGGGCGCGGGCGAGACGGTGGTTCGCGCGGACCTCGGCAGCACCGTTGCCATTCCTGCAAATCTGCCCGATGGCAGCGCGGTCTGGCGCTCGGAACGGCTGAACCTTGCCGTCGAGTGCGCGCGGGACGAACCGGGTGGCGCTGAAGAGGTGTTCATTTATGTGAACCCTGACAGTCTGCAGATCGGGCAGGGCATTCGTGCCGGGCTCACGTTGAATGGCGTCGATTTCGTGCAAACCAGCGGGCGTGTTCCCACGCAGCAGCAGGCGCCTGCCTGCATGGACGCGAGCTCTGCCTGCCCGAGCGTCACGTTCACCTTGCCGTTTTCGGTGTTCATCCAGAAGTACGGTCCGACCCCACCCTCCGGCGTCGCCAGTGATCTGCACGATTACAGAATGTTCCTGCTCGCTGGCAGCGGTCGACCGAGCCGCGTGCCTGACGACACGCTGAGCTACGTCATCAACAACCTTGAGGGCCTGCGCTTCGTCGCCTGCGACGCCGAATTGCGGGTCATGCCCGAAACCGTCGATTTCGGCGACGTGGCGATCCGCAGCGTTCGGGTGGGAGAGGTGGCGGCCTTCCGGCGGTTTGCGCTGGCGACCAGCCGCACCTGCGAATCGCCATTCAGCCTTAATGCGCGCATCACGCCAGTGTCCGGAGTGCTCAAGGGAGACGTACTGGTGCCAGTTAACAACGACAGCGTCGGCGTTCGGATCACCCATGCCGGCAATCGCTCGCCCGTGCCGTTCCTCGAACCCTTTCACCTGACCGATCTTCTGGAGGGCAACTATTCGGACACCGCCGATTTCAACGCCGAACTGGTGTGGCAAACCAGTGCACCCACCGCGGGTCCGTTCTCAGCGGAAGTCATGGTGGATTTGTTCTACAAATAGGCCCGCGCAGCCGGTCTGTTGGCAGCAGCGATCCGGCGACGATTCAGGTATGCTGCGCGGCCCTCGGGCACCGCCCGTATTTCCTCGACCGTCTGCCACTCCGGAGCTTTCATGACCACCCCCGAACACACGCCCGCTCCTGAACTGGACACATCGGTCGACGCCAACGCGGCGGCGGACAGCAAGCCTGCCATTCCGGCGTTCAGCTTCCCGTTCAAACCGGGCGAGCTGCTGCAGGCCAAGAAGGATCAGCAGCACTACAAGGGTTCGGGCAAATCGAACCACGACAAGCGCCCCGGTGTTGCCCCGTCAGGCACGCGTCGGTCCATGGGCAAGCGCTGATTACACCTTTGCCGGGCTTCAGGCTGGCGGGTAATCAATAACCCGACTTGCTTAGGTTTCTTTGCGGAAACTGTCCCGGTATTGAGTCGGCGTCACCCCCAGACGCTGACTGAAGATCAGCCGCATCCGCGCGGCGCTGCCGAATCCGCAGTGATACGCCACCGCCTTGATTGCCATCGCGCTGCCTTCCAGCAAGTGCCGAGCGGCATCGATTCGTGCGCGCTGGACGAATTCAGCAGGCGTCACCTTCGCGTCGCGGGCAAACACCCGGGCGAAGGTGCGAGGACTCATCGCCACCACATCGGCCAGTCGCTCGACAGAAAACGCTTCGCCGAGGTGCTCCATCACATAGCGCTGCACCTTCGCCACGGGCGAATCATCATCCGCCGATGCCGTGAGATAAGGGCTGAATTGCGACTGACCGCCCTGACGCTGAGCAACCACCAACAGACGCTTGGCCACCGCCAGGGAAATCGCCGTGCCGTGGTCCTCCGCTACCAGGGCGAGCGCCATGTCGATACCCGCTGTGACGCCGGCTGACGTCATCAGCGTACCGTCGCGGACATAGATGCGATCGGGCTCGACACTGGCGCGGGGAAACAGATCGGCGAGCTGCTGAGCATGGCTCCAGTGCGTGGTGGCCTGCTTGCCATCCAGCAGTCCGGCGTGCCCGAGAATGAACGCGCCGGTGCAGATCGAACCGTAGCGCCCGGCGTTGGGCACGGCCTCCAGCAGCCACCGAGTGATGGCGGGGACTTCCTTGGCCTGCGGCAGTGAGGGGCCGCCGGGAATCAAGAGAATGTCGAACTGCTTCGGCGCGTCCGTCAGCGAATGCTGCGCGCCCAGCGGCATGCCGTTGGACGCGATGATCGGATACGGCGCTGCGCCGAGGGTCATAATGTCGTAGCCATCGCTCTCCGGCAGGAAGCGATTGGCTTCAGCAAAGACGTCGAGAGGGCCGGCCACGTCCAGCGCCTGTACGCCGGGAAACAGCACGATTGCGACACGCTTCATCCGGCCACGCTCCAGGCGCAAGGGCATATCTGGGGGCAATCATCGCCGTTGGAGCTATCCCGCCGAATCGGTCCAAGTCGCCCGCGGTGCGAGTGCAATTCGCCTTACTGCTTCGGCAGCGTGGTGACGTTATCCCACTCGGTAATCGACGCTTTCTTGTTCTTGCGGTCGTAGAGGCACAGCTCGGTGCCGGTCTTGTTCTTCATGAACGCCTGTTTGTACTGGCCCTTGATCAGCAGCGCGTTGAAGCCGACGCTGTCGTCGAACGCAGCATTGGCACCGGCAGGTTTGGCGTTCTTCAGGGAGCTGGCGCTGACGCAACTCTCGACCAGGGTTTTGTTGAAGGCGGTCCAGGCGTCCGGACTGGACGCATTGGCCTGGCCCGCAGCGGCGGCGGTCAGCATGAGCAGCAGCGCAGTGTGCGTTTTCACGGGTGGGCGTCTCCATGGCGTGAGGGGTGAGCCCGGCGCGGCGCAGATTCAGCGCGGTTCGAGCTCGTGGCGCTGAATATATTGCATACCGGCGCGCTCATACAGCCGGCGTGCGCCGAGATTGCTTTCCATCACCTTGAGGTCGACATGGCCTTCGCCGTGCAGGCGGAAGGCATTGAAGGCGTGAGTCAGCAATGCCAGACCCAAGCCTTGGCGATGCGCGCGAGGGTGAACCACCAGATTGCGGATGAACGCGCTGGTCCAGCATTGCGCGACGGCTACCACACCTTTGGCGTCCTCCAGCACGAAACACAGCGCCTGATCACACTCGGGATCAGTGTCGAAAGCCTTCAACCACGCGTGATAGTCGGCGACTCGGCCTGCGCCGTGCTCGCGTCCCAACAGCAGCAGTCGATGCACCGCCGGGGCGTTCTGCGCGCCGAATTCAACGTGACGAACGCTCGCCGGGCAGCCCGCCACAGCGAGGGCCGGGCCGAGGTCGCGACGCATCAACCAGTAATGAGCGGTCGATGCATCGTCGACGGCCGGCTTCAGATTCCCTGAGCTTCGACCGTACGGGCGGCTTCGATCAAGCATCGTGTCAGCTCGGGCGAGGAGAACTTGGTGAGAACAGCGTTGGCACCGGCGGCGTTGGCTTTTTCGGCGTTCATCGCGCTGTCTAGCGAGGTGTGCAGCAGCACGTACAGCTCCTGGAAATCCGGCGTCTCCCGCAGCGTGCGGGTCAGCGCGTAGCCATCCATCTCCGACATCTCGATGTCGGACACCAGGACGTTGATCTGCTGCGCGGTGCCTTGCAGCTCCAGCAACTGATCAATGGCTTCCCGCGCGCTGCGGGCGGTGTGACATTCGATGCCCAGATTGCGCAGGGTGATCACCGACTGTTGCAGCGCAACCTGACTGTCGTCGACCACCAGGATGCGCGCCTTGGCCAGTACCTCGGCGTCTTCGGCCCGCACTTCGGTGGGCTCGGCAACGATCCGCGCCGGCGCGATTCCGTGAATCACCTTCTCGATGTCCAGCACCTGAACGAGCGTGCCGTCCACCTGCGTCACGCCGGTGATGAACGACTTGTTGCCAGAGCCGAAGGGCGGCGGGCGGATGTCGGTGGTCAGGCAGTGAACGATCTTGCTGACCGCCTGCACGTGCAGCCCCTGTTTCGAACGGCTGACATCGGTGACGATCAGGCAACCGCCGTCCGGGTCCACCAAGGGACGCTCGCCAATGGCCCGACTCAGGTCGATGACCGACAGCGGATTGCCCCGCAAGGTGGCGACGCCTTTGACGTGCGGATGCGATTCCGGCAAGCGCGTGAGGGGAGGGCAGGGAATGATTTCGCTGACCTTGAGCAGGTTGATCGCCATCAGCTTTCCGCTGCGTAACGTGAACAGCAGAAGCGAGAGTGAATCTGCGCGGACGTTCTTGGACATATAAACCTTCTGTGATGCGTTGCCTGGCCGCATGGAGTCGGCCAATAGCTTTCGATGACGGTTTATCGACCCGGCGAAGTCAGGCTTTAACCCTTTCGTTTTTTTCTGGCTGGGTAGCCTGTAACCATGGCAGTCAAAGATCCGAATAATCGCTGCGACAATTAGACGCATCCTACATATATATAGAAGGGGATGCGGGGGCGAGCCGCTCATGCGACAAAACGACGCATCTTTCTATATATAGAAGGCGGTGCGCAAGCTTGGGACGCCGGCTGCATGGGAATGTTAATGCCTGGCTAATCCAGGCGTGTTCACCATTACGCGGGTTGCGGCGTGCTCGGGCAAACGTTGCAGCAGCGCCATCCTGGCCACTTCGTGAACGGGGTGTCATGACGGTGTTAGAATCGCGGCCTTTGCGGGGCGTCCGGGCCGCAACACTCCACATCCGTCGATCCGGATGACTCCAAATACAAAAGGTATGTGAATGACTGACGAGATGGTGTACCTGCGGCGTGAAAAGCAGTTTCTGGTTGTGCTGGGAATGATCTGCCTGGCGTTGATTGGCGGCGCCTTGTACATGCAGGTGGTATTGGGCGAGGCGCCTTGCCCGCTGTGCATTCTGCAGCGCTACGCGCTGTTGTTCATCGCGGTGTTTGCGTTCATCGGCGCGGCAATGCCGGGGCGCCTGAGCCTCACCATCTGCGAAGCACTGGTAGTGCTGAGCGCAGTGGGCGGGCTGGTTACGGCGGGGCGTCATGTGTACATCCAGACCCACCCGACCGAGAGCTGCGGCATCGATGTGCTCCAGCCAATCGTCGACGGCCTGCCCCTGGCGTCCCTCTTTCCGCTGGGTTTTCAGGTCGGCGGATTCTGCGAGACGCCATATCCGCCAGTTCTTGGTTTGTCTCTGGCGCAATGGGCCCTGTTGGCCTTTGTGCTGACGGTGATACTGGTTCCGGTGGGAATCATTCGTAACCGAATGAAAGCGCGCTGATTACAAAGTCTTGCGTAACAAAGCCCCCGAAATGCCTCAAGGAAACGGGGGTTTTGGACGATATATGGGTGCGACATAACATCGCATTTTTACCGATTCCGAAATTAACTGTTGCGCAGAAACTTATAGTCAATAAAACTTTACGTATCTACAATCGCCCCCAATTCACGCCCCCCCTCATTTGCGGGACGGTGTAAATCGAGGTTATGGAGCGTCTTTTCGCTCCAGTAGACGCGGTTCGAATGGCCTCCCGAGTCACGTTCTGAATGTCTGCGCCAAGGGATAGGGTCCGCATTAGCGGGTGCCACCATTCGAATAAGAAACCAAGCTCAACCCGGATTTGTTGTGAGGCCACATGCTTCCTGACAGGCCCCTTTTCAATCCAAGCATTTGCCAGCACCTGGCAGGGTGAAGTGTTGGCGGTCGAAACCCAACTGCGATGCGAAAGCTGCTTTTAGAGGTCGTGAGATGAGTAAAAAAAGGTACCCCAGGTTTTTTGGCTTCTTGGCCCTTTTCAGCATGCTCCTGCTCAGCGGGTGCGATTACACCCTGCTGGATCCCAAAGGGCATGTCGGCGTTCAAGAGCGTGACCTGATCATCACTGCTACCTTGCTGATGCTGCTGGTGGTGGTGCCGGTCATTTTCATGACCATCATCTTCGCCTGGAAGTATCGCGCTACCAACAAGAGCGCGACGTACACGCCTGACTGGGCGCATTCGACCCGGATTGAGCTGGTGGTCTGGCTGGTTCCATTGGCCATCATCCTCGTGCTCGGCTATGTCACCTACAAGTCGACTCACGCGCTGGATCCTTACCGTCCGCTCGAGTCGGACGTCAAACCGGTCACCATTGAAGTGGTCGCACTGGACTGGAAATGGCTGTTCATCTATCCGGAACAGGGCATCGCCACCGTCAACAAAATCGTGTTCCCGGCCAACACGCCGATCAATTTCCGCATCACTTCCGATTCGGTCATGAACTCGTTCTTCATTCCTGCGCTCGGCGGTCAGATCTACGCGATGGCCGGCATGCAGACCAAGCTGCACCTGATCGCCAATGAAAACGGCGAGTTCGACGGGATCTCCGCCAACTACAGCGGCGCGGGCTTCACCGGCATGAAGTTCAAGGCGACTGCCACGTCACAAGCTGATTTCGACGCCTGGGTTGCCGACGTCAAGAACTCACCAAAAACACTGGCAACGGCTGAATACGCCGCGCTGGCCAAGCCTAGCGAACGTAATCCCGTTGAACTGTACTCCTCGGTCACTCCTAACCTGTTCCAGATCATCATCGATAAGTATGAAGGTATGAAGCCGGGCAAGATTGTCCACGAGAAGAAAGAAGTAGCGGGTACGGAAGGGATGGACATGGGTAAGCATTCAGCTGCGCAGGCAGAGGAGTAAACGATGTTTGGTAAATTAAGTCTGGACGCAGTTCCGTTCCACGAACCGATAGTCATGATCACGCTTGCCATGATCGCGATCGGTGGTGTGGCGGTTTTCGGTCTGATCACGTACTTCAAAAAGTGGACCTACCTGTGGACCGAGTGGCTGACGTCGGTCGACCACAAGAAGATTGGCGTGATGTACATCGTCATCGCCATGGTCATGCTGATACGCGGTTTTGCCGACGCCATCATGATGCGTTCCCAGCAGGCTCTTTCCGTCGAAGGATCGCCTGGCTATCTGCCGCCTGAGCACTACGACCAGATCTTCACCGCCCACGGTGTGATCATGATCATCTTCATGGCGATGCCGTTCTTCACCGGCCTGATGAACATCGTTCTGCCCTTGCAGATCGGGGCTCGCGACGTTGCCTTCCCGTTCCTGAACTCCTTGAGCCTTTATCTGCTGATCTCCGGCGTGATTCTGGTCAACGTGTCTCTGGGCGTCGGCGAGTTCGCACGTACCGGCTGGGTTGCCTATCCGCCGCTGTCGGAACTGGGCTATAGCCCGGGCGTGGGTGTGGATTACTACATCTGGGCACTGCAGCTATCAGGACTGGGGACAACGTTAACCGGGGTCAACTTCCTGGTCACCGTACTGAAGATGCGTACCCCTGGCATGAAACTGATGGACATGCCGATCTTCACCTGGACTTGCACCTGGGCCAACGTTCTGATCGTGGCATCGTTCCCGATCCTGACCGGCACCCTGGCATTCCTGACCCTTGACCGTTACCTGGACTTCCACATTTTCACGAACGAGTTGGGCGGTAACCCGATGATGTACGTGAACCTGTTCTGGGCATGGGGTCACCCTGAGGTTTACATCCTGATTCTGCCGGCGTTCGGGGTCTTTTCCGAAGTCATCTCGACGTTCACTGGCAAGCGCCTGTTCGGTCACCATTCCATGATCTATGCATCGGGTGCGATCTCGATCCTGGGCTTCATGGTCTGGCTGCACCACTTCTTCACGATGGGTTCGGGTGCAAGCGTCAACGCCTTCTTCGGTCTGGCAACGATGCTGATTTCCATCCCCACAGGGGTGAAGCTGTTCAACTGGCTGTTCACGATTTACCAGGGCCGTCTGCGTTTCACCGCGCCGGTTCTCTGGACCCTGGGCTTCATGGTGACGTTCTCCATCGGTGGTATGACCGGCGTCTTGCTGGCTATCCCGGGTGCTGACTTTGTTCTGCACAACAGCCTGTTCGTGATCGCGCACTTCCATAACGTGATCATCGGCGGTGCTGTGTTCGGGTACATCGCCGGCTTCGCGTTCTGGTTCCCTAAAGCGTTCGGCTTCAAGCTGAACGAGAAGTGGGGCAAGGCCGCGTTCGGTTTCTGGATCTCGGGCTTCTACGTCGCTTTCATGCCGCTCTATGCATTGGGCTTCATGGGCATGACCCGTCGTCTGAACACCACCGATAATCCGGACTGGACGCCGTACCTGCATGTCGCGTTTTTCGGTGCTGCATTGATTGCCATGGGCATCGCCTGCCAGCTGATCCAGATCTACGTAAGTATCCGTGACCGCGAGCAGAACCGTGACCTGACCGGCGATCCATGGAATGGCCACACCCTGGAATGGTCCACTTCGTCGCCACCGCCGTTCTACAACTTTGCAGAACTGCCGAAAGCCAACGAGATCGACCCGTTCTATGCCGCCAAGCGTGATGGCGAGGCGTACAAGGTTCCGGCCAAGTACTCCGACATCCACATGCCGAACAACACGGCGACGGGCCTGATCATGGGCGCACTGTTGACCGTCTTTGGTTTCGCGATGATCTGGCACATCTTCTGGCTGGCTGCCGTCAGCCTGATCGGTACCATCGTGTACTTCGTGATCCACGCTGCCCGTGACGATCAGGGCTTCATGGTTCCTGCATCCGAAGTGGCCCGCATCGAAGGCGAGCAACACGCGATCCTGGCCAAGGTTCGCAACGGCCAGACAAACACTCCTGTCAACAAGCTGGAGCAGGCATAAACAATGTCGAACTTAGTATTTGATGGTGCGAAGGGTCACGACCACGGTCACGACCACGGTCATGACCACGAGCACGACCATGGTCACCATGACGCCGGCGAGATGAAGATCTACGGCTTCTGGATCTACCTGATGACCGACTGCATTCTGTTTGCGTCGATCTTCGCCATATACGCGGTACTGGTTAACAACGTTGCGGGTGGCCCTGCGGGCCACGACATTTTCGAACTGCCTTACGTGCTTGGCGAAACCGCCTGCCTGTTGCTCAGTTCGATCACCTACGGCTTCGCCATGCTGGCGATGCACAAGGGCAACAAGTCGGGCGTTCTGGGTTGGTTGTTCGTAACCTTCCTGTTCGGCCTGGGCTTCATCGGCATGGAGGTCAACGAGTTCCACCTGCTGATCTCCGAAGGTTACGGTCCTAACCGCAGCGGTTTTCTGTCGGCGTTCTTCACGCTGGTCGGTACCCACGGTCTGCACGTGACCAGCGGCCTGATCTGGATGGCGATCATGATGTACCAGGTCTCCAAGCATGGTCTGACCGGTACCAACCAGACTCGCCTGAGCATGCTTAGCCTGTTCTGGCACTTCCTGGACGTTGTCTGGATCTGCGTGTTCACCGTTGTCTATCTGATGGGGACCATTTAAATGGCGAATTCACATCATTCCCATGACGCTGCCAGCCATGAACCTGCCAGCCATGGCAGCTTCAAGTCGTACATGGTCGGTTTCGTACTGTCGATCATCCTGACCGCGATTCCTTTCGGTCTGGTGATGTTCCCGACAATCTCGAAAGTGGCCACGCTGTGGGTCGTTCTGATCTTCGCCGTCGTGCAGGTTATCGTTCACCTGGTGTACTTCCTGCACCTTGACCGCTCGGCAGCGCAGCGTAACAACGTGATCGCTTTTGCCTTCGCCGGCCTTGTGATCGTGCTGCTGGTGGGCTTGAGCACCTGGATCATGTTCAGCATTCACACCGCCATGATGGCGAAGTGAGGAAAACCTGATGTCACTGAAGCACTTTATCCAAATCACCAAACCGGGGATCATTTTCGGTAACGTGCTTTCGGTGGCAGGTGGCTTTTTTCTGGCTTCCAAGGGACATGTCGACATCGGCCTGTTCCTGGCGGCCGTGATCGGGACTTCACTGGTAGTGGCTTCTGGCTGCGTGTTCAACAACTGCATCGATCGCGATATTGATGTGAAGATGGAGCGCACCAAGAATCGGGTGCTGGTGCAGGGGCTGGTATCGGTGCAACTCGCACTGATCTATGCCACCGTGCTGGGCGTTATCGGCGTCGGCCTGCTGTACACGAAGGCCAACGCATTGGCGGCGTTGTTTGCCGTGATCGGCTTCGTGATTTACGTCGGCTTTTACAGCCTGTACCTGAAGCGCAGGTCGGTCCATGGCACGTTGGTGGGCAGCCTGTCGGGTGCGATGCCTCCGGTGATTGGTTACGTGGCGGTCAGCAACACCTTCGATCTCGCCGCGCTGACCTTGCTGGTGATGTTCAGCCTGTGGCAGATGCCTCACTCGTACGCCATCGCGATCTTCCGCTTCAACGACTATCGGGCTGCGTCTATTCCGGTCTTGCCGGTCAAGCGCGGTATCCGGGTCGCCAAGCGGCACATTCTGATTTACATCCTGGCTTTCCTGCTGGCGACCTTGATGCTGACCTTCGGCGGCTACGCCGGGCTCAATTATCTGGCCGTTGCGGCGGCGATGGGCATGTACTGGTTGTACATGGCCTGGACCGGCTACAAAGCCAAAGACGACACCGTTTGGGCACGCAAGCTGTTCGTGTTCTCCATCTTCACGATCACAGCCTTGAGCGTGGCGATGTCGCTGGATTTTCAGGTAACTAAGGAGCTGCTGGTTACATACGCAGCGCCTTAGTCGCCCTGAATGAAACATGGAAAACCCGGTTGCTCGCGAGAGAAACCGGGTTTTTTTTCGACCTGAATAAAGAGTCTTGTCTTAGCTGGCCGGCTCTTTTGCGGGGGCCTCCTCGGCGTCTTTAGCAGGGCCGAGCACGATGGCGAGATGGCGCAGGTCTTCGATCTCTACGCTGACGCTTTTCGCGGAAGGGCTGGCGACGAGGGTGCCCAAGGCAAAAACGGTAAAAAAGCGCACTTCATCCGCATGGCTCAGCAGTTCGATGAGGTAACGGCTGGAGCGGTAGGCCTGCATCTGCGCGGGTGAGACGTACAAAGTCACCAGCTTGCCTTGCAGGCGATCGAAGAACTTGAATTTGAAGCCTGTCCCGTAGCGCTCGACCAGTCCGCCGCCATACAGCACTCGACGTTCGTCATTCAGCTGAGCGAACTTGATGTGGCGGAAATAGGCGCGCAAGGACACTTCACCCTGACCTGGGATGCGCAGAGTCAGCAGTGCTAGCTCTTCCTTGCTCAACGACGCCTGTGCCTGACGAAAGCTGTCGACCAGCCGCTCCAGGTTGCTGGTGCGGTTCTGCTTGTCCTGCCTGGCCTTGACGGGGTCAGCGGGAGGCGGGGCGGCTACGGGCTGTTCAGTCGGCTCGGGTTCAGACTTCACGGTCGACGACGTGGGTTTTGCACGTTCCTTCACGTCCGGGTCGAAGATGTCGATGTAGTCATCCAGTTTGCGCTTGACCTTGCGCAGCTCGTTTTCAGCTTCGGTTTCGGCCTCTTCAGCAGCCGAAGTGGCGGCGGCTTCGTCAACCCATTCGCAGTCGGCGTGATGCTCGTAGTTCGGGTTGGCCCGGTAGTGCGCGGCGACGAAGGTCGGGTGCTCCTGAGGCTTCACGTCGTAACGAACCCCGGTGATTTTGACACCCAGAGCGCGGCATGACTCGGACGAGCACAGGAAGCTGAAGCGCGCGCGAGGCAACTCCTGCGAGAAATACTCGCGTCGCGCTGCCACGATGGAAAGCTCTTGCTGCAGCTCGACGCAAAACGCGCGGGTAATGGTTCTGGTGGTTTTCATGTGTACCGCGGGGTCCTGTGCCGAAGTCGTGTAGTCATGAGGTGCGAAGATCACTCACTGGGCATCGCCAGCCATTCGCTGACCACTTTCTTGTAAGCACCGGTGGCTTTTGAAAGGTGCAGCCATTGGTCGACATAGGCCTTCCAGGCCGCGTCATCCCGCGGCAGCAAGTACGCCTTTTCGCCGTATTGCATGTAGTGCGACGGATTGACCGTGCACAAGCCGGGCATGCGTTTCTGCTGGTAAAGCGCCTCGGACGCGTCGGTGATCATCACGTCCGCCTGCTTGTCGAGCAACTGCTGGAAAATGGTTTTGTTGTCGTGGAAAGCCAGGCTGGCGTTTGGCAGGTAGGCATGGGCAAAGGCTTCGTTGGTACCGCCCTGAGGCTCGATCAATCGAACGCCGGGCTGATTGATCTGCTCGACAGTCTGGTACTTCGACTCGTCTTCGCAGCGCACTAGCGGGACCTTACCGTCGATGTCCAGCGTGCTGCTGAACGCCGCTTTCTTCTGGCGCTCAAGGGTGACCGAGATGCCGCCGACCGCCATGTCGCATTTGCCGGCGGTGAAATCGGTCATCAAGGTCTTCCAGGTGGTCGGCACCCACTGAATCTTGACGCCCAGGCTCTGCGCCAACGTCTGCGCCAACTCGATGTCGATGCCTTCGTACTGGCCGTCGGGCTTGAGGAACGTGTACGGCTTGTAATCGCCGGTGGTGCAGACGGCCAATTCGCCCTTTTGCATGACGGTGTCCAGGTGCGACGGCGTCTCAGCGGCGTAGGCCTGGCCCAGGCTGACCATGCTCAGCAGCAAACCGGCGGTGATGCGTGTGTTCATCGAGTCCATCCCTCTGCGTCAAATGCCTGTCTGCCGTTATAGAGGCGGTCGACGCCGATGGGAAGCGTTATCCGGCAGAGGAGGGCGGGACGTCCTTTTTCTGCCTGGCCGCTTGCCGGGCGGGCCGTGTTTTCGCGCGATGATGCCGAAACAGCGCAACGCCTGCCCCCACCACGACCACGCCGATGAAGATCGGTAGACGGTAGGGTTTCAGGTTGCCGAGCATATTTTCCAGGAAGCCGCCCGCCCAGTAACCTGCAGCCAGGAACAGACTCGCCCAGACCGCCGCGCCGATCAGGTTGATGATGGCAAAACGGATGGGCGACAAGCGACTCGCGCCGATGACCAGAGGCCCGATCAGACGCATGCCATAGAGAAACCGAACCGAGAAAATGGACGCCGTGGGGTAGCGCTCGATCAGGTCTGACACGCGATCGATGGTCGCCTGCTGGCGGTGCAAGCGCGGTAGCAGGCGTGGCCCGAAGTAGCGCCCGGTCCAGAACAGCATCTGATCGCCCAGCATCCCTCCCAACGCGGCGTAGATGAGCACTTGCTGCCATTGCAGTACGTGCTGGTGCGCCGCCAGCCCGCCGAGGATCAGGATGGTTTCCCCTTCCAGCAGGCAGCCGATGAACACGGCCCAGTACCCGTAGTTTGAGAGCAGATAGTTGAAGTCGATGTGTTCGAACATGGAAGGCCGGTGGTTTTCGATGAATGGGAGCCTGCTGAAACATCCAGCAGCGTGCACGCCTCTGGGGGTATCGCACGGCGTTCGACCGAAGCCGGTCGTCATCGGTTCGGTCGCTTTAGGTCGAATCTTCCTGCGCAGCGCCTCGAATTCCGGCTCCTGGCTCTTCGATTTTTCTGAGAACTAAATCGCGCCCGCAAAAAAACCGGCCGAAATCTGGCCGGTTTTTTGTGCTTCAAGCCATGATCAATCCAACAGTCAGGGGTTATCTTGCTTGTAGGTGTGATCGGGGTTGATCACTAATTTCTTTGCGAGGGAGTCCAGTTCTTCACTGTGATACAGATCCAGACATTTCAAAAAGTCGAACCTGACACCTTTCACCTCAGCCTCAACCAATGGGTTTTTATAACTCCTGTCCAGATAGCTGTTCACCAAAGCCTTGACTTCGTCCGGACTTTTTTCCAAGTCGTAATACGTCCAGTCGCGCAACGCGCTGACGCTGCTACCGGCATCTGTCGCTGCATTCTTATCACCCTTGTATGCGCTCGCAACGCATGTTGCGAGCACCATATCCTTGTAGTTTTGTCCGTAGCTTTGCCCGATGCTTTGTGGAGAGGAAGGACGATCAGTGGCGATGGCCATAGACGCTATAAGCATAATAGCTAAGAAACCCAGGAAATGTCTCATCAGCTTAAGCTCCAAAAGTTTGCCTGGTCTGTATGGTAATTAACACCGGGCTCATTAAAATAGCAGTGATCGTAGCAGGTATTACCATCAAACAAAGTCGCATGACCTTGCGCATCATACCAGCCGGACACCTCAAAAAGTATAACGCCCTTTTTTCCAGCCAGTGCGCCGCCGCCAGAGGGAGGATATTTAACTACATCCGGCTTACCCCACTTAGCCTCCAAGAAGGTGATCAAGTTCTTTACCCGAAAAAAAAATTGCCGCTGATCTGCACCAGATACGGTCTGCCCCGGGGTTTTTGGAACAATGAACCCTGCATGATTTAAAATGTAGCTCATGCGCACCGCGCAGGTGTTAGTCCATTTCTGAGAAGGTTCTGAATTATTAATATTTTTCTCAACATATCCCCCTATCAATTTCGCAACTCTTTGTCCTGAGTTGACTGGATCGTAAATTTGTTGCGACGCAGCCCAGGCAGCTGCAAAAAAAGGCCTAGCCATTATTTATCCTTAATAATATAAGCCACTGATGGAGTATCTATAACAAACATTGGCATCAAGAATAGATCTTGTTATTGATGCGATCCCATCCACCTGAGACATTGCCTGCTCCACTGCCATCGACGCGGCTTTGCTGCGTATAAGTGGTTTTTATCCTTCCGTAGTTCAGGCTAATGGTTTCGCTCGGGACACCATCATTAGCATTTTGCGAGTAATTAGAAATAATTACCTCCTCCAATGTGATTTCAAAATATTTGAGCTTATCACTTCCTGCCCGGTGCAACATCAGAACTACTTGGCTCAAGTTTTTTCCTGAGCATACGGCTTCGATTATCTTGCAGCTAGCCTTATCTAAAGATTTTGTAAATGTAAAATCGCTTAGTGAAGTCCGCCCTGAGGAAGCGCCTCCAGAAGAACTGGCAGTAGCTGAAGTGCTTTGGTGCATCCCAAAGCCATATCCAGTTATCTCTATGCAGTCTTTGTACTTATCGTCTAGTGCTTCACCTGGAATGCCTTCAACTTTCACATATGCGTCAAATGCCATTGCAGAGTTCCCTTTGCTAGTAATAAAGTTTATTCAGAGCGCTTAACGTTGATAAGTTGCTTTTAGCTAATAAGCAGCGATCACATTAACCAATGGATCATCTTGCCTGACGTACCGGCAAGAAGTGAGAAAGCCGTAGATGTGAGGAGCTCCTTACGCAACAAGGCCAGTGCGCCGAACCACCGGGAGTAGCTCTTCTTCGATGAACGCTGCAATCATTGCTCGGTATACCTTCTCCACCACCTCTGCTGAGGCCCCGCACTCCTCAGCGACCGCTCGCACTTTCGCAATCACGTTCTCGACCCTCGAGGGAGCCTTGACCTTTGCTGTCGTCTTTTTAAATGCCGCCACCTGATTAACCAGCTTTCCGGGCCGTGCGAGCAATGACACGAGATCACGGTCAATATGGTCGATGTGGTGCCGGAGCGCTTCAATCGATGTACAGGTGATCATAGTCAGTTCTCGTCTTGATCCGGTATTTCACGAAGGCGATATATTTGGCGAAGCCGAAGCACCGAAGTTTGAAAACAGGCTGCGTGCCATCCTTGTTCAATCATACTCATTGTGCATATTGATGCTAGTAGAGAGGCTTCTGAGTTGGTCGTCAGACATTGCCTACAGACAAAACGGCTAAGTGCGGGAGCGGTTACCTGAGCACTGGAAAGAGGTGCTTTGAACTACTTTAGTGTTGAGGTATGGAACCCGGCGCATTCCCGGCAAAAGCCAGTCCTACTAAGCGCACGCGTTGTGTCAGTGGGACCGGTTTGAGTCGGGAAGAGGCCAGTGGAAACCCCTAAATTCGCGGCGCGCCACCCGACGCATTCCCAGCTAGAGCCAGTCCGGCTAAGTGCGCGCAATGTTTTTGGTAGGGCTGGCCTCAACCGGGAAGAGGCCGGTTTGAGCGCCATCAGATTTGCAGAGGACGCATACCGCTATCTGTGGCGCCAGTGATGAATTAAAGGCATGGGCCATAAAGGTGAACAGATTGTCTTGGGACTGTTTGCGCGCCTTGAGCGGGCTGGCGTTGGGGTGCTGAGCAGAAAACGCGAGCATTTCCGTGCCGAGGCTGGCGGGGGTATCGGTGACGCCCAGGCCCATCAGGTAAGCCTTGCCGGTTTCGGGAAACTTCTCGCGCACTTCGATGCTGGTGAATATCTTCTGCTTGAGCTTGTTGACCATGCTCACCAGGTCATCGGTCGGCTCGATCTGGGCGAACAGTGCACGAACCTTTTTGCCGTCGATTTCGACGTCTTCGGCTTTTACCGCAAGGATGTCGCCATAAGCGCGGAACGGGGAGTCGGGGAGCGTGCCGCGAATGTGTTCCATCCAGACCCGGGCGCCGTACTTGCTGCGGTCGTAACTGGACGCCATCTGCTCGATCCATTCACGCTCGATACGACGACCATCGGTGGTCGCGCCCTCGACGGCGACCCGGAACCATTTGCTGCGAAATTTCTTCATGCCTGAAGCCCTCAAGGCGGTTGAGGCACGCTTGGGTTGCGGTGCGTTGCGATGAGGGCATGTTCGGGACGCGCGCGCGTTGCGGCAACGGGGCGGGGTTGTAACGCAAAGGACGACAACTGGCGCAGCTACTGACTCGCGCGCGCGAGCGGCAGCATCGCGGCCATGAATACCAGTGAGCTGCTCCCCATCGACCCACGGCGCCAATCCAAATTTTTATACTGGATGGGCTGGCGTGTCTGCGAGATCGCCGAAGCGACAGGCGAGAAGGAGAAAACCCTACACAGCTGGAAGGCCCGAGACGAGTGGGACCGGGCCGATAATGTCGAGCGTATCGGTGGCGCACTGGAGGCGCGGCTGGTTCAGCTGATTCTGAAGGAGGGCAAGAGCGGCGGGGATTTTAAAGAGATCGATCTGTTGCACCGCCAGCTTGAACGCCAGGCTCGCATTCAGCGCTTTCAGGGTGGCGGTACCGAAACTGATCTCAACCCTAATTTGGCCAAACGCAACGAAGGCCCGAAGAAAAAGACCCCGGAAAACGACATCAGCGAAGAGCAGATCAAGCTGCTGCGCGAGGCGTTTATCGATGGTTGTTTCGATTATCAGAAGGACTGGTACCGGGCCGGCAATCAGCGGACCCGCGTCATCCTCAAGAGTCGGCAGATCGGCGCCACCTACTACTTTGCCCGGGAGGCGTTTCTGGATGCGTTGGAGACCGGGCGCAATCAGATTTTCCTGTCCGCGTCGAAGAACCAGGCCTACCTGTTTCGGGGATACATTCAAGCGTTCGCTCGCGAGGTAATCGGCGTCGAGTTGACCGGTGACCCCATCGTCTTACCCAACGGCGCCGAGTTGTTTTTCCTCGGCACCAATGCCCGGACCGCCCAGGGCTACCACGGAAATTTCTACTTCGACGAGTTCTTCTGGACGTTCAAGTTCGAGGAGCTGAACAAGGTCGCGTCGGGCATGGCGATGCACAAGAAGTGGCGGAAAACCTATTTCTCGACACCTTCCAGCATGGCCCATGAGGCGTACACATTCTGGACCGGCGAGCGCTTCAACAAGGGCAAGCCAGCGGCTCAACACACCAAGGTCGACGTAGCCCATGGCGCGCTGCAGCAGGGGCGCTTTTGCGAAGACCGCCTTTGGCGGCAGATCGTCACGATCCTGGATGCGGAGCAGGGCGGTTGTGACCTGTTTGATGTTGAGGAGCTGCGCCGCGAATACAGCCCCGAAGCGTTCGCCAACTTGCTGATGTGCGAATTCGTTGACGATGGGTCGAGCATATTCCCGCTGTCGACTCTTCAACCTTGCATGGTCGACAGCTGGGTTGAATGGGCCGAGGACTACAAGCCTTTCGCCATGCGCCCATTTGGTGATCGGCAAGTCTGGGTAGGGTATGACCCCGCAGAAACCGGCGACTGTTCCGGACTGGTGGTGGTCGCGCCGCCACTGGTGCCCGGCGGCAAATTCCGGGTGCTGGAGCGTCATCAGTTTCGGGGGATGGACTTTGCCGCGCAGGCCAGCCTGATCAAGGCCGTCTGCGATCGTTACTGGGTGACCTACATCGGCATCGATGTCACCGGGCTCGGCAGCGGCGTCGCGCAGCTGGTGCGCCAGTTTTTCCCCAACGTGACCACGTTCAGTTATTCGCCGGAAGTCAAAACGCGCCTGGTGCTGAAGGCTTACGACGTCATCCACAGGGGCCGCTTGGAATTCGACGCTGGTTGGACTGACATGGCGCAGTCGCTGATGGCGATCCGCAAGACCATCACTGCAGGCGGTCGCCAATTTACCTACACCGCAGGGCGCAACGACACCACCGGTCATGCCGATCTGGCGTGGGCGCTCTTCCACGCACTGCACAACGAACCGCTTGAAGGGCAGACCGCTGCCAACACCGGGCGGATGGAGATTTTTTGATGTCGAGACGTCGCAACTACCCTCCGCAATGACCAGCCTCGACGACCGCTGCCGCGCAGGAAGTCATACCGCGCACCGAGGGCAAGATCGAGGCGTTCAGCTTCGGCGATCCGGCGCCAGTGCTGAGCGGCCGGGAGCTATTTGATTACCTGGAGTGCTGGTTCAACGGGAAGTGGTACGAGCCGCCGCTGTCGCTGGATGGCTTGGCACGCTCTGTGGGCTGCAGCGTGCATTTGCACTCGGGGCTGATGTTCAAGCGCAATCTGCTGAGCAAAACGTTCATCCCGCACCGGCTGTTGTCCAGGGCGGCGTTTGAACAGTTTGCACTGGACTTCCTATGCCTGGGCAACGGCTACTTGGAGGCGCGCCGCTCTGTTCTTGGGCAAGTGCGCGAGTTAAAGCCGCCCTTAGCGAAATACATGCGGTGCGGCAAAGACGGCCGGTACTTCATGGTCCAGGGCTGGAAAAACGAGCATGAGTTTGAGCCAGGGACGATCTTTCATCTGCGCGAGGCAGATCTGCACCAGGAGGTGTACGGCCTCCCGGAGTGGATCAGCGCGTTGCAGTCGGCGCTGTTGAACGAGTCGGCCACGCTGTTCCGCCGCAAGTATTACGAGAACGGTAGCCACGCCGGCTTCATCCTCTACATGACCGACGCCGCGCAGAACGAGGCGGACGTCGATTCCCTTCGCAAGGCGCTGAAAGACTCAAAAGGGCCCGGCAATTTCCGCAACCGGTTTGTGTACTCGCCGAATGGCAAAAAGGATGGGCTGCAGATCATTCCGGTGAGCGAAGTGACGGCGAAGGATGAATTCAACTCGATCAAGAATCAGACGCGTGATGATGTGCTGGCCAGCTTGCGGATCCCGCCGCAGCTGATGGGGATTGTTCCGCAGAACGCTGGGGGGTTTGGGTCGATTAGGGAGGCGGCGCAGATTTATGCGGCCAATGAGCTGGAGCCGATTCAGGCGCGGATGATGCAGTTGAATGATTGGGCGGGGGAGGAGATTCTGCGGTTTAAGCCTTACAAAATGGCCAGCACCTAACAGCTTTAAGTTGTCGCATCGCTGTTAAGTTGCACTTGGTTTCCGGTGGTCTCATCTTTACGTCCAGTCGCTGATGGCTAGCGCTAATTTAATTCTCTTTGTCAGTCATGACTGTGAGCCGCCGCGGCAGCTCACATTTTGATAGGCCATGGTTATAAGCTCAATCGTCTTGTTGTAATGGCGAGTTGATAAGTTTGGTGAGTTCTTTACCAACCTCGGGGTCGGCGAGCATCAGAGACAGCACCCTCTCTAGACCTGTTTTATCTTCGCATATAAACTTTTCTGCGCCAACCCGGATTTGGCAGGGGTATCCGTTCTTGCTGATATCTATTTCGCCAATATCAATTTTGACGTTTTTTTCGGCCAAGGGATTTCTTGCGATAATGTAATTGATAGTTTCGACCTTGCCTGACCCGTTATTGCCCCCGAAGATACCATGTCCCAAAATATTTTGAATCGGATTTACATACCTTTTCTCTTTATAAATTTCAATTTTTCCATCGCATGCCTCCGAAATCTGGGAATTCATTTCATCGAAAACTGCGTCAATTTCAGCCATTTTAACGGCTGCTGCCTCTGCAGCTTTTAATCCGAGGTCGAACGAGGCTTTAAAGTTTGCCATTTCAACTTACCTTTTCTATTGTTCCGTAAACAGGCATGTGATCGAACTTGGATTTCGTGCTTGTCACTAGCTCCACTAGTCCAGGGACGTCGCTTATATGTTCGTTATGGTCGGCTAGTCTCCAGACTTTCGCAGAAACAAACGCATGTGAATAAATGATTTGATCGAAGGTATACCAGTGAGTAGTTTCGCCGCGCTGGTAGTAATAGCTACCCCCGTTTAAGGATCGCCCGCTTTTGCCTCTACCCATCTGACTCCAGTAGGGATTGTAGAAGAGGTGTTTGCGTTTTAGCACTAAATCTATATCTCTTGTTGCCATCACGTGAGAGCTTAAAGACTTATCAAACGGTTCGTCATTGTAATCACCCATCAGAACTATGTGTGGCGGTGTCGTGTTGACTTTAAGTAGCTCATCTATTTCATCACGCAGCCGAATTCCCAATATGTGCCTGTTGGCATGGTTCTCCTCGCACCACAGTCGGCTCGGCCAGTGGGACGCAAATACATGAAAAATTGTTCCACTATTGTTTGCTGAAAAATCGATTCGCTGGGCAATTTTCATCACACTGTCACCCCGAGCAGATGTTATGTTTTCCAGGCTGTGGATAGTTATTTTGGCAGGATTTGTGATGTAACAGGTGTCAAATTGTGATCTGCCCGCTTTAGACACTCCATCGTGAAACTCATATGCGCTAAAAACCGCTAATGATTGTAACTCTTGAAAGTCTTCGGCGGAGAGTTCGCCCAGGGCCATAAAGTCTACTTTGGATTCGATGATGAGATAGGCGATCACTTCCGCGGCATTTCGTTTGAGCTCTTCGCAGGCTCTGCTGTTGCCAGCTGGCGCAAGACTGGTATTCCACCATGCGAAAGTGATGCACTCGCGGACACTAAGATCATCGTCACTATCGATCATAATTTAACCACTTTTGTGGCCATTTCCTTTCGCTCCACCAGAGGTCTGCCGGACATCATAGCGTCAGAACTAGTTGATGGCGACCGGTCACGCTCGCCTTGGCATCCGGAAGAGAGTCGACGGGTGAGTGGTGAGTCTAAATGGCGAACTGCCGGGTAATGATGTGGATGTCTAGGAGCTTGAGCAGATCTTCAAACCTATCATCATCTGTAGGAGCAGATGCTCAACGCTGGCGCGCCGTCATCCCCCCACCTCGCCTGCGGGCTAAATAGGTCCCTTTTTCTGCGCTTCTGCATCCTGACCAAAACAAGGCGGGCTGTGGGCTGCCGGGAAGAGTGGAGATGGTTGCAACCCTGCGAAAACCCGCGATGCACGGTTTTTTAACGTACGACCAAGACCCGGGCGGCAAGCAAATCTCGGAGTCGGCTCGGGAAAAGGGTAAGTTTTTTATTTCGGGGATGTGGGTTCGCGCAACACCCTGTTTTTGCTGGACTGAAGGGCTAACACTAAGGGGTTAATTACGGTAAGCGCGGCAGTTATGAATCCATAACTATATGATTTAAAAGGCTTTTATATTTTTATTATTTAACGTTGTTTAAGGTTAGTAAATTCACTATCCCTAACCCAGGCGCTAACCTAGGCTGCTGGTCTGAAAGGCGCACCATATGGGAGGTATCAACCAGGTGCGCAAAAAACTCACCCGCCTTACCCGTTTCCGATGGGTCAACATGAAAAGCCTGATAGGCATCGGGATAGCGCTTGAGCCGAAGGTCCATCAAAGCTCGAGCGTTCGCTATGGCGCGCAAGCTCCCGGTTCACTATCGTCACGCGCTTTGCGCGACGACGCATCGGTACTGCTGAAAGCCTTGAGCCACTAGAGCAGATGAAGACAGTCTAAGCCCCCACTATCAGCCCAGGATGCAGATCACCGCTACCGCTGGCCTCTACCCTGAGCGACTCTAGCTGGAAGCACGAAGAGGAACTGGGCCAATGCTGTCGCGAATTCGATGGCCCTGCTGGCATCAGCCTCGTTGGGCATTACTGCATCTTCATCCGCGTGTCGCTGATCGTTTGCATCGAGACGCACTTCATGTGCCCACAAAGCCATTTCGGCTGTGATTAGATGTTGTTCTGCGGCGGCATCTATACGCTTGTAAAGATTGCCTTGCTTCAGGCCTTTCTCCTTCAACATCGCGTCGACAGATGATGCTGTGAGCATCACCGCTCCAGCTGGAGCGTGGATACTGGAAATCGCTTGTTCTAAAAAGCTACGGGCGCGTTCAGGAACTGCCTCGTCCACTTGCTGCGGTGCCGGCCAGATGTTGGTTATTTCAAGGTGAACAGAATTGCCATACGGGTTTTTGTCTGCTGGGCACACCGCCATGGTAGCGCCGCCACATATGGTGCAGTTATACAGCCGCCAAAAACGCTCCGCTAATCCGCGATCGTCTGTGGTGGTGGTACCAGCGGCGGCGATTAAGTGAGGCTTAGCGACGTTGCAATGGGGGCAACGATCCAACGGTAAGCTATTTCCTTGCATCATGGATCGATCCCTCGCTACGCCATAATTACGCCAGACGAAAAAAAAGGCCTTGATAATCAAGGCCTTTCTTCATTGTGCTGGTGCCCCGAGGGAGAATCGAACTCCCACTTCTTTCGAAAACGGATTTTGAATCCGCCGCGTCTACCAATTCCGCCATCAGGGCTCAATGGCGGCGAAGTATAGAGACGAGCCTACCGTTGGTCAATCATGTTTCATGGT
>NZ_DASVUM010000029.1:0-28792 GCF_036387035.1 Pseudomonas sp. | reverse complement strand
GTCACGCCCAGCCCCGCCGCCACCAGGCCAATGATGGTCATCGCTTCCCCCGCCTCCTGAGTGAACAACGGGCTGAAGCCCGCCTCCCGGGCCAGATCCAGCAATTGCGCGTACAGCCCGCTGCCATAGCTGCGCGGGAAGAACACAAACGGCTCGCTGGCCAGCTCTCGCAGGTGAATACCGTGCTCCGAACCCGACGCCAGTGGATGGTCCGAACGAAGAATCGCCACCAACGGCTCGCGCAATAATTCGACCGCCACCAATGAATCCGGCAAAGGCAGGGGCCGCATGATGCCCACCTGCATCGACTCATTCTCGAGCCGCTCGGCGACTTCTCGACTGCTCATTTCCTGAAGCGCCAGATGCACCGCAGGATAACGTTGGCGAAACGCGAAAATGGCCTGCGGAATGCTCGAGGTGAAGGGCGCGGACGCGGTGAAGCCGATCTTCAACTCGCCCAGTTCTCCCAGTTGCGCGCGCCGGGCCACGTCCGAGGCTTTCTCGACCTGCGCCAGCACCAGACGCGCCTCATCAAGGAACAACCGACCCGCTTCGCTCAGCGCCACCCGTCGATTGGTGCGCTCAAACAGACGCGCGCCGAGCTCTTGCTCCAGCGCCTGGATCTGCTGACTCAGAGGTGGTTGCGAGATGCCGAGCGTCAGCGCAGCACGTCCAAAATGCAGCTCTTCTGCGACCGCAATGAAGTAACGCAGGTGACGTAATTCCATGAGCATTCCATTAGGTCGTTAAACCTATCAAACAGGTCGAACAATATATTGGAAGCAATCGTTAGCCGGCTATATTCTTTCGCCATTGCGTCCGCACTCCCGTCTGAGGTCAACCGTGAATACTGCTGCATCCCCTGCCGAGCCTGCCGAATTCGCTAGGGCGGCCATCCCGTTGGGCGATACCTACATCGAGAAGGACACGCCTGCGTTCATGCGTACCGTCCTGGCGCTGTTTTCCGGCGGCTTCGCCACGTTTGCGCTGCTGTACTGCGTGCAACCGATGATGCCGGTGCTGTCGCGGGACTTTTCCATCAATGCGGCCCAAAGCAGCATGATCCTTTCGGTGTCTACCGCGATGCTGGCCATCGGATTGCTCATCACCGGCCCCATCTCTGATCGTCTGGGCCGTAAGTCGGTGATGGTGTTCTCGCTGTTCTCGGCCGCCCTTTTCACCATCGCCAGCGCCCTGATGCCGACATGGGAAGGGGTGCTGATCACACGGGCATTCGTGGGGCTGTCGCTGAGCGGGCTTGCTGCCGTCGCCATGACCTACCTCAGCGAAGAAATTCACCCGCAGCACATTGGCTTGGCAATGGGCCTGTACATCGGCGGCAACGCTATCGGCGGCATGAGTGGGCGAGTAATCACCGGGGTCTTGAGCGATTACGTCAGCTGGCACACCGCGCTGTTGATCATGGGCGTCATTGCGCTGGGCGCGGCCGGGGTGTTCTGGAAAATCCTGCCGCCGTCGCGCAATTTCCGCGCCCGCCCGCTCAACGGCCGCAGCCTGCTGGAAGGCTTTGTCCTGCAGTTCCGGGACGCCGGGCTGCCCTGGCTGTTTCTGGAAGGCTTCCTGCTGATGGGCGCGTTCGTGACGCTGTTCAATTACATCGGCTACCGTTTGCTCGCCGACCCTTACAACCTGAGTCAGGCGGTGGTCGGCCTGTTCTCGGTGGTGTACCTGTCGGGCATCTACAGCTCGGCGAAGATCGGCGCACTGGCTGATCAGCTGGGCCGGCGCAACGTCTTGTGGGCCGTGATCGTGCTGATGCTCGTTGGCGTAGCGCTGACGATGTTTACCCCGCTGGTGGTGGTGATCGTCGGCGTGCTGATGTTCACCTTCGGCTTCTTCGGCGCCCACTCCGTTGCCAGTAGCTGGATCGGCCGCCGTGCCATCAAAGCCAAGGGCCAGGCGTCGTCGCTTTACTTGTTCAGCTATTACGTAGGCTCCAGCGTTGCGGGCACCGGCGGCGGGGTGTTCTGGCATTACGCCGGCTGGAACGGCATCGGCGCCTTCATCGGCACCCTGCTGCTGATCGCCCTCGCCGTCGCATTGAAACTGGCAAAGGTGAAGCCGCTGGCGGTGAATGTGCAGGTCTGACGGATATAGGCGTTTTCACACAAGATATGGCTCGGTTTCACCCCTATCGCATCCACACCGCCTGACAGTAAAGCGTGAATAATTGCTTCACGCTTTGCTACGATGATCAGAACCTTCAAACATAAAGGCCTCAGGGCTTTTTTCGAGACTGGAAGCACAAAGGGGATTCGCCCCGATCATGCGAAACGCCTCAGCCAGCTACTTGGTGTTATGGCCTTTGCACGAAACGCTAATGACCTGGATATACCCGGCTTCAGGTTGCACCCTCTAAGGGGTGACCTGATCGGATTTTGGTCTGTATCTGTGAGCGGAAACTGGCGAATTATTTTTAGATTTATCGATAACGATATCGAATTGGTCAACTATCTCGACTACCACTGACAGGAGTCACTGTCATGAGAATGCATAACCCTCCACACCCTGGCGAAATCATCCAGGAGATGCTTCCGGAGATGGGTATCAAGATTGCCGAGATGGCGCGCCGACTCCATTTTTCTCGTGAAATGTTGTCTCGGGTCATCAATTGCCATGCGCCGGTCAGCCCCGATCTGGCGGTACGATTGGAACGTGCCGGCCTGAGCACTGCACGAATGTGGCTGGATTTACAGATGAGCCACGACCTATGGCAAGCCGAGCATCGGGAGCAGCCGCCTATCACGCCGTTGTATGCCCCTCCAACGATTACAGCAGCCTGAACTCCACACAAAAACGCCCGGCATGTGCCGGGCGTTTTCATGTTGGCGAACCGCTTACTGGTGATACTTCGCCGACATTTCGTGCACCGCTTCGATGAAGGCGCCGGCGTTGGCCGGGTCGACTTCAGGGGTGATGCCGTGGCCCAGGTTGAAGACGTGGCCGGTGCCGCTGCCATAGCTGGCGAGGATGTTCGACACTTCCTGGCGGATGGCGTTCGGGTTGGCGTAAAGCACGGTTGGGTCCATGTTGCCCTGCAGCGCCACCTTGCTGCCGACGCGGCGGCGAGCTTCGCCAATGTCGCACGTCCAGTCCAGGCCCAATGCATCGGCGCCGGCGTCAGCGATGCTTTCCAGCCACAGGCCGCCGCCCTTGGTGAAGAGGATGACCGGCACTTTGCGCCCGTCGTGCTCACGGATCAGGCCGTTGACGATCTTGCGCATGTAGGCCAGTGAGAACTCCTGATACGCGGCGGCCGAAAGGCTACCGCCCCAGCTGTCGAAGATCTGCACCGCTTGCGCACCCGCGAGGATCTGACCGTTCAGGTAGGCCGTGACCGACTGCGCGAGCTTGTCCAGCAGCAGGTGCATGGCGTGCGGGTTGTCGTAGAGCATGGCCTTGGATTTGCGGAAGTCCTTGGACGAGCCACCTTCGACCATGTAGGTCGCCAGGGTCCATGGGCTGCCAGCGAAGCCGATCAGCGGCACGCGGCCGTTCAGCTCGCGGCGAATGGTGCTGACCGCATCCATGACGTAGCCGAGGTCTTTCTGCGCGTCTGGAATCGGCAGCGCTTCGATGTCAGCCAGGGTAGAGACGGTTTTGCGGAAGCGCGGCCCTTCACCGGTTTCGAAGTACAGGCCCAGGCCCATGGCATCGGGAACAGTAAGGATGTCGGAAAACAGAATGGCGGCGTCGAGCGGGTAGCGCTCAAGCGGTTGCAGGGTGACTTCGCAGGCGAACGCCGGGTTCATGCACAAGCTCATGAAGTCTCCGGCCTTGGCGCGGCTGGCGCGGTACTCCGGGAGATAGCGGCCGGCCTGGCGCATCATCCACACGGGCGTGACGTCAACAGGCTGCTTGAGCAGGGCGCGAAGGAAACGGTCGTTCTTCAGGGCAGTCATGTAGGCATCCGGAAAAAAAGTGCGGGCATTTTCTCAGACACCAACGCAAAAGGCACGGTCGGTACCGTGCCTTTTATTTATCGAGGCGATAGTCGCATCAATGTGCCACAGCTCATTTGTAGGCGCCGGCTTGCTGGCGAATCCGACAACTCCGCGGTTTCAGGCAGACCGGGTCATCGTTTCTCGCCAGCGGGCCAGCGCCTACAGCCATGAGCGCGATTACACGCCCAGATAATCCAGAATCCCTTCAGCCGCGTTTCGGCCTTCGTAGATCGCGGTTACCACCAGGTCAGAGCCGCGCACCATATCGCCGCCAGCGAAGATCTTAGGGTTGCTGGTCTGGTGCTTGAACTGGCCCTGCTCCGGCGCCACAACGCGGCCCTGGCTGTCGGTCTGGATACCCTGCGGATCGAACCAGGAGGCGGGGCTTGGACGGAAGCCGAAGGCGATGACCACAGCGTCTGCCGGGATGATCTCTTCGGAACCCGGAATCGGCTCGGGACTGCGACGGCCTCGCGCGTCAGGCTCGCCCAGGCGCGTTTCGACCATTTTCACGCCCTCGACCCGATCTTCGCCGACGATAGCGATAGGCTGGCGGTTGTAGAGAAACTTCACGCCTTCTTCCTTGGCGTTCTTCACTTCCTTGCGCGAACCCGGCATGTTTTCTTCGTCGCGACGATACGCGCATGTCACCGACTTGGCGCCTTGGCGGATCGACGTGCGGTTGCAGTCCATCGCGGTATCACCGCCGCCCAGTACCACCACCTTTTTGCCCTTCATGTCGACGAAATCTTCCGGCGTCTTTTCAAAGCCCAGGTTGCGGTTGACGTTGGCGACCAGGAAATCCAGCGCATCGTGCACGCCTGGCAAGTCTTCGCCAGGGAAGCCGCCCTTCATGTACGTGTAGGTGCCCATGCCCATGAACACCGCGTCATATTCTTCCAGCAACTGCTCGACGGTAATGTCCTTGCCGATCTCGGTATTGAGGCGGAACTCGATACCCATGCCGGTAAAGACTTCGCGGCGATTGCTCAGCACGCTCTTCTCAAGCTTGAATTCTGGGATGCCAAAGGTCAGCAGCCCGCCGATTTCAGGGTTCTTGTCGAACACCACCGGCTTCACGCCACCGCGCACCAGAATGTCCGCGCAACCCAGGCCCGCCGGGCCTGCGCCGATGATGGCCACGCGCTTGCCGTTCGGCACGACGCGAGACATGTCCGGGCGCCAGCCCATGGCGAAGGCCGTGTCGGTGATGTACTTCTCGACCGAGCCAATGGTCACCGCGCCGAAGCCGTCGTTGAGGGTACATGCCCCTTCGCACAGACGATCCTGCGGACACACGCGGCCGCAGACTTCCGGCAGGGTGTTGGTCTGGTGCGACAGCTCGGCGGCCGCGAGGATGTTGCCCTCCGAGACCAGCTTCAACCAGTTGGGAATGAAGTTATGCACAGGGCATTTCCATTCACAGTACGGGTTGCCACAACCCAGACAACGGTGGGCCTGGTCGGCCGATTGCTGCGGCTTGAAAGGTTCGTAGATTTCCACGAATTCCTTCTTGCGTTGACGCAGCAGTTTCTTTTTCGGGTCTTTACGCCCGACTTCGATGAACTGGAAGTCGTTACTGAGACGTTCAGCCATGGTGTTAAAACTCCTGACTACAGCCTCAAGCGCCAAGCTTGAAGCTGCAAGAAAATCATGTTCGCAGGCACTCGCGCGCTGCCGTTAGCTTGCGGCTTGAAGCTTGCCGCTGCTGTTATTGCGGATTCGCGCGGGTACTCGACAGCAGCGACTTCAAGCTCGCGGCTTTGGGTTTCACCAGCCAGAAGCGGCGCAGGTAGTCGTCGAGGTTTTCCCAGAGATTGCGGCCCCATTCGCTGTCGGTTTCGGCCACGTATTCGGCCAGCACGCGCTCCAGGTGGCTGCGATAGGCTTCCATCGCTTCACCGCTGATGCGCTGAATTTCCACCAACTCGTGGTTGACCCGGTCAACGAAGGTGTTGTCCTGATCGAGCACGTAAGCGAAACCGCCGGTCATGCCTGAGCCGAAGTTGTGGCCGGTCTTGCCGAGCACGCAAACGAAACCGCCGGTCATGTATTCGCAGCAGTGATCGCCCGTGCCTTCCACAACGGTGTGAGCACCGGAGTTGCGCACCGCGAAACGTTCGCCCGCCGTACCCGCTGCGAACAGCTTCCCGCCGGTCGCGCCGTACAGGCAGGTGTTACCGATGATGGCACTGTCCTGGGTTTTGAACGGGCTGCCTTTTGGCGGCACGATCACCAGCTTGCCGGCCGTCATGCCTTTGCCGACGTAGTCGTTGGCGTCGCCTTCCAGGTACATGTTCAGGCCGCCGGCGTTCCACACGCCAAAGCTCTGCCCGGCCGTGCCCTTGAAGCGGAACGTCACCGGTGCATCGTTCATGCCCTGGTTGCCGTGCAGCTTGGCGATCTCGCCGGAAATCCGCGCGCCGATGGAGCGGTCGCAGTTGCAGATATCCAGTTCGTAGTCGCCGCCGCTCTTGGCCTGAATGGCAGAGATAGCCAGTTCGACCATCTTCTCGGCCAGCAGACCTTTATCGAACGGCGGGTTGCGCTCGACCTGGCTGAATTGCGGCTTGTCGGCCGGAATGTGGTCACTGCCCAACAGCGGCGTCAGGTCCAGATGCTGCTGCTTGGCGGTCTCGCCCGGCAGGATTTCCAGCAGGTCGGTACGCCCGATCAGTTCTTCCAGCGAACGCACGCCCAGCTTCGCCAGCCATTCGCGGGTTTCCTCAGCCACGTAGGTGAAGAAGTTGATCACCATGTCGACGGTGCCGATGTAGTGATCCTTGCGCAGCTTGTCGTTCTGAGTCGCTACGCCAGTGGCGCAGTTGTTCAGGTGGCAGATGCGCAGGTACTTGCAGCCCAGCGCGATCATCGGCGCGGTGCCGAAGCCGAAGCTTTCGGCGCCGAGAATCGCCGCCTTGATGACGTCCAGACCGGTTTTCAGACCGCCGTCGGTCTGCACCCGAACCTTGCCGCGCAGGTCGTTACCGCGCAGGGTCTGGTGAGTTTCGGCCAGGCCGATTTCCCACGGCGAGCCCGCGTACTTGATCGACGACAGCGGCGATGCGCCGGTGCCGCCGTCATAACCGGAAATGGTGATCAGGTCAGCGTAGGCCTTGGCCACGCCGGCGGCGATCGTGCCCACGCCCGCTTCGGCTACCAGCTTGACAGAGACCAGCGCGGCCGGATTGACCTGCTTTAGGTCAAAGATCAGCTGGGACAAGTCTTCGATGGAGTAGATATCGTGGTGCGGCGGTGGCGAGATCAGCGTCACGCCAGGCACTGCATAACGCAACTTGGCGATCAGGCCGTTGACCTTGCCGCCCGGCAGTTGCCCGCCCTCGCCCGGCTTGGCGCCCTGAGCAACTTTGATCTGCAGCACATCGGCGTTAACCAGGTACTCAGGCGTTACGCCAAAACGGCCGGTCGCGATCTGCTTGATCTTCGAACTGCGGATCGTGCCGTAGCGCGCCGGGTCTTCGCCGCCCTCACCGGAGTTGGAGCGCGCGCCCAGGCGGTTCATTGCCTCGGCCAAGGCTTCATGCGCTTCCGGCGACAGCGCGCCCAGCGAGATGCCCGCCGAGTCGAAGCGCTTGAGAATGCCCTCCAGCGGCTCGATCTGGTCGATGCCCAGCGGCGTGTCGAGCTCCTTGACCTTGAACAGGTCGCGGATCATCGACACCGGACGGTTGTCCACCAGCGCGGTGTATTCCTTGAACTTGCTGTAATCGCCCTGTTGCACGGCGGCTTGCAGCATCGCTACCACATCAGGGTTATAGGCGTGGTATTCGCCGCCGTAGACGAACTTCAGCAGACCGCCCTGCTGGATCGGCTTGCGCGCGCTCCAGGCTTCGAAGGCCAGCGCCTTCTGCTCGGCTTCAATGTCGACGAAACGCGCGCCCTTGATGCGACTCGGCACGCCACGGAAGCTCAAGTCGCAGACTTCTTCCGACAGGCCGATGGCCTCGAACAGCTGCGCGCCACGGTACGACGCGACGGTGGAGATGCCCATCTTCGACAGGATCTTCAGCAGGCCTTTGGTGATGCCTTTGCGGTAGTTCTTGAAGACTTCGTACAAATCACCCAGCACTTCGCCGGTACGGATCAAGTCGCCCAGCACTTCGTACGCCAGGAACGGATAGACCGCCGACGCTCCGAAGCCGATCAGCACAGCGAAATGGTGCGGGTCACGCGCCGTCGCCGTTTCGACCAGGATGTTGCTGTCGCAACGCAAGCCCTTTTCGGTCAGGCGGTGGTGCACCGCGCCGGTGGCCAGCGAAGCGTGAATCGGCAGCTTGCCCGGTGCGATGTGACGGTCGCTCAGGACGATCTGGGTCTTGCCCGAACGCACGGCTTCCTCAGCCTGATCCGCGATGTTGCGCACCGCAGCTTCAAGACCCATGGCTTCGTCGTAGTTCAGGTCGATGATCTGACGATCAAAACCCGGGCGATCGAGGGTCATCAGCGAGCGCCACTTGGCCGGGGAAACGACCGGCGAGCTGAGAATCACGCGCGAAGCGTGCTCTGGCGACTCTTGGAAAATGTTGCGCTCGGCGCCGAGGCAGACTTCCAGCGACATGACGATGGCTTCACGCAGCGGGTCGATCGGCGGGTTGGTGACCTGCGCGAACTGCTGGCGGAAATAGTCGTACGGCGTGCGGACGCGACGCGACAGCACTGCCATCGGCGTATCGTCGCCCATGGAGCCGACCGCTTCCTGACCCTGCTCACCCAGCGGGCGCAGGATCTGATCACGCTCTTCGAACGTGACCTGGAACATCTTCATGTACTGCTTGAGCTGATCCGGGTTGTAGAACGCCGAACCGTGGTCGTGATCTTCCAGCGTCGCCTGAATGCGCAGGGCGTTCTTGCGCAGCCACTGCTTGTACGGGTGGCGCGACTTCAAACGGCTGTCGATGGCATCGGTGTCGAGGATCTGCCCGGTTTCGGTGTCCACCGCGAAGATCTGGCCCGGGCCGACACGGCCCTTGGCAATCACGTCTTCCGGCTTGTAGTTCCACACGCCGATTTCCGACGCCAGGGTGATGTAGCCGTTCTTGGTGGTTACCCAGCGCGCCGGGCGCAGGCCGTTGCGGTCGAGCAGGCAGACGGCGTGACGACCTTCGGTCATTACGATGCCGGCCGGGCCATCCCACGGCTCCATGTGCATGGAGTTGAATTCGTAGAAAGCGCGCAGATCCGGGTCCATGGTTTCGACGTTCTGCCACGCCGGCGGCACGAGCATGCGCACGCCACGGAACAGGTCGATACCGCCGGTGACCATCAGTTCGAGCATGTTGTCCATGCTCGACGAGTCCGAGCCCACGCGGTTGACCAGCGGGCCCAGTTCGTCGAGGTCCATCAGATCATTAGTGAACTTGGTGCGACGGGCCTGAGCCCAGTTGCGGTTACCTGTGATGGTGTTGATCTCGCCGTTGTGGGCGAGGAAGCGGAACGGCTGAGCCAGCGGCCATTTCGGCAAGGTGTTGGTCGAGAAACGCTGGTGAAACACGCAGATCGCGGTCTGCAGGCGCTCGTCGTTGAGGTCCGGGAAGAATGCCGTGAGGTCACGCGGCATCATCAGGCCTTTATAGATGATGGTCTTGTGCGAAAAGCTGCAGATGTAGTGGTCGGTGTCGGCCGCATTGGCAACCGAGGAACGACGGCGAGCGCAGAACAGCTTGATCGCGAACTCCTGATCGCTCAGGCCTTCGCCACCAATGAACACTTGCTCAATCTTCGGCAGACGCTCCAGGGCGAGACGGCCCAGCACGCTGGTGTCGATCGGGACCTGGCGCCAGCCGATCAAGGTCAAGCCGGCCGCGAGGATTTCACGGTTCATGTTTTCGCGGGCCGCTTCGGCCTTGGCGTCGTCCTGGTTGAGGAAGACCATGCCGGCACAGTACTGGCGCGGAAGCTCGACGCCGAAGTGCTCGTTGGCCACCGCACGCAGGAAGGTGTCAGGTTTTTGCATCAACAGCCCGCAACCGTCACCGGTCTTGCCGTCGGCGTTGATCCCACCACGGTGGGTCATGCAGGTCAGGGCTTCGATAGCCGTCTGCAACAGATGATGACTGGGCTCGCCTTGCATGTGGGCGATCAGGCCGAAACCACAGTTATCCTTGAATTCTTCTGGATGGTACAGACCTGCTTTCATAGACACATTCTCACCAGGCTGCCCCTTATCGAGGCAAATTTCTTTTCAATTCAACCATTTACCATCCACGCCGAACGTACGCCGGCTTTGCGGGAGCAAAAGGGAGGTCATTGTACACAGCGACACAAGTCCTCACAAATTTGGCGACGAACTGTCGCAAATTTATGTCGCATTCATGAAAGGTTTTATATCGATTCTCGTGCTAGCCAGAGCTTTTTTTGCGAGTCTGACCAATGAGAGCCCGAAGATCAATGCGTGCCTGAGACGCAGGCACCACAAGGCGCGCTGCTCATTGGCAGCACGCTCATGCGTGATTATCGGGAGGGCTAATCGAGGGGCCTGGATAAGGCCCCTGCGTTATCAGCGAGCGGCGGCGAGTTCCTGTTGGATACTGCCGACAGTGCGAGGCCAAGGTTTACCAGCCTGAACCTTCTCTGGCAAGGCCTTAATAGCGGTAAGCGCCGCATTGCGGTCGGCGAAGCTGCCGTAAGTCACCACGAACAGCGGCTTGCCCTGCAGGGTTTTCTTGAAGTAACGGTACTCGCCGCCCTGCTCTTTCACGTAGCTTTGCGCAGTCGCTTCGGAGCTGGTGCCGAGGATCTGCACCACGTAATGCGTCGGAGCCTGGCCTGCGTACCAGCCACTGCCCGCAGCGCCGGACGCTGCAGCTGCCGGCTTGGCCGCTGGCGTCGGAGCAGGAGCCGGCTTGGCGGTGGCCACCTGAGTCGGCGCCGGCGCAGGCTTGGCAGCAGGCGCTGGAGCTGGCGTCGGCTTGGCCGCAGGTGCAGGGCGCGGTGCTGGAACCGGCTGCTGCGCCATGCTCGGAGCAGGACTTGCCGTCGCACCGACGGGTGGCGCCGTGGTGGTCACGGTCGGTGGCTGCAGCGACTGATTGGCGGCCGGGCCGCCATCTTCGCCATCGCCTTCGCCCGAGCCCGCAGCTTCAGCCAGTGGCGCTCGCGTCGCTGGTTGAGAGCCGTTCATCGGCAACGGCATCGGCTGCGAGTTACCCGCGAACTCGATGGCAGGGCCACCGTTGTTCGATTGTTGCGCAGGCGCCTGGCCCTGACCCAAAGGCAGTTGAGCCTGGGAGTTGGCCGGGGCCGTAGCGGGAGCGTTGCTGCGGCCTGGAATCAGCCACGCCGCGAGAACGGCTGCAACGACCACTCCACCCAAAGCCAACACGTGTTTCTTAGGCATTTTGAACCCCATACTTGGACGCTTGACCGCAGAGCGGCTGGCAATCATGGCTTCGATCATCGAATCGCGCGCGACCTGGTTGATCGCGCCCGGCCATCCACCGGACTGCTCATGGATATCACTGATCTGTTCGGCGCTGAACAATCCAACGCCCTGCCCTGCGCCTTCGAGACGCTGAGCCAGATATTCACGGGTTTCTTCTTCGGTATACGGCGCCAGCTCGATAACGTGGAAGCGTTCTTCCTCGGTACCGCTCTCGGCGCACAGCTGATCCAGGCGATCAATGATCGAAGCCTCGCCGAACAGGAAGACATGCGGGCGCCCTTCCGGGGTGCCGGCTGCCAATCCCAACAACGCTTCGAGTGCGGATTCGCCCAGTTGTTCGGCATCGTCCACCAGGATGTAGACTTCCTGGCCGGTGAGCGCCAACTGCACGACTTGCGACAGGATCGGGCGCATTTCCGGTTGGGCGACGTTCAGCGCCTGTGCGACCTGACGCAACACGCCCGTCGCATCCCCTGCACCGCGCGCCGACACCACAACGCTCTGAACCGATTGCTTGTTGGTGCTCGCCACCAGCGCCTGACGCAACAGCGTCTTGCCACTGCCGTGAGGGCCCGTCACCACCAGCAGCAGCTGGCTGTAGCGCGCGAGATGATGCAACTGACCCAGCACGGGCTTGCGCTGTGCCGGAAAGAACTTGAAGCCGGGAACCCGCGTTGCGAAGGGGTCATGACTCAACTGGTAATGACCGAGGAAGGCCTCATCGGCGTGCAAACTAGTCATGGATTTCTCATTAACCTCTAAGCTGATCCACCAAGGCGCGGTAATCCGCGACCAGTGTGGCCTGTAGTACTTCTTGTGGATATTCGTCAGTCACCACTGCTTCACCGATGCGACGCAACAGCACCAGGCGCAGACGACCGTCTATGACCTTTTTGTCCACCGCCATGTGCTCGAGGAAGTGCTCGGGCGTCATGTCTTGCGGCGGAACCACCGGCAAGCCGGCTCGCTGGAAGATACGGATGCCGCGGTCGCGCTCCTGTTCGCTGATCCAGCCCAGACGCGCTGACATTTCCAGCGCCATCACCGTGCCCGCCGCCACCGCCTCGCCGTGCAGCCAGACGCCGTAGCCCATATGGGTTTCAATGGCGTGGCCGAACGTATGGCCGAGGTTCAGCGTGGCACGCACGCCGGACTCGCGCTCATCGGCGCCGACCACCGCAGCCTTGGCGGCACACGAACGTTCGATCGCCGTGGTCAGCGCGGCCTGATCCAGCCCGCGCAACTTGTCCACATTCTCTTCGAGCCATGTCAGGAAAGGTTCGTCACAGATCAAACCGTATTTGATGACCTCGGCAAGACCGGCCGACAGTTCGCGCTCAGGCAGAGTGTTCAACGACAACGTATCGATCAGCACTGCGTTGGGCTGGTAAAACGCGCCGACCATATTTTTGCCCAGCGGGTGGTTGATCCCGGTTTTGCCACCGACCGACGAATCGACCTGCGACAGCAGCGTGGTCGGCACTTGAATGAATTCGACGCCGCGCTGGTAACAGGCAGCCGCAAACCCGGCCATGTCGCCGATGACACCGCCACCCAGCGCAATCACAGTGGTGCGACGGTCGTGGCGCGCGGTGAGCAGCGCGTCGAAGATGGTTTGCAGGGTTTCCCAGTTCTTGAAGGCTTCGCCGTCAGGCAGCACGATCGGCAAGACGCTGTAACCGGCGAGGGAGCGAGTGAGGCGGTCCATGTACAGCGGCGCGACGGTGGCGTTGGAAACGATTGCCACCTGTTTTCCGGCAATGTACGGCTTGAGCAATTCGGGCTGATCCAGCAAGCCTTCACCGATATGGATCGGGTAGCTGCGTTCGCCAAGCTCGACCTTGAGTGTCTGCATGTGTCCCCACGCTGTTAACAATTGGTTGCCCGTGCGCGCTTGAAAAAACGCCGACACCGGCTATGGCGCAAGGCCATGTAACGACCCCACTTTTTATGGTCGCCGAGGATAGCGCATTTCCGTCTGCGCTTTAACGGGGAGGAAGCTCGGCCAGCAGGGCCAGGATGTCGATAATCACCATTCGAGGCGGCCGCTCATCGGTTTCGATGATCACATCGGCAATCTCGCGGTACAGCGGATCGCGGATCGCCAGCAGTTCGCGCAGCACCCGCGCCGGGTCAGCGGTGCGCAACAAGGGTCGGTTGCGATCCCGCGAGGTCCGGCCCACTTGCTGCTCAACCGACGCGTGCAGATACACCACCCGACCGCCGGCGTGCAGGGCGCGGCGGTTTTCTTCACGCATGACCGCGCCACCGCCAGTGGCCACGACCACACCGTCCAGTGCGCAGAGCTCGGCGATCATCGCCTGTTCACGATCGCGAAAGCCCGCCTCACCTTCCTTGTCGAAGATCCAGGGGATATTGGCACCCGTTCGCAGCTCGATTTCCTTGTCGGAATCTTTGAACGGCAGTCGAAGCTCTTTGGCCAGCAAGCGACCGATGGTGCTTTTACCAGCCCCCATCGGCCCCACAAGAATTAAATTTCGCACAGAATCAACGACTCACAGCAATCGCCTGGTTGTTCATGATACGCGGAGTGAGAAACACCAACAGCTCGGATTTTGACTCCGAAACCACATCGCGCCGGAAAAGGCGGCCAACATACGGCACATCGCCCAAAAATGGCACCTTGTCGACGACTTTACTCTGCGTATTCGAGAACACGCCACCAATTACGATGGTCTCGCCGTCGGCCACGAGCACCTTGGCGTTGACTTCGTTTTTCTTGATAGGCGGGACACCCAGCACCGTGTTGACGTAGTCCGGCTCATCCTTCGTGACCTTGACCTCCATGATGATGCGGTTATCAGGGGTGATCTGCGGGGTCACCTCCAGCGAGAGCGATGCCTCTTTGAACGACACCGAGGTTGCGCCGCTCGAGCTGGCTTCCTGATACGGCACTTCCGTACCTTTCAGGATTTTTGCGGTTTCCTTGTCTGACGTAACGACTTTCGGCTGTGAGACCACTTCGCCGTTGCCGCTTTTCTCCATCGCTGTCAGCTCGAGATCGAGAATCGTGTTGTTGGTCAGGAAGCCCAGGCCGATCGACGAAGTGGCGTCGGTCACGCCCATGTCCACGTAAGGACCGTTGGTCGCTGACGCGCCTGTAACGGTACCGCTGCCGCCCGTGGTGAAGTTGCCCTTGTTGCTCGACCCGCCCCAGCGCACACCCAGCGCCTTGTCGTAATCGACGTTGGCTTCAACGATGCGCGCCTCGATCATCACTTGGCGCACCGGAATGTCCAGTTGCGAAACGATGCGGCGCAGTTCGTCCAGCCGATCCTGGGTCTGATAGGCAATGATGTTGTTGGTGCGCTCATCGACGGTGATCGAGCCGCGCTCGTCAGTCTTCGACTCAGCGCTGGTCACCGACTGAAACAGCTTGGCGATGTCGGCGGCCTTGGCATAGTTCACTTGCAGCAACTCACGACGCAGCGGGGCGAGCTCGGAAATCTGCTTCAGCGACTCCAGCTCCTGGCGCTCACGCGCGGCGATCTCGTCCGCAGGGCCCACCAGCAAAACGTTACCGATCTTGCGCTTGTCCAGGCCCTTGGTCTTGAGCACCAGGTCCAGAGCCTGATCCCACGGCACATTCTGCAAGCGCAGAGTAATGCCGCCCTGCACGGTGTCACTCGCCACCAGGTTGAGGTTGGTGAAGTCGGCAATCAGTTGCAGGACCGAACGCACATCGATGTCCTGGAAATTCAACGACAGCTTCTCGCCGGTGTAGACCAGTTTTTCCGAGTTACGTCGCTCCTGGTCTTCGTTGGTCAGGGGACGCACGCTGATGGTCAGCTTGTTATCGGTTTGGTACGCCGAGTAATCGAACGCGCCGGACGGCTCGATGGAGATGCTGGCCTTGTCCCCGCTGACGCTGGAATTGACGAACTGGACCGGGGTCGCAAAATCCTTCACATCCAGGCGCACGCGCAGCGGATCAGGCAACTGCGTCTTGGCGAAGTCGACTCGGATCTTGCCGCCCTGCTCCTGAATGTCCGGCGCGATGCCAGTGTCGCTGAGCTCGATGATGACGTTGCCTTCACCCAGCTCCCCACGCTGGAAGTCGACGTTCTTCACCGAACGCGGGCCTGGCGCATAGGAGCGGGCAACCGGTTTGGACTGCGCGGCAGGCACGCTGACCCGGGGGGCGCCCGATGCAGTACTGGGTTGCGAACCCTGGGCCGCAGCAGCGCCCTGACCCACGACCACGAACAGGTTGTTGCCATCGACACGCGAGCTGTACGGGGCAAGCGTGGTGAGGTTGATGATCACCCGCGTGCGGTCCTTGGCTTCGACCACCACAACGCTATGGGCATTGCCTGAACCCAGGTCCCGACTCTTGATCGCCAACTGGCTGGTCACCCCCGGCAGATCCAGCGCAATTCGCGCCGGTTGCTCGGTGGTGTAGCCGCGCGGTGCCGCCACCGGACCGTCGAAGGACAGTTTCAGCTCGACTCGGTCCCCCGGCAACGCGGCGACATCCAGCGTCTTGAGGTTAGCCGCCTGGACAACCGGTGAAAGCATCGCCATCCCTAACGACAGGCCGATAATCGAAAGAATCCTGTTCATGTTCACATTCCACCACTGTGCAGACCCGAAGGTGCTTCGCTTGCTTGCCGTCTTCATGAGCGCTCCTTGAGGGAAATACTGAGCGGACGCTCAAGCCAGGCCCCCTCTCCATCCGGAACGATTTCCATCACTTGCACCGCCGAGTCGGTGATCGCCGTGATACGGCCATCGTTGCGCCCCAGGTAATCGCCCACTTTGACACGATGCACGCCACCCGCCCCGCGAAGCAGTGCGAACGTGCCGGTTTCATTGCTCAACGTGCCCACCATTTCAAACGAGTCAATGTTGAAGCCTTCGAGGAACTGCTTGACCCGCGTCGGATCCGGCTGCACCAGGTGCGAACCCTTTGGACGGTTGACCAGGTCGATCTTGATCGGCGGCTGAAACGGACTGCGCAAACTAGCCGCCGCATAGGTAAAGGCTTCATAAGGCCGGAACTTGGGCATCGGCTCGATGGTGCCAACCGGACGGGCGCGCACTTCGGCCATGTACTGTTTGAGATCGTCAAATTCGTTCGAGCTGTCGCAACCCGCGAGCCCGACCAGAATGACGCCGACGCACAACCAACGCATCGCCGTCATTTCGCAGGCCCTTTCGTGTCGACATTTTGAAGGCCCTTATCGTTATAGCGATAGGTCTTGGCAAGGATGCTCATGCGCAACTTCGCGGGGGACTTAGCGTCCAGCGGTTTGATCTCGAAGTCATGCAGCGTCACGATTCGCGGCAGGCTGGCAACGCCGCTGGCGAAGGTGGCCAGGTCGTGGTAACTGCCGGTCACGGTGATCTGGATAGGCAATTCGATATAAAACTGCTGGGCCTCCTCGGGAAGCAGCTTGATTTCCTCGAACTCCAGGCCACTGCCCAGACCGGTGCGCGTGATGTCCTCAAGCAAGCCCGGAACTTCAGTGTCGCTCGGTAACTGCCGCAGCAGTGCGCCGAAAGTGTTTTCCATTTCCACCATCTGGCTTTTATAGGCCGCGAGGTTGGCAGCTTGATAAGCCTTGGTTGCGAACTGCTCTTTCAACGTCGTTTCTTCACTCCGAGCCTGGTCGAGCTGGGCCTGCATGTCCTGGATATAAAAGAAATATCCGCCGGCCAGTATCAGCGCAAGCAGCAGTGCCCCGGCGATGGTTTTCAACGCAGCAGGCCAGGAGCCCACGTTGTTCAGGTCCAGGTCATTGAGGTCAATCTTTCGCAGGCTATCGAGCCAATCACTCATGCTCATTGCTTGCCCCCCTCAACCGCAGGCTGCGTCTGGCGCACCGTCAGCTGGAAGGTGTTGGTCTGATCGACGCCACCCCCCGTATTGGCTTTGACCTCCGTCAGACTGGGCGACTCGAGCCAGTCAGACGCGTCCAGATTACGCAGCAGGTCCGAGACCCGATTGTTGGATTCGGCTGCGCCAGAAATACTGATCATCTGTCCGGCCATTTTCACGTCGTTGAAATAGACGCCATCCGGAAGGGTTCGAGCCAGTTGGTCGAACACACGGCCGATGATCGGCCGGTTGCCCTGCAGGTCCTGGATGATCTTCATCCGTTCCAGCAATTGTTTGCGCCGCGCCTTGAGCTCGCTGATCTCTTTTATGCGGGCGTCAAGCTGCACGATCTCTGTCTTGATGAACTGACTCCGAGCATTTTGGTGGGCGATGGCATTGCTCAAATATTGATCAGCCAAAAGAATGGCGCCGATGCCAACGACCAGTACGCCGACCAGCGCCAGGATGAAGCGCTTCTTGCGCTCCTCGCGCTGCTGCTCGCGCCAGGGAAGTAAGTTGATCCGTGCCATTAGTCGAAGCTCCTCAGTGCCAGACCGCAGGCGATCATTAATGCGGGAGCGTCGCTGGCCAGAGCACCGGCGTTGACCTTCGCGCTCAGCGCCATATCAGCAAAGGGGTTGGCAACCAGCGTCGGCGTGCCGAGGCGTTCCTGAATCAGCCGGTCAAGACCCGAGATGGAGGCCGTGCCCCCAGCCAGCATGATGTAGTCGACGCGGTTGTACTGCCCGGCTGCGAAGAAGAACTGCAGCGAACGGGACACCTGCTGCACCACGGCGTCCTTAAATGGCTGCAGGACCTCCATGACGTAGTCGTCGGGGAGCCCGCCCTGCTTTTTCGCAAGACCGGCTTCGCCCACGGACAAGCCATAACGGCGCTGGATTTCTTCGGTTAATTGGCGCCCGCCAAACAATTGCTCACGGGTATAAATGATGCGGCCGTTGTGCAGCACGCTGAGGGTGGTCATGGTCGCGCCGATGTCGATGACGGCGACGGTCAATTGCTCGTGGTCCTGCCCCAGCTGGGAGGACAACAGACCGAACGAGCGCTCCAGCGCATAAGCTTCGACATCGACTACACGAGCAGTAAGCCCGGCCAGCGCCAGTGCAGCTTCGCGTACTTCTACGTTTTCTTTTCGACAGGCCGCCAGCAGCACTTCGACGCGTTCTGGATTACGCGCCGAATAGCCCTGGACTTCAAAATCTATGGCAACTTCTTCCAGCGGATAAGGGATGTACTGATCGGCTTCGATTTTAAGCTGGTTTTCCATCTCGTCGTCGGAAAGCCCTGCATCCATCTCGATGGTCTTGGTAATAACGGCCGAACCCGCGACGGCAACCGCCGCGATTTTGACGTTGCTCTTGGCTTTCACCAGCAAACGCGTCAAAGCACTGCCGACACCTTCCAGTTCCGCAATGTTCTTTTCGACCACCGCGTTGGCGGGCAGTGGCTCGACCGCATAAGACTCGACCTTGTATCGGTTGCCGGAGCGACTGAGCTCAAGAAGCTTGACCGAGGTGGAGCTAATATCGATCCCCAGAAGGGTGTTGGCCTTCTTACTGAAGAGTTCGAACACAACCGATTCCCTATGCGTTTCCGTCACTTACGGACGATTTCAGTTCCAGTGCCACTGTCGGCTGACTTGACAGTAGCGCAAATAACGCTCGACGACGAAAAATGCTTATAATGCCCAGCGTTTTTTTCATGTACCAAAGCTTCAAGGCGTGTTCATTTGTAAATGCCTGCGTCTAACTCATTCTTTTTTCTGGAAATCCAAAAGCCTTGATACGCCTGCTGAAGTTTTTCTGGTGGTCCATCGTCGCCGTCGTCTGCGGTTTGCTGCTCGGACTGAGCGGCGCCTTTCTTTACCTGGCCCCGAACCTGCCCTCGGTCGATGCGCTGCGTAATATTCAGCTGCAGATCCCGCTGCGGGTGTTCAGCAGCGACGGCAAGCTCATCGCAGAGTTTGGCGAAATGCGCCGCTCTCCCATCCGTTTCGCCGACATTCCGCCCAATTTCATTCACGCCCTGTTGTCCGCCGAAGACGATAATTTCGAGAATCACTATGGCGTGGACCCGAGCAGTCTGATGCGCGCGGCCAGTCAACTCGTCAAGAGCGGCCATATCCAGTCCGGCGGCTCGACCATCACCATGCAGGTCGCGAAAAACTATTTCCTGACCAGCGAGCGCAGTTTTTCCCGCAAAACCACCGAGATTCTCTTGGCCTTGCAAATCGAGCGCCAACTTACGAAAGACGAGATTCTCGAGCTGTACGTCAACAAGATCTATCTGGGTAACCGGGCGTATGGCATCGAGGCTGCCGCGCAGGTTTATTACGGCAAATCCATCCGCGACTTGAGTGTCGCGCAGATGGCGATGATCGCCGGTCTGCCCAAGGCGCCGTCACGATTCAACCCGCTGGCCAACCCGGTACGCGCCAAAGAGCGCCGCGACTGGATTCTCGGCCGCATGTTCAAACTGGGCAAAATCGACCAGAACACCTACCAGACCGCCCTCGTCGAGCCGGTCAACGCCAGCTATCACGTTCAGAGCCCTGAAGTGAACGCGCCGTATATCGCCGAAATGGCGCGCGCCGAGATGGTCGGACGTTATGGCAGCGCAGCCTACACAGAAGGCTTCCGCGTCACTACCACCGTGCCGAGCGGCTTGCAGGAAGACGCCAACAAGGCGGTGCAGGAAGGTCTGATCGAATATGACCAGCGACATGGCTATCGCGGGCCTGAGAGCCGATTCCCCGGGCTGACCCGCGAAGGTTGGGTGCAGGAACTGGGCAAACAGCGTCCGATCAGCGGTCTGGAGCCAGCGATCGTCACCCAAGTGGACAAGACCGGCATCCGCGTACTGACCCGCAATGGCGAAAACGAAGAAACCGTCGCCTGGGACAGCATGAAGTGGGCCAAAGCGTTCCTGAACACCAACAGCGTCGGCGCCAACCCCAAGCAGCCTGGCGACGTCGCCCATGTCGGCGACCTGGTGCGCTTGCAGCGTCAGCCCGACAACTCGCTCAAGTTCAGCCAGCTCCCGGTAGCGCAGAGCGCGCTGGTGTCGCTGGATCCGCAGAACGGCGCGATTCGTGCGCTGGTCGGTGGCTTCGCATTCGAGCAGAGCAACTACAACCGTGCGATGCAGGCCAAGCGTCAGCCAGGTTCCAGCTTCAAGCCGTTCCTGTACTCGGCGGCGCTGGATAACGGCTACACCGCCGCCAGCCTGGTCAACGATGCGCCCATCGTCTTCGTCGACGAAGCGATCGACAAAGTCTGGCGACCGAAGAACGACACGGGGACCTTCCTGGGTCCGATCCGGCTGCGCGAAGCGCTGTACAAGTCTCGCAACCTGGTGTCGATCCGCCTGCTGCAAAGCCTGGGAGTCAACACCGCGATCAATTACATCACCCGCTTTGGCTTCAATAAGCAGGACTTGCCGCCGAATCTGTCACTGGCACTGGGTACAGCCACCCTCACACCGATGGAAATCGTCGGCGGCTGGAGTGCGTTTGCCAACGGCGGCTACAAAATCAGCCCGTATCTGCTGCAGAAGATCGAGGACCGCGAGGGCAAGACCCTGTTTGTCGCCAATCCGCCGACAGTGCCTGCCAACGACCCGAACCCGAAAGCGGTCAGCGAAGCCGCCATCAGCAGCGCATCAACCTATGCAGCGCCTGAGACACCGCCTCTGACCGCCACTGTTGTACCGAACGCGCTGGATGCATCGGGGGCAGCACCGGCGCCGGTCGTGGCGGAACGGATTGTTGACGGTCGTACGGTCTACATCCTCAACAGCATGCTGCAGGACGTGATCAAGCGCGGCACAGGCCGACGTGCCCTGGCAATGAACCGTCCGGACATCGCGGGTAAGACGGGTACCACCAACGAATCGAAGGACGCATGGTTCACCGGCTACAACGCTGATTATGTGACCACGGTCTGGACCGGTTTTGACCAACCGGAAAGCCTTGGTCGCCATGAGTTCGGTGGCACTGTCGCGCTGCCCATCTGGATGAAGTACATGAGCGCTGCGCTTAAAGATAAGCCGCCACACGTTCAGGCAGAACCGGACGGCATCCTCAGCCTGCGCATCGACCCTGTCAGCGGGCGCTCTGCTACACCGAGCACGCCGGGCGCGTTCTTCGAGCTGTTCAAAAGCGAAGACACTCCACCTAGCGTGAACGAACTCGGCGGCAGCCCTCCTCCGGGTAGCCCGCTGCCTGCGGATGAATCAGCGCCGATCGACCTCTTTTGATGACGACATAAATCCACTGTCCGCGACGCTGCGGACTATGGCTTAAGCGAGCTCTGTAGGAGCCGGCTTGCTGGCGAACCCGGCGAGTCAGCGACAAAGACGTCGACCGATATGGCAGGTTCGCCAGCAAGCCGGCTCCTACGAGTCACTCGACGCAAGGTCTAATCACCAGGCACGCTGCAAAACGAGCGCCCATAGAAAACCCAGCACTTGGCTGGGTTTTTTGTGGCCGCGGCTATCAGCCGTTGAACACTTCATCCACGCTGTTCAGCGGGTAGTGCTTCGGATACGGCAGGGTCGCAACGCCGCTTTCGATGGCTGCCTTCGCAACGGCATCGGAGACAACGGTCAGCAGGCGCACGTCCATTGGTTTCGGGATGATGTACTCACGACCGAACTCAAGGGCGACGCCGCCGTACGCGTCACAGACTTCCTGAGGAACAGGCAGCTTCGCCAGCTCGCGCAGGGCGTTGGCCGCTGCGATTTTCATCTCTTCGTTGATGCGCTTGGCGCGAACGTCCAGCGCGCCACGGAAGATGAACGGGAAGCCCAGCACGTTGTTGACCTGGTTCGGGTAGTCCGAACGGCCGGTGGCCATGATCACGTCGTTGCGAGTGGCGTGCGCCAGCTCTGGCGAGATCTCCGGATCCGGGTTCGAGCAGGCGAACACGATCGGGTTGGCTGCCATCGACTTCAAGCCTTCAGCGCTCAGCAGGTTCGGACCGGACAGGCCGACGAAAACGTCAGCGCCTTCCAGTGCATCTGCCAGGGTGCGCTTGTCGGTGGAGTGAGCGAACTGAGCCTTGTACTGGTTCAGATCGGTGCGCCCATCGTGAACCACACCGTTGCGGTCGATCATGAAGATGTTTTCGATCTTCGCGCCCATGCTCACCAGCAGCTTCATGCAAGAGATGGCCGCAGCGCCAGCGCCCAGGCAGACGATTTTCGCCGATTCTAGGGTTTTGCCAGCGATTTCCAGCGCGTTGATCATGCCGGCTGCGGTCACGATCGCGGTGCCGTGCTGGTCATCGTGGAACACCGGGATGTCGCACTGCTCGATCAACGCCTTTTCGATCTCGAAGCACTCTGGTGCCTTGATGTCTTCCAGGTTGATGCCGCCGAACGTGATGGAAATGCGGCGCACGGTGTCGATGAAGGCCTGCGGGCTTTCCGAATCAACTTCGATGTCGAACACGTCGATACCGGCGAAGCGCTTGAACAGCACGCCCTTGCCTTCCATGACCGGCTTGGAGGCGAGAGGCCCGAGGTTACCCAGACCCAGAATCGCGGTGCCATCAGAGATGACCGCTACCAGGTTGCCTTTGCCGGTGTACTTGTAGGCAAGTTCCGGATCGCGACCGATTTCGCGGACCGGCTCAGCCACACCCGGGCTGTAGGCCAGCGACAGATCGCGAGCGGTTGCAGTGGCTTTGGTGAGTTCGACGCTGAGTTTCCCTGGACGGGGATGAGCGTGATATTGGAGAGCGGCAGTTTTCAAATCTGACATGGGGGCATTCCGCTTTTTTGCTGTTGGACAGACGGACCGCCGAGCATACGCAAGTCATAAAGTCCTAACAAGACTGGCGGGTCACCTGTGTCAAGAGGCCGCATCTACGACTTTCAGCGTAGAGCCGCAGGACACAAGGCTTGCAGAGGCGACAATCCAATCAAATAATGTCTACAATTTATTTTCTAACTGTATCCAACATTGCAGGATGCGTGATCGGCATCATCCACCGCGGCTGACCCGATTTGAGACCGCCCCGACGCGAACGGTCAACCACCCAGCCGCGCGCCTCGATTTGCTGACCCTTCAACCGCTGCAGCGCGGCGGTGTCGAACTGGCCAAGCAGTTTCGGCGCAATGCGAAGTACCAGCGCGTCGCCGAGTTCGATCCACAGGCCGCCACCATTGCGCTGTACGTCGGTCACCCGTCCACTCACCAACGCGAATCCGCCCGTGCTGATCCGCTCGGCTGGCTGAACCGGCGAGCTGCGCCACAGGCCCAGCCCCGCCCGGCGAGCCGAATTTTCTGCGGACTGCTGACAGCTCACCAGCGCTACGTTCGGGGAGACTGCGACGAGAAAGCCGAGGCCCTCGGCCAGCAGTTGCGCCTCAAGGTTGGCACCGTCGCGGCCGTAGACGTTGGCGAGGGTGCGGCCGTAGTGGTCTGCCGGTTCTTCACCCACGCGCAGCCTGACCTGCCCGTCACTGGCACCAACCAACGCCTGCAAACGACGCTTCGCGGCGTCAGCAAATGGCTGGGCGGATTGACCCTTTTTGCCGGTTTCTGGCGTATTCAGGCCAATCATGCGGACGCTGCGACCATCGCTCAGGCGCACTGTGTCGCCATCGACCACGCGCTGCACCTGAACAACGGGCAGAGACGGCGGCGCCGGGCACAAGGCGTGGGCCGCCGAAAGCCAAATCGCGGACATAAAAAAGGCGCCCGCGAGGGACGCCTTTTTAAGCAGCCTGGAGAAACGCATCGGCGACTCCAGAACGGCCAACCTTACTCTGCAGCAGCAGGAGCTTTGGTAGGACCGAACGCACCGAAACGCGACTTGAACTTGTCGACACGACCGCCGACGTCCAGAGTTTTTTGCTTGCCGGTGTAGAACGGGTGGCACTCGTTGCACACGTCCAGGCTCAGAGGCTTGGCCAGTGTGGAACGGGTTTTGATGACATTGCCGCAGCTGCAGGTTGCGTCAATGGCTTCGTAAACTGGATGGATATCAGCTTTCATGGGTATTTCCTCAGGCTATCGTGCCGCCACCCAACACTATTGTTGAATACCGCACGGAATTAGGCCGCGCATATTAACAGACAACGCCAATCACGCAAGGGAACGTTAACGCCGGTCGTCTGCTAAGATCGCGCCCTTCGTCATACTCCGTAACAGGTATCCCCCGCGTGTCCGACGCTATCTTGCGCCTCGCCCTGCCCTCGCCGTTGCGTCGCCTGTTCGACTACCTCGCCCCCGCAGGCGTGGCGCGCAGCGCCTTGCAGCCGGGGATGCGCCTGCGCGTGCCGTTCGGCCGTCGGGAAATGATCGGCGTATTGGTGGAAGTCGTCGACCACAGCGACGTGCCGGCCGACAAGCTCAAGCCGGCCATTGCCGTGCTGGACGCCGAAGTACCGTTACCGCCTGCGTTATTCAAGCTGTGCCTGTGGACGGCGCAGTATTACCAGCACAGCCTCGGCGACACGCTCAGTTGGGCGCTGCCGGTATTGCTGCGCCAGGGCGAGCCTGCGGAGGCGCGACAAGAGCGGTTCTGGCAGGCGGCGCCAGACGCCAGCATCGATGACCCGCGCATCGCCCGGGCACCGAAACAAAAGGAAGCGCTGCGCACGCTGGCTCAGCACCCCCATGGTGTGGCGCACCAACTGTTAAGCAAACTGATGCTCAATCGGGAGAGCCTGAATCTGCTCCTCGCCAAAGGGCTGGTGACCGTAGAGGTGCGTGGTCATGCGCCGGTCGAGCGGCACGAGCACTGGCTGGCGCAGCCGGAGCTGCCGCTCAATACCGAGCAGCGAGCGGCCTACGAAGCCATCCGCTCGGGTTTCGGGAGCTTTCATGCCTCGCTGTTGGCGGGCGTCACCGGGAGCGGCAAAACCGAGGTCTATCTGCAGCTCATCCGCGAGACGCTGGAAGCAGGCAAGCAGGCGCTGGTACTGATTCCGGAAATCAACCTTGGCCCGCAGACCCTTGCGCGCTTCGAGCAGCGATTCAATGCGCGCATCGCCTTGCTGCATTCGGCGGTCAACGATCGCGACCGGCTGGACGCGTGGCTGGCCGCGCGTGATGGTGAGGCCGATATCATCATTGGTACCCGCTCGGCGCTGTTCACCCCGATGAAAAATCCGGGGCTGATCATCATCGACGAAGAGCATGACGGCTCCTATAAACAGCAGGAAGGCCTGCGCTATCACGCCCGGGACCTGGCGCTGGTGAGGGCGCATCAGGAAGACATCCCGATTGTGCTCGGTTCGGCGACTCCTTCGCTGGAAAGCCTGCACAACGCCCATACGGGCCGGTATGCGCTCCTGCGCTTGAATGAGCGCGCAGGCGGCGCGCAGCAACCGCGCTTCCTGCGGCTGGATGTGAAGAGTCGTCCCCTCGACAGCGGCATTTCAGGCCCCATGCAGCAAGCCATCGGCCAGACACTGGCGGCGGGTCAGCAGGTGTTGGTGTTCCTCAACCGACGCGGGTTTGCCCCCACGTTGCTGTGCCACGATTGCGGCTGGCTGTCTGAATGCCCCCGCTGCGACGCGCGCATGACCGTTCACCAGCGCTCGGGTGAACTGCGTTGTCACCATTGCGGCCACGTCGAGCGCGTGCCACGCAATTGCCCGGCGTGTGGAAAGGTCGATCTGCGCCCGGTGGGGGCCGGGACCGAGCGTGCCGAGGAGCGGTTGGCGATTCTCTTCCCCGACTACCCGGTGTTGCGCGTGGATCGGGACAGCACCTCGCGCAAGGACGCAATGAATCAGCTGTTCGCAACCATCCAGAAAGGCCAGCCATGCATTCTGGTGGGCACGCAAATGCTTGCCAAAGGGCATCACTTCCCGCGCGTGACGCTGGTGTCGATTCTGGATGCCGATGGCGGGCTGTTCTCCGGCGATTTCCGCGCGAGCGAGCGCATGGCTCAGCTGATTGTCCAGGTCGCAGGCCGGGCCGGCCGCGCCGAAGAGCCGGGCAAGGTGATCATCCAGACCCATCTGGCCGACCATCCTTTATTGATTCAACTGACCGAACAGGGTTATTTCGCGTTTGCCGAGCAAGCGTTGAGTGAACGTCGGGCTGCAGGGCTGCCGCCGTTTTCGCACCTGGCACTGCTGCGCGCTGAAGCGCACAAGCCGGGTCAAGCCGAGGGGTTTCTGGACGAGGCCTGCAGCGAGGCCGAGCGACTTCTCAAAGACATGGCGCTGGGCGGTATCGAGCTGCTGGGGCCGGTTCCGGCACCCATGGAGCGGCGCGCCGGACGTTATCGCGCCCAGTTGCTGGTCCAGGCCAATGCCCGCGCGCCGCTGCACAAGCTGCTCGCGACGTGGCTGCTTGCATTGGAAAACATGCCGAGCGGGCGCCAGGTCAGGTGGTCGCTGGACGTCGATCCGGTGGACCTTTATTGATTCGCATCGGTTGACCGCGCATCCAGCGCGGTTGGCAAGGTGGCTCCGGCCACGGATAATGCCCAGTTTTTCCACCCGCGCATCCAGGCGCGGCCGCGTTTGCGGTCGAAAGAGAGCACCATGAAAGACACCATTCGCCAGCTGATTCAACAAGCTCTGAGCCAACTCGTCACCGATGGCGTCTTGCCGGAAGGGCTGACGCCGGCGATTCAGGTGGAGAACGCCAAGGACAAGAAAAACGGCGACTTCGCCAGCAATATAGCCATGATGCTGGCCAAGCCTGCGGGCATGAAACCGCGCGATCTGGCCGAGAAAATCGTCGCCGCGCTGCCTGCCGACGAGCAGATCACCAAGGTCGACATCGCAGGGCCCGGCTTCCTCAATTTCTTTCAGAACACCCAGGCGCTGGCGTCGCGTATCGACGAAGCTCTCGCTGACGCGACCCTGTCGGTGCGCAAGAATGGCCCAGCCCAGCGCGTTGTGGTCGACCTGTCTGCACCAAACCTTGCCAAAGAAATGCACGTTGGCCACCTGCGCTCGACCATCATTGGCGACGGCGTGGCCAGCGTTCTCGAGTTCCTTGGCGACACCGTGATCCGCCAGAACCATGTGGGCGACTGGGGCACTCAGTTCGGCATGCTGCTGGCCTATCTGCAGGAAACCCCGGCCACCAGCGACGAGCTGGCTGACCTCGAAAACTTCTACCGCGCCGCCAAGGGCCGTTTTGACGAGTCCGAGGAGTTCGCCGAGCGCGCACGTGGCCTGGTGGTCAAGCTGCAAGCGGGCGACGCCGAGTGTCTGAGCCTGTGGACCCGTTTCAAAGACATCTCCCTGTCCCACTGTCAGGAAGTGTATGAGCGCCTGAATGTCAAGCTCACGCCGAAGGACGTTATGGGCGAAAGCGCCTACAACGACGACCTCGCCAATGTTGTTGCCGACTTGAAGAAGGCCGGGCTGTTGGTCGAGAGCAACGGCGCGCAGTGCGTGTTCCTTGAAGAATTCAAAACCGCTGAAGGCACGCCGCTGCCGGTGATCGTGCAAAAGGCTGGCGGCGGTTATCTCTACGCCACCACCGACCTCGCCGCCATCCGCTACCGCAGCAACGTGCTGAAAGCCGATCGCGTGCTGTATTTCGTCGACCAGCGTCAGGCGCTGCACTTCCAGCAGGTTTTTGAAGTGGCGCGCCGCGCAGGCTTCGTCACCAATGGCATGCACATGGAGCACATGGGCTTTGGCACCATGAACGGCGCAGACGGCCGTCCGTTCAAGACCCGCGATGGCGGGACGGTCAAGCTGGTCGACCTGCTCGACGAAGCCGAAGAGCGCGCCTATACGCTGGTCAAAGAGAAAAACCCGGACGTTGCCGAGCAAGAGCTGCGCTTGATCGCCAAGGCAGTGGGCATCAGCGCCGTGAAATACGCCGACCTGTCCAAGCATCGCGCCAGCGACTACAGCTTCAACTTCGACCAGATGCTCAGTTTTGAAGGCAACACGGCGCCTTATTTGCTGTACGCCTACACCCGTGTGGCCGGCGTGTTCCGCAAGCTCGAGGAAAAGGGCGAAACCTTCGACGCGACCAAGGGCCGGATCATGCTCGACGCCGAGCAGGAGCAAGACCTGGCCGCCCGCCTGTCGCAGTTCGGTGAGGCCGTGAACATCGTCGCCGACAAGGGCACGCCTCATGTGCTCTGCGCCTACCTGTACGACCTTGCCGGGCTGTTCTCCAGTTTTTACGAGAACTGCCCGATCCTGGCGGCAGAAAATCCTGAACAACAGCAAAGCCGTTTGCGCCTCGCCGCCCTGACCGGCCGCACCCTCAAGCAAGGCCTGCAGTTGCTGGGTCTGGACACTCTGGAGCGTATGTAAGTTGGCCGTTAAAAAGAAACCTGCTCCCAAGCGCGGCGCCAGCCGGTATCAGGCCCCCGCAAAGACGCCGATTCCGGGCTGGGTGTGGATGGCGATCGGCCTTACCGTCGGCGCCTTCGTTGTTTTTCTGATGAAGCTCGAACCCGGCAGTGGCGACGACATCAAGCGAGTCAAAGCCGAAGCGAAGGCCGCGAAAATCGCCGAAGCGAACAAGACGCCGCCCAGCCCGACCGCGCCCGTGAAGCCAAAATACGACTTCTACACGCTGCTGCCTGAGTCGGAAGTCATCGTGCCGAACGAAGCGGT
>NZ_DASVUM010000028.1:0-7114 GCF_036387035.1 Pseudomonas sp. | reverse complement strand
GGGTGTGCAGGGGCTGAAAGTCGCGGCGGTGACCGGCGATGATGTGCTAGCGGTGTTGAACGCAAACCCTGAGCTGCGGCTGGACAACGGTGAAACCGTGGGTTCGCTGGGCGACCGGCTGATTTCCGCGAATGCGTATCTCGGGGCGCAGGGGATTGTCGAGGCGCTGAAGGCCGACGCCGATGTGGTGATCACGGGCCGTGTCGCTGACCCCTCGTTGTTTCTGGCGCCGCAGCTGTTCGCGTTCGGTTGGGCAGAGGATGACTGGACCCGCCTGGGGCGCGGCACGCTGATCGGCCATCTGCTGGAATGCGCCGGGCAGATCACTGGCGGCTACTTTGCTGATCCGGGTGTTAAAGAAGTGCCGGATCTGGCGCGCCTGGGGTTTCCGTTGGCTGAAGTCGACGCCGAGGGCAGGGCGGTGATCAGCAAGGTCGCAGGCTCGGGCGGGCGCCTCGACACGGCCACCTGCACCGAGCAGATGATCTATGAGGTGCACGACCCGGCGGCGTATCTCACCCCGGACGTGACCGCGGATTTTTCCGGCGTCTCGTTTAATCGGGTGGCGCCCAATGAGGTTCGGGCCGAAGGCGCCGATGGCCGCGCGCGTCCGCCGACGCTGAAGGTGTCGGTCGGTTATCTCGACGGCTGGATCGGCGAGGGCCAGATTTCCTATGGCGGCCCAGGCGCGCTGGCCCGGGCGCAACTGGCGCGGGACGTGGTGCTGGAGCGTCTGCAACTGATCGGCGTGGCCTTCGATGACGTGCGCGCCGAGCTGATTGGCGTGGACGCATTGCACGGTAACGCGCTGGGTTCGCGGGCAGCGGCCGAGCCATGGGAAGTGCGGCTGCGTGTCGCTGCTCGCTGCGCTGTAAAGGCCGACGCCGTGCGCATCGGCAACGAAGTCGAAACCCTTTACACCAACGGCCCTTATGGCGGCGGCGGCGCGACCAAAAGCGTGCGGCAGGTGATAGCAGTGGCGTCGTTGCTGATGCCGCGCGAGGCCATCAAAGCGCAGGTACATGTGGAGGACGCATCATGAGCACCGTGAAATTGCGCGAACTGGCCCACTCCCGGACCGGCGACAAGGGCGATACCTCGAACATCTCGGTCATCGCCTTCCGGCCCGAGGATTACCCGCGACTGTCGCAAGCGCTGACGGCCGAGCGGGTGGCGAAGCATTTCGCCGAGCTGTTGGGGGACGATGTTTCACGTGTGCGGCGTTACGAGCTGCCCAATGTTCATGCGCTGAATTTTGTTCTGCCGGGCATTCTCAAGGGCGGCGTCACACGGTCACTGGCCCTCGACGCCCACGGCAAAGCGCTGGGGGCGGCGTTGCTGGACATTGAAGTGTGAGATCGAGCGGTGCGGTGCCGCGACCGACGCCTTCCCGGCTGAAGCCGGTCCCACGGGGTGCGCGGTGTGTTCATGTTACCGGGTTTTTCCCGGGTGACGCCGGCCCCGGCGCGGGACGCAATGTTGTAGGGCTGCTTTAGCCGGGATGCGGTCAGTGATCACGGCGCATTCCCGTTGGCTTTGCATGAAACGCGTCGCCTTCATCTACTTCTGATTCAGCAAAAACACCACATACCCTCGAAACCACGGGCTGTCCCGCAGATACCCGGGTGGCTGCCATTCTCCTCCCTGCACCAGACCGATCCTGAACGGCAGGCCCAGCCGGGAGATGCGCGGCAGGTACGCGGCGTAGTCGGGAATGCTGTGGCGGCCCTGGTAGGTCTGCACCACCACTTCATCGACCACGCCTTTCAGCTCGCCGATGGCCTGGGAATCCCCATTGCTGCTCCAGTCCATCAACCCGGTGACGCTCAGCTTCAGCTCAGGCTTCAGGCGCTGGCGCAGGTCCTTCAGAAACGCCACATAGTCATGCAGATAACGGGTGCGCGCGTCGAAATCGATTTGCACGCCGGCGACCGCCGTACCCGCGTCCCGCCAGCGTTGCACCTGGCCCAAGACCTGTTTGTAAACCGGTTCGGGCCAGCGCAGGGTATGGGCGCGGTAGACGATCCACACCTGCGCCTGCGGTAAACGCCTGACGCTCATCCCTTGCGCGATCAGCACCGCCGTTTGCCGGTCCTGACGCGGCGCACTGATCTGGCCTTGCAGCACATACAGCGTCTTCGCCTGGTCCAGCACCGGCTGGGTCGCCACGCCGCTCCACAGCCAGAAGGCGTCGTGGTCGCGGGCGTCTACTGCCGCCCATGCCATGCCGCTGCTCAAGCCTGCGAGGAGCAGGCCGGCAAGCACCGGCATGCGAAACAGCGCGCTGATCACCAGTAGTACTGCAGCGATTTGCCCCAGCTGGTGGCGCCGTAAGTGGTTTTGAGCTGTTTGAACCAGCCTTTGCGTACCGCCGGCGTTACGTCCTTGCCACCGCAACTGTTATACCCGGATGGCGCGTAGCAATTGATCGCACGGAACAGCGCGTAGGCCTTGTCGTCTCGCGCGGCCTTGCTGTTGGCGATCACGGTCTGGTAACCGTCCAACCGCGAGAACACGTCGCCCTTGAAGCCGGGTTCGCTGCCACCCAACTCACCCGCGCCGCCTTTCTGGTCCAGCGGCATGCTGTCCAAACCGTTGCGCAGGATGAACTCACCCAGACAGTTCAGGCCTTTGGCGTCCTTGTCGTTGGCCTGCAGCGCGGCGGCGATCTCGCCGATGCTCGGGCAGGCGTAACCGGATTCGGCCTTGGCACCGTTCCAGCGCAAGAGCTGCAGCGTCTGGCCGGCGCCGTAGACATAACCCAGGCTGGTGCCGAGTCGGGTGTCGGCAGGCGACGGCGGCAGGCTGTTCAGATCATCGGCGAACGCGGCGTACTGGCTGTGCAGCAGGTCTTTGTAGAGCAGGACGAACTGTGCAGTGGCTTTTTCGGTGTCGCTGATGCCCTGACCGATCTGCTGACGCAGCAGCGTGGCGTCGGCCACCTTGCCCAGCAGAATCAGCCGCACTTGAGCGGACTTGATCGGGGAGTCGCTGGCGAACACCTTCGTCAGCTGCCCGCTGCGCTCATAGTTCATTGCCAGCGCCAGTTCCAGTTGTTCGCGCTGCAAGGGTTGTTGCGCCAGGGGCAGCAGCTTCAGCCACAGCGCTTGAGCGGCCGGCAGGTCGTTGCTCGCTTCCAGGGCCAGGCCTCGCAGGGTCTGTTGGCTGAAAGCGAGATAATCAAGGGTATCCGGCACCTCGGCGGGCAGGTGCTTCAGCGCGTCGGCGGGCTTCTTGTCGACGTAGAACGCGAAGGCGGCCTGAAGGTAGTCGAACATCGCCGGTTGCTGGGTGAACAGCGCTTTTTGCGCCTGGAGATTCTCCCGCGTCAACCGGTTCGGCAGGTCCGGACGCATGATCATCAGGTCATGGGTCGCAGTCATCAACGGCGAGGGCGTGGCGTCGGTCAGGGCCGTCAACAGCTTGTTGTCGGCTTCCTGAATCAAGGCTTCCGGCGAGTCGGAAGCTTGCGCCCCGCCGGTTTGGGTCAGTTGCCGGGTGTAATCGGCGGCCAGCTGCGCGGTGTCTCCGGCGAGCCAGTGAACCCGACGCAGCAGCCCGGTGGCGGAGCGGCTGTAGCGGCCGTCGGGGTAGGCGCCGAGGTACTGGTCGAAGGCTTCGGCGACGCGTGCATAGGCGGTGCGATCGTGGTCTTCCTTCAGGCTGCCGTATTCATCGAAAGCGTCTTGTTGCGCAGCGTTGAGCCGGGTCCGCGCGACCATGTACAGCGCCGTTTCCTTGAGCCACGGCTGTGTGCTGTCGGCGAGGCGGGCGAAGCCGTTTTCGGCATCGCTGAAGCGTCCGCTGTAAAAATCCGAGGCGGCGCGCAGGTAGGTGGCGAAGGGCTTGGCGTCAGGCGACTGGGCATCGGCCGGCAGCAGGCTCGACAGTGCGCCTGCTTCCCAGGTGCAGGCGTCCAGCAGTTGCAGGCGGGCGCGGGCCAGCGACTGGCGTTCGGTGGCGGTCAGCCCTTCGGTGTCAACCAATTGGGCTATAAAATCAGCGGCGCTCTCGTCGCGATTACTGCGGCAGCGGCTGCCTTCTCCCTGCAAGAAGGCCTGGCCTGCGGTGTCGTTGCTGTCGCGGCCCAGGCCCAGCTTGCCCAGCAGGTCGGCCATGGCCGCTGCGCCTGACTCCTCGCTTTCGTCGCCCTCGATCTCGTCGTTCACCAACCGGAACGCCGCAAACGGTACCGGGCCATAGCCTTCGGCAAGCTCCTCCTCGGTCAGTGCGTTGGGCTTGAGCGTCAGCGCCTTGCGGTCCGCGAGCAGCAGCCGCAGGTTGACGCGGCTGTCATTGCCGGGCGTGAGGAAAGGCAGGTTATTGCAGACGTCCAGCGAATCGTGCAACAGCGACCAGTTGGGGTAACAGGCGTCATCGCTGCTGGCCTGGGCCTGGCCGGCCAACGTCGCGCCGATGATCAATGCAAGAGGAGTCAGGGAGCGGATACGCATGAACAATCCTTGATTTCGCTACGTAAGAAGGGAGGAAGCGGGCGGAATGATACAGGGTGTTTCGTGCCGTCCATCGAGCACCACCCGCCATTCGCTCGAAATTATTTTCAGATTCAGCTGAGGTAAATCGCGTCAGGGTACGTGTAGTGAGAATCAGATGCGTTTCGCAACGCACGTTTCTCTTCTCGCCGCCTCAGGTTCCTCCTTCGATGACAGCTCAATCCGGTTTTCGCGTGTCCGCTTTACCCGCTCTTCGTCCCGCATCGTTTTTGAGCCTGTGCTCCGCGACCGCGCTGTTGTGCTCGCTGGGCATGAGTACCTTTGCCGACGCTGAAGAAATGCAGCTGGACGCGGTCAACATCGACGCCACGTCTCAGCCCGAGTTGAGCGAGACCGAGCACAGCCGTAGCAGTTATCAGGCGCGCAAAGCGACCGTCGCCACGCGCACTGAGGCGCCGCTGGTGGAAGTGCCGCAGAGCGTCAACGTGGTCACCAATCGCGTCATTGAAGACCGCCAGCCGGCCAGCCTGGACGAGGCGATCAATGCGGTCAGCGGCGTCAAGCAGGGCAACACGCTGGGCGGCACTCAGGACGCGATCCAGAAGCGTGGCTTTGGCACTAACCGCGACAACTCGATCATGCGCGACGGCATGCAATCGGTGCAGGCGCGCAACTTCACCCCGACCACCGAGCGTATCGAAGTGCTCAAGGGCCCGGCGTCGATGCTCTACGGCGTGCAGGACCCGGGCGGCGTGATCAACGTGGTGACCAAGAAACCGCAGCTGGTCGAAGCGCGTTCCCTGTCGGCCTTCGGCAGCAGTTTCGGCGGCGGCGGCGAGCAGATCGACCTCACCGGGCCGATCGGTACCAACGGCTTGGCTTATCGGGTGATTGCCGACAAGCAGAACTACGATTACTGGCGCAACTTTGGCAGCATCGACCAGTCGGTGATCGCACCCTCCCTGGCCTGGTTCGGGGACGACACGACCGTGTCCGTGGCCTACGAGCACATGGAATATTCGGTGCCGTTCGACCGTGGCACGCAGATCAATACCCAGACCGGCAAGGTCCTGGACATCCCGCGCAGCCGGCGCCTGGATGAGCCGTTCAACGTCACCACCGGGCGCTCCGATTCCCTGGACTTGCGCATGGACCACCGCCTGAATGACATCTGGACCCTGCGCACCGGCTATGCCTACAGCCGCAACTATTACAACGACTACCAATCGCGATTCATTTCGGCCAATAACACCACCGGCGCGGTGACCCGGCGCGGGGACGCCACTCGCGACGCCGTGCAGGTCGCGCACACCGCGACCGTCAGCGCGCTCGGCAATCTGTACTGGGGTGACGTGCGCCACGAGCTGCTGATCGGCGCCGACTACATGAAGAACGACCGTGACCTGGGCGATCTGTACCGCAGCGCCAACAAGGTCGACTTCAACTACAACGCGCCGGTGTACGGGGTGACGCCGGAGCCGAGCACGGTCAGCGCCGCCAACAGCGACCAGACCGATCATCTGCGCACCCACGCGTTTTTCGTTCAGGACGCCATGCACCTGGGGGAGAAGTGGATCCTGCAAACCGGCCTGCGCTATGACGCGTTCGACGAACTCACCGGCAAGGGCCGGTCTTTCGTGGTCGGTGCCGACGTGAAAGACAGCAAAGTCGTGCCGCGTGTCGGGCTGGTGTACCTGATCCAGCCGGACTGGTCGGTGTACGGCAGTTACACCGAGTCGTTCCGCCCCAACACCTCCGTTTCCTCGCCGATCGGCGACCTGCCGCCGGAAGAGGGCAAGGCCTACGAAATCGGCACCAAGTTTCAGAACGACGCCGTGACCGCGACGGTGGCGCTGTTCACCATCAACAAGCAGAACGTGCAGACCAGCGAAGCGTGCGGCACCGAGACGTGCACGCGGGTGTCCGGCGAGGTGCGCTCGCGTGGGCTTGAGGCTGACATCACCGGGCAGTTGAACGACGTCTGGAGCGTCACTGGTAGCTACGCTTACACCGACACGAAGGTTCTGGAAGACCCGATCCTCAAGGGTCAGCCGCTGGACGGTGTGTCGAAACACACTGGCGCACTGTACCTGACCCGTGATTTTGGGCACGTTGGCGTGGGTGATTTGCGCGCCGGTGCCGGTGCGCGGTTTGCCAGCCGTTGGGGTGTGAACGATGGCGCGGGGAAGGAGTATGACTTGCCGTCGTCGCAAGTCGCCGATGCGTTCGTGGCTTATAAGGTGAAGCTGGATGAGCGTGATGTGACGCTGCAGTTGAATCTGAAAAACGTGTTTGACGAGAAGTATTACACCTCGGCGAGCGGGTTGGGGTCGCCGGCAATTTCCATCGGCGAGCCGCGGCAGTTGGTGGCGCGGGTGAAGCTGGATTTTTGATTTTCAGAATCCGGATCGGGATCAGGATCAAAATCTGGGGCGTCTGCCTAACGGCCTCGGGTTTCGCCTTCGGCGAGTTACTTTTAAAAAGCACTAAAAGTAACCAAAAGTGCCTGCTCTCGGTTGGGCCCTTCCTTCGTCAGGGTTCCTTCACTCCGGTCCCGCTCCGTGGGCCCGCCGCCATCCGCCATCCATGGCGGGGGGCGGCTCTCGCGGCATCCATGCCGCTCGGCCCACTCCGCGAAACCTGCGTTCAGCCTGCACCCA
>NZ_DASVUM010000027.1:0-22479 GCF_036387035.1 Pseudomonas sp. | reverse complement strand
CTCCTCAGAACTGGCCGAGACACCCATCTGGTGCCTCCGGCTGAATCATGCCGCCGCGCGGGCGGCTTGAAGGTCGAAACTCGCGGCGCAGTCTAGTCTCACCGAAGGAAAAGGACCATTAACCCTTGGTCGCGTCCCCCGACAGATGCCTTGCGCCTGCGCAAATCGAGTGCTGGATGCGCACTCGACTGCGCAATTGCTGCGGATGATAAATCTGTTGACGCTACGATTCCTAAAAAAATCGCAAGACCCTGCATCCGACCGACGGCTTGCCGGGCAATTTACTCGGCCAGATGCAGAAACAACCGCTGCGCCAGTTCCTTGCCGATTGCGCTGCGATAGATATTCACCACTTCTTTATTGTCTTTGGCTGCCTTGAGCATTGCCTTGTAACCCATGAGGCGCTGTTCAGGCAGTTTCAGGTGCGCGGCGGTGAAGGCATCCGCTGCCGCCTGCTCGCTGGCGTAGTGAAAATGTGCCCACCACAGCAGGTGGTCGTCCTTGTCGCGAATCGCGTATTCCTGGACGAAGTCGTTACGGCGGGCGCCCGACATGTTTTTCCGCCCCTCGACCCGGGCGATGTGCACCTCGTGCAGTCGATCCAGGTAGCTGATCCGGCTGGCGGTCGGCGGCTGGCGTTTGATCATCTCGATACGCAGCTGACGCCCCTGCTCCCGAAATCGCGACTGGCCCGCCTGCAAATCCGTCAGCATGACCTGCAGCGATCGGGCGCTGGCCTCGCCCGCCTGGGGATCGTCAAGATGGATTTTCAGTTTCTCCATGAGCTCAGCCAGCTTGTCGGCCTTTTGCACCAGGATGTCTTCCATGTCCTCGGGCTCATTGGCGCGACGTGACTGACGCACCGCGGCGGCGATATCGGGCTCCACCCGCTCCAGCAGGGCGCGGCCACGGCGCATGAGCTCGGGCAGCGGGACGATGCTGTCGCGACTGGCCAGCTTGCGACGCTGATCCTCCAGTTCCACCCACTCTCCCTCGGCGTGCTGGTGGTAGGAGCCGATCACCCGGTCGCCGATGGCTGCCTTGACTTCAACCACCTCCCCCAGCAAAGGCTCTGCGCCCTCGCGCAAGCGACCGATCAAGGTGCGTTGCCCGCGGGTCTTGATCACCCGTTTGCGCGGCTGGGTCAGCCTTGGAACGTATTCGGCCGGCGTGTCAGCGGGCTCCTCGCTCTCGCGAATGAGTTCGCAAAGACGGTGTTCGGCCCGGTCGGAAATGGCGGACAGATCGTCGAAGAAGCGCTGAAAATGCGCGGTGTTTACCGCTTCAGGCTCAGTTTCGAAGGCCGCCAGCGCTACCATTGAAGCGCGGTCGTACTCGCGCAGCGAGCTTTCCAGCACGCCGATCTGTTCGTCGAGGGTGTAATCGTTCGGCATTTCAAGTTCCGCCTGCGAGGTCAGCGCAGCGTGCAGCGGGTCGTCGCTGAGCAGCCGCTTGAGCGTCACTGCCTTGCGAGTGTCGAGGATGCTTTCGCCATTGAACGACAGTTCGAGGGACGACCACATGCGACTGGCGCGCCAATCGACGAGCGAAAACATCCGGCTGTTGTAAAATTCAAGCGCTTCCACGCGCCAATAGTCTTCGCCGACTTTCGGCACATCGCGCAGTCGCTGCCACAGGCCTTCCCTGACCGTGGACCAATGAAGACCCGCCTCCTGCAGCAGCAAGGTTTTCTCGAACAGCCCTAGATACAGGCCGACATTTTCGGACGTCATCTCCGGGGATACTTCACGCATGCGGGCCAAATCTTCGCGGGCCAAGACGAGCATATCGCTCAACAGGACGCCCTCCAGCAGGCATATTCGCCGAGCGATGCCTTGCAGGTCTTTGGCATAGGCCTTGTCGCCGGTGCGATCAGCCGGCCGCAGCTGTTGATCCAGTTCATTCTTGCGGTCGACGATCTCGATGACGCTGCGAATGTCTGTTTCCAGCAACGGAATGACCTGCGAATGCTCATCCGCCGGCATACCGTCAATGCGGTTGTCGTTTTCTACCATCCGGGCGTAGAGGTCGCTCTGGCGCTTCAACAGCGCTAACTTCTCCGCGTTGACGCGCTTGAGCCGCTCTGCATTTTCCAGCGCCAGTTGCCGCGCACTGCGCTTGGGGCCTCCACCGCGCAGACGCAGGGTGAGGTCCAGCCGCCAGACCTCACCCTCGCGGACCAGCCGAGGGCCGGTACGCGTGAGGTTTTGCGAATCGACAATCTGCACGTCATCGTCGCCGACCTGCACGTTGAAAACGGCGTTGTCGACGCGCGCGTACCAACCGCCGTTCCATTCAAACAAGCCTTGGGTGCCGGGCGCGTTCGACGGTTCCGGCAGCTCGGGCCCGGGCTGAATTTCAAACGACCGCAGCGCGGTTCTTTGCGCGGGTGTCAGGTTCAGGTCCGGCCGCGACCAGAAAGAATCAAGCCGCAGGGTCGGGCCGACCGACGTTATCGCCGCATCAGGCTGGACGGCGGGCGCGGCCTGGGTCACGGGTTTCGATGACGCCGTTAACAGTTCAGCCAGCTTCGGTCGGGCAACCGGGGCAATGCGCCGGCGCGCCGGCAGGTGGCCATCGCTCAATGCACTGTGCATCAACAGCATCGCCACGCCCAGGAGCATATTGCCCATGGATTCTGCACGTTCACTCGCGCTGGCATCACTGCCCACGGCCAGCGCTCCTTGCGCTTGATCCATCAGTTGCACCAGCCACAGCGCGTTACCGAGCGGACCGCAGAGAAACGGCATAACCGAGTCCAGCGCCAGCCAGCCACCCCGCTTGAGCAAGGCCCAGCGGCTTTCGGCGTTGGAGGTGGACTGCATGTCTGCCAGTTCGATGAGCGCCGAGGCATTGGCCCGATACAGCGTAACCAAGGGATCGCCAACGACTTCGTCACTCGCCAGTTGCGCAGGAGCCGGCGTTTCCAGAGGCGCGAATTCCGAGCCCTGGCCGAAGCGCACGATATGGGGCTGTTCAAAACCGCCATTGGCGTAGACCTGACGCGGGTGATCATCCATCCAGGTCAGTACCTCGTCCTGAAGTTCGCCCGGCTCGCCGATGGCAGCACGCAGGGCCTCCCAGGATGTGAACTCGGTCAACGCGTGAGGCGAAAACGGTCGATACAGCACCACCGGGCCTTGGGCCACGTCACGATCACTGATCACAAACATGTTGGCGACCAGATCCGCAGGCGCTCCGACGGTTGCACGAAAGCCCAGCGGACGCAGGGTCGTGTTGCGCAGGCCCGAAGGGCGATCCTCCGGGGCTTGGACCAGGGCGGCCACACGCTGACAGGCGCTGTCGCAAAACAGCCCCCCGGCCCGCAGTTTCTGTTCCAGCGCCTGCAGTGGCAGTTGGGCGCGGAGTTGGTCCACATACAGCGTCTGGCGGCGGGATGACTCAGCGGGATCGGTAACCAACACGCGTTTTAGCAGCGCAGGGTAGCGGCGCCCGATATCCACCTGACAGACCAGCAGCCGCAGGTAATCAGCGCTGAACCAGTCCGGCGCCGGGCTACCATTGCCGTGCACGACGTGCAGCGCACCGGCCGGTTCGCCGGACAGGTTTTCCAGGGCGAATTGCGCGAGACTCATGCGTACCGGTTCGACCACGCCCGAGGCAATCATTTGACCGCCGCTGGCAATTGCGGCGGCGGCCACCTTGTTAATAACGACCTGCAGATCGGCGATCAGCAGATCCGCCGCCTCCGGGTGGTCGGCCAGCATCTGTCGCTGTAACTGCTGATGGGTGTAATCCAGCAGCGGCGGAATGTCTTCATCAAACGTCCTCCCTGTCCCCGCGCTCGCCCAGGCAATCATGCGACGACTGAAATCCATGCGGTCGACAGCGCTGGCGTTGCGTAGCCAATCCGGAAGTTGATCTGGCCTTTGCATCCCAGGGAGGGCCGGGAGCAGAAAACGCGTGATGTCCGAGGCCACGGCCGTGCGCCGTTCGAGATCAGCAAAGTCCTCTGCGGCCGCGTGATCGAGGTCGGCAAGCTGCTGTAACTGAGCGGCGAGGATCGACTGGGCCAATGCGTCGAACAGGTCGCCGTCCACCTCGCGCAGCGTCCAGGTGGATGGATGGCCGGCAGATTGCGCCGTGTCGACGCTTGCCATCAGATCATTCAGAGAAGCATGCCTGGCGATGGCGCCCGGAGACTTCCAACTGAAGAATACCTCCCGGCCGCCCCAAACACCGGTTGCCGCCAGCAGGGGCAACGTTGAGCGCTGTACGTCACCGTCCACCGTCTGCTCAGGAAGGCAGGCGCGAATGGCGTCGCCGTCATGGGCAGGGTCGATGTGCAGCATGAAGTTGCGCTGGATCTGGTCGGCGAAATAGCCGATGGGACGAAGAAAATCGCGCGCGTTATCGTCCAGCGTCGGGCTGTCGGTGACGGCTTTCAGAAACCCTCTCTTCAATGCATCAGAGAGCCGCGCCCAAGGGCTTTGCCCGTCTGCCGCCGGTTTCCCCCAGAAATCCACCAGCGCCTGCTGGAAGTCTTCGTTCAGCGCCAGCGCCACCGTGTCGACCAGAGTATTCAGCTGATCGAAATCGATTGGCGTGGCAGTGGCGCCCTGTACCTCGGGATTCAAGACCAGCGTGTTGCTGTCCGAGCGCCAGCGTGGGGTTTTACTCGCCAGAAAGGCCTGTTGCAGATTTCTGAACAGGGTTTCTGCGCGCTGATTGCCTTCCGGGGTCGTGCGGGTGATGACGGACACCTCGGGGTCGATGCCGAGCCGGGGGAAATGCTGTTGCAGCGCCGAACGCAACTGCTTGAGTGCGACGTCATGAAGGGTTGGGCGCTGTGAAATCACAGCGATCAGGTCGAATTTTGGGCTCATTTGCCAGTTAACTCAGGGAATGTGTGAAGGATCGCTCGGTGACCTGTCAGGCACTGGGCGAATTTGCGGCGAGTTAAACCGGGAAGGAGCGCAGCGGTGGGATACATAGATATTGTTTTTAAGCGGGCGCAGCACGGCAACCCATGGTCAGCGCGCAGGGGGTTCTGATTGCCAGCCGCCAGCTTTACACATATCGTTACAAATCTACGGCACGCGAGGCCAAGCTTGCGCGCCGTGGCAGAGGACGCATAAATACAACGGATCCCCCCAGCTAGACAGCTTAAGTGAGTAATTCCAGATGGCCTCGAACACAGGCAAAGGCAAGGCGATATTTCGCGTTGTCAGCGGCAACTTCCTTGAAATGTTTGACTTCATGGTCTATGGCTTTTACGCCACGGCCATCGCCAAAACCTTCTTTCCCGCCGACAGTGAATTCGCATCGCTGATGCTGTCGCTCGCGACCTTCGGTGCCGGCTTCCTCATGCGCCCGCTGGGTGCGATTTTCCTCGGCGCCTACATCGACCATCACGGCCGGAAAAAGGGCCTGGTCATTACGCTGGCCATGATGGCCATGGGTACGGTGCTGATTGCCTGCGTGCCAGGCTATGCGACCTTGGGCGTCGCCGCGCCGCTGCTGGTCTTGATCGGACGTCTGCTGCAAGGCTTCTCGGCCGGGGTTGAACTCGGTGGTGTGTCGGTTTACCTGGCGGAAATCTCCACGCCGGGTCGCAAAGGCTTCTTTGTCAGCTGGCAGTCGGCTAGCCAACAGGCGGCGGTGGTGTTCGCTGGTCTGCTGGGCGTGGGCCTCAACCACTGGCTGAGCCCCGAAGAAATGGGCCAGTGGGGCTGGCGCGTACCGTTCCTGATAGGTTGCCTGATCGTGCCGGCGATTTTCGTGATCCGCCGCTCGCTGGAAGAAACCCCTGAGTTCGAAGCCCGCGCCCAGCATCACCGCCCTTCGCTGGGTGAAGTGGTCAAGTCGATTGGCCAGAACTTCGGTCTGGTGATCGCCGGCATGGCGCTGGTGGTCATGACCACTGTGTCGTTCTATCTGATCACCGCCTACACACCGACCTTCGGCAAGAACGAGCTGCACCTGTCTGATCTGGACAGCTTGCTGGTGACCGTCTGCGTCGGTATTTCGAACTTCATCTGGCTGCCGGTGATGGGCGCGCTGTCTGACAGAATCGGCCGCAAGCCACTGCTGCTGGCGGCGACCATTCTGGCGATTATCACGGCCTACCCTGCCCTGTCGTGGCTGACCGCCAACCCGAGCTTCGTCAATCTGCTGATGGTCGAGCTGTGGCTGTCCTTCTTGTACGGCTCGTACAACGGCGCCATGGTGGTGTCCCTGACCGAAATCATGCCGGTCGAAGTGCGCACCACCGGTTTCTCCCTGGCGTACAGCCTGGCCACCGCCACGTTCGGTGGCTTCACGCCGGCGGCCTGTACCTACCTGATCCACGTGCTGGACAATAAGGCGGCACCGGGCATCTGGCTGAGCGGCGCCGCCGTGCTGGGCCTGATCGCCACACTGGTGCTGTTCCGCAAGGGTCAGACACGGATTCAGGGTGTGACGGCGGTCGGCTGATCGCCGAGAGCTATAAGCTGCAAGCTGCAAGCTGCAAGCTGCAAGCAAAAAAAACGCCCCGACTGGTTCGGGGCGTTTTCGTTTTTACTTAAGCTTAAAGCTTAAAGCTTAAAGCTTACCGCTGCTTTCAACCTACTTCGGGAATGCCGGCGGGTTGACCCCGGTCATTTCTTCCATCACGCGGACAACCTGGCAGCTGTAGCCGAATTCGTTGTCGTACCAGACGTACAGCACAACGCGGTTATCCATGGCGATGGTTGCTTCAGCGTCCACCACGCCGGCGTAGCGCGAGCCAACGAAGTCGGTGGAAACCACTTCCAGCGAGTTCACGAAGTCGATCTGTTTGTGCAGATCCGAATACAACGCGGTGTGGCGCAGGTACTCGTTCATCTCTTCGCGGGTGGTCGCGGTCCCCAGGTTCAGGTTGAGGATGGCCATGGACACGTTCGGCGTTGGCACGCGGATCGCGTTGCCGGTCAGCTTGCCGGCCAGCTCGGGCAGTGCCTTCGCTGCGGCAGTGGCCGCGCCGGTTTCGGTGATGACCATGTTCAGCGCGGCGCTGCGGCCACGGCGATCGCCCTTGTGGAAGTTGTCGATCAGGTTCTGGTCGTTGGTGTACGAGTGAACCGTTTCAACGTGGCCGTTGACGATGCCGAACTTGTCGTTGACTGCCTTGAGCACCGGCACGATGGCGTTGGTGGTGCAGGACGCCGCCGAGATGATCTTGTCATCGTCGGTGATCTGGTCGTGGTTGATGCCGTGCACGATGTTCTTCAGCTTGCCCTTGCCCGGTGCGGTCAGGACCACGCGGTCGATGCCCGGGCATTGCAGGTGCTGGCCCAGACCGTCGGCATCACGCCATACACCGGTGTTGTCGACCAGCAGCGCGTCTTTGATGCCGTATTGGGTGTAATCCACCTCGGCCGGGTTCTTGGCGTAGATGACCTGAATCAGGTTGCCGTTGGCGCAGATGGTGTTGTTGGCTTCATCGATGGTGATCGTACCGTCGAAGGGGCCGTGTACCGAGTCACGGCGCAACAGGCTTGCGCGCTTGACCAGATCGTTCTCAGCGCCCTTGCGCACGACAATGGCGCGAAGACGCAGGCCGTCGCCGCCACCGGTTTTCTCGATCAGGATGCGTGCCAGCAGACGACCGATGCGACCGAAGCCGTACAGAACGACGTCGGTGCCCTTGCGCTCGCCGGCGTGCTGCTTGCCAACGATCTCGGCCATTTCTTCACGCACGAACGCTTCGGCGGTGCGACCGTTGCCTTCGGCCTTGTACTTCACGGCCAGCTTGCCCAGGTCCACCGAAGCGGCACCCAGTTTCAGCTCGCTCATGGCTTTGACCAGAGGAAACGTCTCGTGGACGGACAACTCGCTGGCATCGGCTTGACGGTGGCGCGCAAAGCGGTGTGCTTTGAGAATGGCAATGACTGAACGGTTGATCAGGCTGCGGCCATAGATCGAACTCACCACATTATTATTGCGGTAGAGCTGACCGATAAGCGGGATCATCGCCTCGGCGAGGGCTTCACGATCGATCCATTCACCAAGACACTGGTCGGGCTTCTGAGTCACGGTAACCTTCCACATGTAGGGGCTGAAAAAAGGGACTACATTATGCACAGGCCTTTGTTTATGAGCAATCCAGAGTTTTCTCGACCTGGAGCACTACATAATTGCGAGCGCACAAAACTGACAGCGTCTCTGCGGATTAGTTACACTCCAAGGCTTTGCCGCAACGCCTGGAGCTCTAACTTCCGTGCCCGTTCTGCGCCTACCGATTCTGCCTGCCGCGGCAGGCAAACAACATTGGGGTAATCTCCCCGGTGCCGCCCTGAGTCTCGCCATTGCCGAGGCTGCCAGCGCCGCGAAACGCTTCACCCTGCTGCTCACTGCAGACAGCCAGAGCGCCGAGCGTCTGGAGCAGGAACTGAAGTTTTTTGCGCCTGATCTGCCGGTTCTGCATTTCCCCGATTGGGAAACCCTGCCCTACGATCTGTTCTCGCCGCATCAGGACATCATCTCCCAGCGCATCGCCAGCTTGTACCGGCTGCCGGAACTGGTGCACGGCGTGCTGGTGGTGCCGATCACCACTGCCCTGCATCGTCTGGCGCCGACCACGTTCCTGCTCGGCAGCAGCCTGGTCCTGGACGTCGGTCAGAAGCTCGACGTCGAGGCCATGCGAACGCGCCTTGAAGCGAGCGGCTATCGCTACGTCGACACGGTGTACGAGCACGGCGAATTCACCGTTCGCGGGGCGCTGATCGACCTGTTCCCGATGGGCAGCAAGCTGCCTTACCGCATCGACCTGTTCGATGACGAGATCGAGACCCTGCGCACCTTCGAGCCGGAAACCCAGCGTTCCATCGACAAGGTCGATTCGGTGCGTTTGCTGCCGGCAAAGGAATTCCCGCTGCAGAAGGAAGCCGTGACGCGCTTCAAGGCGCGTTTTCGCGAACGCTTTGACGTCGACTTCCGCCGCAGCCCGATATTCCAGGACTTGAACAGCGGCATCACCCCGGCGGGTATCGAGTACTACATCCCGTTGTTTTTCGAAGAAACCTCCACGCTGTTCGATTACCTGCCCCAGGACACTCAGGTGTTCTCCATGCCGGGCATCGAAGCTGCCGCCGAGACCTTCTGGAAAGACGTGCGCAACCGTTACGAAGAGCGCCGCGTCGATCCGGAACGCCCGCTGCTGCCGCCGGCCGAGCTGTTCCTGCCGGTCGAGGACTGCTTTGCCCGCCTGAAGAACTGGCCGCGCGTGGTCGCAAGTCACGACGACGTCGAAGCCGGCGTTGGCCGAGAGCGCTTTGCGGCGCAGACGCTGCCTGACCTGGCCATCGAAGCCAAGGCCACTCAACCGCTGGCCGCGCTGTCGACGTTCCTCGCCGAGTTTCCCGGCCGTGTGCTGTTCACCGCCGAATCCGCCGGTCGCCGGGAAGTGCTGCTGGAGCTGCTCGAACGCCTCAAGCTGCGCCCGAAAACGCTGGATAGCTGGCAGGAGTTCGTCGACAGCAAGGAGCGTCTGGCGATCACCATCGCCCCGCTGGACGAAGGCCTGGTACTGGAACAGCCGGCGCTGGCTCTGGTGGCCGAAAGCCCGCTGTTCGGTCAGCGGGTCATGCAGCGCCGCCGTCGCGACAAGCGCGCCGACAGCCATGCCAGCGATGCCGTGATCAAGAACCTGGCCGAGCTGCGTGAAGGTGCGCCGGTGGTGCACATCGATCATGGCGTCGGCCGCTATCTGGGGCTGGCCACGCTGGAAGTCGAAAACCAGGTCGCCGAGTTCCTCATGCTGGCCTACGCAGAAGAGGCCAAGCTCTACGTGCCGGTGAGCAACCTGCACCTGATTGCCCGATACACCGGCAGTGACGACGAACTTGCGCCGCTGCATCGTCTGGGTTCCGAGGCCTGGCAGAAAGCCAAGCGCAAGGCCGCCGAACAGGTGCGCGACGTGGCCGCCGAGCTGCTCGACATTTATGCCCGCCGCGCGGCGCGCGAGGGTTATGCCTTCGCCGATCCGAAGCTCGACTACGAAACCTTCAGCGCCGGCTTCCCGTTCGAAGAAACTCCGGACCAACAGACCACCATCGAGGCCGTGCGCGCCGACATGCTCGCGCCCAAGCCCATGGACCGTCTGGTCTGCGGGGACGTCGGTTTTGGCAAGACCGAAGTGGCCATGCGCGCCGCCTTCATCGCGGTGCACGGCGGCCGGCAGGTGGCGATCCTGGTTCCAACCACCCTCCTCGCCCAGCAGCACTACAACAGTTTCCGCGACCGCTTCGCCGACTGGCCGGTAACGGTCGAAGTGATGAGCCGCTTCAAATCAGCCAAAGAGATCAACGCGGCCGTGGCTGACCTGGCCGAGGGCAAGATCGACATCGTCATCGGCACCCACAAGTTGCTGCAGGACGACGTCAAGATCAAAAACCTGGGGCTGGTAATCATCGACGAAGAGCACCGCTTCGGTGTGCGTCAGAAGGAACAGCTCAAGGCACTGCGCAGCGAGGTCGACATCCTGACCCTCACCGCCACGCCGATCCCGCGCACCCTGAACATGGCCGTGGCCGGCATGCGCGATCTGTCGATCATCGCCACCCCGCCTGCCCGGCGTCTGTCGGTGCGCACGTTCGTCATGGAGCAGAACAAGCCGACGGTCAAAGAGGCGCTGCTGCGTGAGTTGCTGCGCGGCGGTCAGGTGTACTACCTGCACAACGACGTGAAGACCATCGAGAAATGCGCCGCCGACCTGGCCGAGCTGGTGCCGGAAGCGCGGATCGGCATCGGCCACGGGCAGATGCACGAGCGCGACCTCGAACAGGTGATGAGCGACTTCTACCACAAGCGTTTCAACGTGCTGATCGCCTCGACCATCATCGAGACCGGCATCGACGTGCCGAGCGCCAACACCATCATCATCGAGCGCGCCGACAAGTTCGGGCTGGCCCAGCTGCACCAGTTGCGCGGCCGGGTCGGGCGCAGTCACCACCAGGCCTACGCCTACCTGCTGACGCCGCCGCGCAAGCAGATCACCCCGGACGCCGAGAAGCGTCTGGAAGCGATTGCCAATACCCAGGACCTCGGCGCGGGCTTCGTGCTCGCCACCAACGACCTGGAAATCCGCGGCGCGGGCGAGCTGCTCGGCGAAGGCCAGAGCGGGCAGATCCAGGCGGTGGGTTTCACGCTGTACATGGAAATGCTCGAACGCGCGGTCAAGTCGATCCGCAAGGGCGAGCAGCCTAATCTCGATCAGCCGCTGGGCGGCGGTCCCGAGGTCAATCTGCGTGTGCCGGGGCTGATCCCTGAAGACTATTTGCCCGACGTGCACACGCGGCTGATTCTGTACAAGCGCATCGCCAACGCCGCCGACGAGGAAGGCCTCAAGGATTTGCAGGTCGAAATGATCGACCGCTTCGGGCTGCTGCCGGAGCCGACCAAGAATCTGGTGCGCCTGACCTCGCTCAAGCTGAAGGCCGAGCAACTGGGCATCAAGAAAGTCGACGGCGGGCCTCAGGGCGGCCGCATCGAATTTGCGGCCGAAACACCGGTAGACCCGCTGACGCTGATCAAGCTGATCCAGGCCCAACCCAAACGCTACAAGTTCGAAGGCGCCACGGTGTTCAAGTTCATGGTGCCGATGGAGCGTGCCGAGGAGCGTTTCAATACGCTGGAGGCGCTGTTCGAACGCTTGACCCCGCCGCCTTCCAAAAAATCGGTTTAAGGATTCACCATGCGTTTGACCCGCTCCCTCACCCTGCTGCTGGTGCTGTTGGCCCCGGCGGCCTTTGCCGATGGCACCTATCAGGTGGAATTGATCCTGTTCCGCCAGAATGGCGAGCCGGCCGCGACCAATCAACCCGCGCCGGAAGACTGGGCAGCCGGCGCGCAGCGGCTGGGCACGGATAACCAGACCCCGACAGCGCTCGACGGTCTGGTGAACAAGCTGGAATCAAGCGACGGCTACAAAGTGCTGCTGCACAAAGCCTGGCAACAGGACCTCAGCGCTGCGCCCGGCAAGGTGGCGATCAGTGACGGCCAGGAGCAGTTCGGCCACTTCCCCATCGAGGGCACGGTCAGCCTGGGCCTGGCGCGGTTTACCGACATTGACGCGAACTTCTGGGTCAACCAGCTGGACAGCCACGGCGTGCTGGTGACCAGCGAGCGGATGCGTCAGGCCACGCGCGTCAGAAACGGAGAACTTACTTATCTGGACAACGGAAGCCTGGCCATGCTGATCAAGGTTTCCCCCGTCCAGCCACCGCGTTGATTCGGGCCTAGACGTGTCGTCCCTATTGGAAAAAGCCCTCGCCCTGCCGTGGGAACCGTTGTTCAAAACGCAAACGGTGGAGCGTGGTTACGAGTACGCGCGACAGAAGCGCGTCATGCTCGAACACCTGAGCGGGGACGTCGTGCGCACGGTCTGCCGCGGCTCGAGCCTGGAAATCTACACCCAGACGCTGCTGTTCAAAGACCCCGAGCGCACGCGCAATTTCATCGTCGGCAAATGCACCTGCCCGGTCCGAAACAACTGCAAGCACTGTGCAGCAGCGCTGTACTTTTTGCAGGACCCGGAAAACAACCCCGGCATTCTCGCCGCGGTCGATGGCGAGGCGGTGGCGCGCAGGCCGAAGGTCGAAGAGAAGCCCAGGCTGCCCGAGCGCCTGGAAAAGAACATCAAGCCGGAGCCGCGGCTGATCCTCGCCAGCTTCGAGTACAGCGCCTACGAGCCGCGCAACGGCAAGATGCAACGGCACATCCAGCACCGGGCGGCCCTGGCGTTTCGCTACCGCGAATCCTATGTGTCCGGCGTGCCCGCGCCCGGTCGTGGCGGCGACATCCTCTGGCATCTGCCGGACGAGACGCTGCGCATGCGCCGGCACCCGGAGCGTGAAGGCGAGTACCGCAAGCAGCTGCAAGACCTGGGCTTTCGCATCGCGACCCGGCAGAGCAAGGCGCTGCCCGACAGCGCGGGCGAGATGTTCGAGTTGCCCACCGACAGGGCCTGGCTGAGCTTCATTCTGGATGATTTGCCACGCCTTCGCGCCGAAGGCTGGCAGATCGAAATGAGCGAAGACTTCGGCTTCGACGTGACGCCGGTGGACGATTGGTATGCCGTGGTGGACGAGGAGCCCGAGCGCGACTGGTTCGATCTCGAGCTGGGGATCATCGTCAACGGCGAACGGCTGAGCCTGCTGCCGATCCTGATCAATCTGCTGCGCACGCACCCGGAACTGATGACCGCCAGCGGTATCGCCAAGCGGCGGGACGACGAGCAGTTGCTGGTTCAGCTCAACCACTTCACCCAGCGCGGCGGCGTGCCGATTCAAGTGGCGTTGCCTTATGGCCGGCTGAAGCCGGTGCTGGCGGCCCTTGGGGATTTCTACTGGCGCGAAGACGGCAACAACGCGATTCGCCTGAACACCGCCGACGCCGCGCGGCTCAAGCAACTCGACGACCTGCCACTGGTGTGGCAAGGCGGCGATCGGCTGCGCCAGTTTTCCGAGCGGCTGCTGAACATCAAAGAGGTTCGCGGTGAAGTGCCGCCAGGCCTGAATGCCACGTTGCGGCCTTATCAGCTCGAGGGCCTCAGCTGGATGCAGGCGCTGCGTGAACTGGAAGTCGGCGGCGTGCTTGCCGATGACATGGGGCTGGGCAAGACCCTGCAAACCCTCGCGCACCTGCTGCTGGAGAAACAGGCCGGACGTCTCGACCGGCCGGCGCTGGTGGTGATGCCCACCAGCCTGATTCCCAACTGGATGGACGAGGCGAAGCACTTCACGCCGCAACTGAGGGTGCTGGCGCTGTATGGCACGCAGCGGCATCAGGATTTCAAGCACCTGCAGGATTACGACGTGATCCTGACCACCTATGCGCTGCTGCCCCGGGACGTCGAAGTGCTCAGCCAGCAGTTGCTGCATGTGTTGGTGCTCGATGAAGCGCAATACATCAAAAACCCCAACAGCAAAGCGGCGCAGGCGGCGCGTCAGCTGAATGCGCGTCAGCGCTTGTGCCTGAGCGGTACGCCGCTGGAAAACCACTTGGGTGAGCTGTGGTCGTTGTTCCATTTCCTGATGCCCGGCTGGCTGGGGGACGCCAAGCAGTTCAACAGCAACTACCGCACGCCGATCGAGAAGCTCGGCAACGAGCAGCGCCTTGAGCACCTCAATGCACGGATCAAGCCGTTCCTGCTGCGTCGGACCAAGGAACAGGTGGCCACCGAGCTGCCGCCCAAAACCGAGATCGTGCATTGGGTCGAGCTCAACGACGCTCAACGCGATGTCTATGAAACCATGCGTCTGGCAATGGACAAGAAGGTTCGTGACGAGATCACCCGCAAGGGCGTGGGGCGCAGCCAGATCATTATTCTCGAAGCGTTGCTCAAGCTGCGCCAGGTCTGCTGCGACCTGCGTCTGGTGAACAGCGCACCGGTCAACCCGCGGCAGTCGAGTTCGGCCAAGCTCGACAGCCTGATGGAGATGCTGGAAGAGTTGTTTGCCGAGAACCGCAAGATCCTGCTGTTCTCGCAATTCACGTCGATGCTGGAGTTGATCGAGGCGGAGTTGAAGCAGCGCGGGATCGCCTATTCGCTGCTGACCGGGAAGACCAAGGATCGGCGGGTGCCGGTGCAGGAGTTCCAGAGCGGCAAGCATTCGATTTTTTTGATCAGTCTGAAGGCGGGTGGCACGGGGCTGAATCTGACGGCGGCCGATACGGTGATTCACTATGATCCGTGGTGGAACCCTGCGGCTGAAAATCAGGCGACGGATCGGGCTTATCGGATTGGGCAGGACAAGCCGGTGTTCGTGTACAAGATGATTGCGCGGGGCACGGTGGAGGAGAAGATTCAGCATTTGCAGCAGGAGAAGGCGGCGCTGGCGGCGGGTGTGCTGGATGGGCGCAAGGCCGGGGACTGGAAGTTGCAGGATGAGGACATCGCGGCGCTGTTTGCGCCGTTGCCGGCGGTGGCCAAGAAAGCCAAGCGGTAGGGCGGGTGGTTTTAGGATCAAGATCAAGATCCTGAAGATCACAAGCGTCGGCCTGGGGGCAGACTGTTTCGCCTTCGGCGAGTTACTTGATACAGCCCCAAGTAACCAAGGGCTTGTGCTCCTGGTTTGGCCCTTCCTTCGTCAGGGTTCCTTCACTCCGGTCTCGCTCCGTGGGCCCGCCGCCATCCGCCATCCATGGCGGGGGGCGGCTCTCGCGGCATCCATGCCGCTCGGACCACTCACGAGACCTGCGTTCAGCCTGAACCCAAGTCGCGATTGTCGGCGTCTGTGCTTTCTGTGTATGAAGATCAAGTGCAGATCAAGTGCAGATCAAGTCCAGATCAAGTCCAGATCAAGTGCAGATCAAAGGCTTCCCGGCTGAAGCCGGTCCCACTGGCCGCACGCGATGTTAAATCGGGAACTGCTGAAGCCAAACCCACTGGCTGGATGCGGTGCTTTTAGTGGGACCGGCTTCAGCCGGGAAGAGGCCGGTCTGGGCGCCATCAATCCAGCGGATCAATGCCCGACGCCGATCATGCCCACGCTCCGCGTGGGCATGCATCCCGGGACGCTCCGCGTCCGTTCCGGTTGAAGGCAGTATCTATGGGGTAAACGCGGTGCTTTTAGCGGGACCGGCTTCAGCCGGGAAGAGGCCGGTCTGGGCGCCATCAATCCAGCGGATCAATGCCCGACGCCGATCGTGCCCACGCTACGCGTGGGCATGCATCCCGGGACGCTCCGCGTCCGTTCCGGTTGAAGCCAGTATCTATGGGGTACACGCGGTGCTTTTAGTGGGACCGGCTTCAGCCGGGAAGGGGCCGGTCTGGGCGCCATCAATCCAGCGGATCAATGCCCGACGCCGATCGTGCCCACGCTCCGCGTGGGCATGCATCCCGGGACGCTCCGCGTCCATTCCGGTTGAAGCCAGTATCTATGGGGATACGCGGTGCTTTTAGTGGGACCGGCTTTAGCCGGGAAGAGGCCCGTTCGGGCGCGGGCACTGTGGCGGATGTAGGGCGTTGGGCGTCCAGTGTCACCCGGCGGCCCGTACTTCTTCCGCCCATTTCACGTAACACACGACAACGGGCATTTCGTGTTCGGCGCAGAAGTCGATCCAGCGCAGTTGGTTGTCTTGCAGACGATCCCCGGGGCCTTTGACTTCGATCATTCGGTATCGGCGTTGCGCGGGGTAGAACTGGATGAGGTCGGGCATGCCCGTGCGGTTGGCTTTGATGTCTTGCAGCAGGCGCCGGAACCAGCGTTTGAGGTGCTGCGCCGGCAAGCAATGCAGGGCCTGATCCAGCAGCTCGGGGGTCAGCGTGCCCCAGAACACGAAGGGCGATTGCAGGCCGAACTTGTCGGCGTAGGTGGTGCGAATCGCTGCTTGGTAGCGCTGGTCGTCGAGCCGCGCCAGGCAGTCGTCGAACAGGGCCGCACGCCGCTGGTAGAAATCCGGGCTGTAGAGGTCGCTCGGCGCGCTGTGAAACGGATGGAAGAACGCGCCGGGCAACGGTGCAAAGATGGCCGGCCAGCAGAGCAGGCCGAACAGCGAATTGACCAGCGCATTCTCGACGTAATGCACCTCGCTGCCCTCTTCGGCCAGGTGCTGCTGGATAAGCCGTTCGACGCTGTGGTCCGGCAGCGGCAGCACGCTCAAGTCAAGCCGACTGACCGTCCGTTTCGTCCTCTTCTGCACACTCCCCTCACCCAGCTTGCGTTTGAGGCGCGGCTGTATACGCAGCAGGTGTTGGGTTTCTTCGTCGTTTTCCGGCGCCGCCTGGGCTTCCTGCAACAGCGTCATCGCCTCGAGGAAACGCTCACTGCGCTCAAGCACCCGAATCCTGCGCACACGGGCACCGGGATAGCTGGACTGGGCGTAGACACTGAGCGCCAGCGGCCAGTCCTGCTCGCGCTCGGCCTGCTGGCCGATCTTGAACAACAACTTGGCGCGACGCATGGCCAGCCACGGATTGTCGGTCTGCACCGCCAGCGCCTGAGGGGCCAGCTCGGTCAGGGCCATGCCCTCGTCCAGCGCCTGTCGGCAGGTGTGCAGATGCACGCAGATATCGATGTCGGCGCGTTGATTGATGCCACGGGACTCGACGGAAAATTCGACTTTTTCGTAGCGATAGATGCCCAGATCCGCCAGCACAAACTCCGACCACTCCTGGTACAGGTTGCCGAAGTAAAGCAAGCGAAGCCGGTCGCACAGCGGCATGACCTGAAGCCCGAAGATCACCTCTTCAAAGCCGGCAAACCACTCGTCGAGCCGCTGGGGCGCGCCATACGTCGGCAACAGGCGCTGCAACAGATCGGACTTTTTCTCGGAGCTCTTTACGCCGTGGGCCTTGAAGCATTGCCCCAGCTCATCTTTGCGCAGCAACGCAAACAGGGCGTGAAGATCAAGCGGGGGCTGACCGTCCACCCAGCCGGAGGCCAGCAGCGGCGCGGCGGCCAGCCGGACATCGCCGATTTCCGCGTAGTCCAGCTTGCTGGCGCGAAACAGCGTGCCCTTGCGCATGACCATGCGCACCAGCAAGGCTTGGGCTGGCTGGGGTAACCGGGCGAAGTCGTCGATGAACCGACGCTCGTCGTCATCGAGCAGATCGTCGTAGCGCAGGGCGATCCAGTTCAGCACCTGGCGGAAGTTTTCCAGGTAATAAAATGGATTGTCGAGGGGAGAAAGGCTCACGGCAGGGTCACGTAAAGGCTGACGAAAGAACGTCAGGATACTGGTTATCCGTACAGATTCCAGCCCCGCTTGCGGTAGGATGATGCCGGGCCGATCAACGGCCGCTGCCCGACCGTTAAACTCGATTCAACCCTTGTTCAGGAGATCACCATGCGTAGCGCTGGCACACCCCAGGTTTACCTGGCTGGCTTCGATGTGTTTCGCGCCGATGCCGTCAAACACGGCCGCTCTCTGAAAACCCTATGCGCTCAGCACGGTCTGCAGGGTTTGTACCCTTTCGACAATGACGTGCCGCCGGGGCTCAGCCCTGAAGAATCCGCAGCCGCTATCTGCAACGCCAACATCGCCATGATCCAGCGATGCGACGCGGTGCTGGCCAACCTGAACGTGTTTCGCGGCGCCGAGCCGGATTCAGGCACGGCGTTCGAAGTGGGCATGGCCGTGGCGCTCGGCAAACCGGTCTGGGCGTATTTCGCGGCCAACGGCGCGTTGCGCGACCAGATCGCCCATGACGCCTCGGGCTTCGATGCGCAGGGGTTTCAGGTGGAGGATTTCGGTCTGGCGCGCAATCTGATGCTGGCGTGTACCTGGGCCGGCAGCAGTGAGACGGCGGAACAGGCGATCGAGGCGTTGGCCGGGTTGCTAGCTGACTAAACGCAAACCCCAGTGGAAGATCATTGAGGCAGTGCCTGCGTTTCTGGCTGCCTCTACGCAACCTTGTGGGAGCGAGCTTGCTCGCGAAAAGGTAGGTACATCCGCTAAATCTCGTGCGGGTGTGCTGCCGTCTTCGCGAGCAAGCTCGCTCCCACAGGTTGTGTATTTGCTGGAAGTATCCGACAGCTGCGCGCCAACGCCCTCACCTATTCCAGCGTCGACGAACTGATGTCGAGCTTGTCGGCGTCGGCGAACTCGTCCAGTTCCAGTACGCTCAAATCCAGCTCGCCTTCGGGGTCGCGGTCTTCGTCGGCATCGGCGTCGTTGAGGGGGGACTGGTCACCGCCGACATGCGGTGCATCGTCGCTCGCAACATAACGGTGAACGAGGGTGTCGGGCTGGCTTGTCTGTACCTGCATCATTGACGCTCCGTAGGTGAATGTCTCTGCGCAGGCTACCTCACCCGGCGGGGTAAAAGCACAGGTTACGACCAACTGAGGAATGATCCGCCGTCATCGCGCAGCATCTGCACCATGGCGTGGGCGGCAGGCGACAGATAACCCTGGCGGCGCAGCATGACGCAAATAGTCCGCGCCATGGTGGTCTGCTCCAGCGACACCTCACGCAGGTCTTGCATGTTTTTGCCGAACTCCAGCGTCTCCCGGGCGATGAAACTCAGCAGGCTGGTCTGGGCAATCAGGCGCGGCAGCAGAGAGATCGAATTGGCTTCGATCTGCACCTCCGGCAGCGGCAAATCGTGGCGGGCAAAGGCGTCATCGACCCAGATGCGCGACGACACCCCGGCAGGCGGCAGCACCCAGCGATACCGACACAAGTCGCGCATCTCGAACGGCGCCTTGAAGATCGGATGGTTGCGGCTGGCAATCACCACCGCTTCGTCGGTCAGGATCGGATAAAAGGTGAATTCTTCCTCGGCGCCGCGCTGGGCGCAGATGATCATGTCCAGGTGCCCGGATCGCAGTTGCTCGCGCAGCATGTCGTCCTGACCGATTACCAGCTTGAGTGTGACTTGTGGCGAGCGTTTGAGCAGCGCGTTGGTCAGTTCGGGCAACAGGTATTCGGCCATGGTCGCCGCGCAGCCCAAGCGGATATCCCCTACCGCGCCGCTGGCGAAGTCGCGCACCTCGCGCTGGGTCTGGGCGATGCTTTGCTGCAGGACTTTGCCCCGCGCCTGCAACAGCTCGCCCACTGGCGTGAGCTTGATTCGTCGGCCATCGCGCTGGAACAGCCGGGTGCCAAACGATTCCTCCAGACGCTGAATGCTTTTGGTCAACGCCGGTTGGCTGCGATTGAGCTTTTCAGCGGCGCGCCCCAGATGACCGAGCTCGGCGATGGTTTCAAAATAGGTCAGGTCACGCAGGTCCATATATCAACCAAAGTTATCAATTCATGATTATTAGAAAATAGACTTGATCGATCGCGCTGTCGATACTGGCCGTCGTTGGAAAGCACCTCATTGGAAAGCACCTATCAGGAACAGCCAATGCTCTGGAGATCCGCGTTGCTACGCCCCACCTCGTTTGCCCTCGCCCATCAGCCCCCTCTGACCCAATGGTTGCTGCTCATTCTGACGGCCGGCAGTGCCGGTCAATTGTTCAAATACTTTCAGGTGCCCGCCGCCCTGTTTCTGGGTCCCATGCTGGTGGCGATCGGCTTCGGCGTCGCGGGGGCCAGTGTTCGCTTGAACAAGCACGTGTTTCGCCTGGGACAAGGCACGGTCGGCGTGCTGGTCGCCCACTCCATGACCGTTGGCGTGCTGCTTGCAGCAATGCAATCGTGGCACGTGATGGTGTTCGCCACGTTGCTCACCGTCGCGTTGAGCGCGGTGGTCGGCATCGGCATGGCGCGCTGGGGCGGCATCCAGAGCAGCACCGCGGCCTGGGGGACCTCGCCGGGGGCGGCGTCGGCGATGGTGGCGATGTCCGAGGATTACGGCGCCGACTCGCGGGTGGTTGCCACCATGCAATACGTGAGGGTGGTCTGCGTGGTGATGGTCGGTGCGCTGGTCAGTCGATTGATTGGCGCCGATGCCGGCGGTTCGGCCGCCCACAGTACAGGCGTGCTGTTGCACGGGATGAACCTGCTCAACCTGGGCTTGAGCCTGCTGGTGATCGTGATCGGCGTCACGCTCGGCAGTCGGTTGCCGGCCGGCGCGCTGCTGGTGCCCTTGCTGCTGGGCGGCGCGCTGCAGTTGAGCGGCCTGTTGCAAATCACGTTGCCCACCTGGGTGCTGGCAATCGCCTACGGGGCGATCGGCAGCTACATCGGCCTGCGCTTTGACCGCGAGACCATCCGCTACGTCTGGCGGCGGCTGCCGGCCATGGTTGCCGGCGCGCTGGTGCTGATTCTGCTCTGCGCACTGTCGGCCTGGGCCATCGCCGAGATGATGGGCAAGGACTTTCTTTCGGTGTACCTGGCCACCAGCCCCGGCGGCCTCGACGCGATGGCGATCATTGCCATCGACACGCATTCGGACGTCGGCTTCGTGCTGGCAATGCAAACCCTGCGGCTGTTTGGCGTGATCGTTACCGGCGCCTATATTGCCCGGCAGGTGATTCGCGTGTCGCAACGCTTCGCCTGAATTCCCTAAGCCAGCCAGCAGCAGGCGCTGCGCATTGCGATGGAATCTTCGACGATCTGCCGCCCTCCAACGCTTCACACTCATTGGAGAACGCCATGGCCACGTTGAAAATCGCCACGTTCAATATCAACGGCATCCGCGCGCGGTTGCCGATTCTGTTGCAATGGCTGGAAAAAGAAGCGCCCGACATCGTGTGTTTGCAGGAACTGAAGGCGGCCGACACGGCCTTCCCTGCCGAGGACATCCGCAACGCTGGCTACGGCGTGATCTGGCAGGGCGAGCCGTCGTGGAACGGCGTGGCGATTCTGTCCCGCGACAGTGAGCCGCTGGAAATTCGGCGGGGCCTGCCGGGAAATGAAAAGGACAGCCACAGCCGTTATCTGGAGGCAGCTGTTCAGGGCGTGATCGTTGGATGCCTTTACCTGCCCAACGGCAACCCGCAGCCCGGGCCGAAGTTCGAGTACAAGCTGGACTGGTTCGAACACCTGATCACACACGCTGACTCGCTGTTCAAGAGCGAGCACCCGGTGGTGCTGGCCGGGGATTACAACGTCATCCCCACTGACGAGGACATCTACAACACCCGCTCATGGCTCAAGGATGCCCTGCTGCAACCGGAAAGCCGGGCGTGCTACCAACGCCTGCTGGATCAGGGCTGGACCGACGCGCTGCGCGCGAAGTTTCCTGATGAGCGGATTTACACCTTTTGGGACTATTTCCGTAACCACTGGAAGACCAACTCCGGGCTGCGCATCGACCATCTGCTGTTGAGCAAGGCGTTGGCCCCAAGGCTGAAAAATGCGGGAGTGGACCGTTGGGTCAGGGACCTGCCCCACGCCAGCGACCATGCGCCGACGTGGATTGAAGTGAAGGTTTGATCCGATGGTAGGTGCCTGATTGATCGAGGCGAGCCAAAGGCCGAGGCTGAACGTAAATCCGTAGGGGCCGGCTTGCTGGCGAAGGCATTGAGCGAGACACATCGCCCTCGCCTGACACGCCGGGTTCGCCAGCAAGCCGGCTCCTACAGGGACTTCGGCGATTCCGTCATCTGCGGCGAACAAAGTTCCGTGGGAGCCGGCTTGCTAGCGAAGGCATTGAGCCAGACATATCGCCCTCGCCTGACACGCCGGGTTCGCCAGCAAGCCGGCTCCCACACGGACTTCGGCGATTCCGTCATCTGCGGCGAACAAAGTTCCGTAGGAGCCGGCTTGCTGGCGAAGGCATTTAGCCAGACACATCGCCTTCGCCTGACACGCCAGCAAGCCGGCTCCTACAGGGACTTCGGCGATTCCGTCATCTGCGGCGAACAGACTCCGCAAACGCCGGGGGTTAGGCCCGGTTCGCCAGCGCCGTCGCCAGGCTCAGCTCCAGCGGCAGTACCGGCAGCAGCGTCGCCTGATAGGCGTGGTAAAGGTCCGGCTTGCCCGGCCAGATGTCAGCGCTGGGCTGGTTTTGCTGGTTGAGCTCGTGGCGCCAGCTGCCGTTTTGGTAGTCGATGAACAGGGTTTCGTTAAATTCCCAGAACGTGCGGTACCAGTCTTCGTACTGTTGCTCATGGGTGCGTTGCAATAGTGCGGCGGCAGCGGCGGCCGCTTCGG